>NZ_JBFAUZ010000022.1:0-136311 GCF_040679555.1 Spirillospora sp. NPDC052242
GTCGCCGGCCTCGGGGGCGCCGCCGCCGGGCTGGGGGGGGTGGGGGGCGCCGCACCGCCCGCCCGGCGTCCGCGCCGGGGCCGCGATCGGAGAACGCGCATGCCGAAGAGGACGATCCTGCACGTGGAGTCCGCGGGGCCGAGCCCGGACGTCGCGGCCGAGTACGACCGCTGGTACGACGAGGTGCACATCCCCGAGATGCTGACGATCGAGGGCTTCGTCGCCGCGCGCCGCTTCGTGCCCGCCGGCGACGGCGGCCCGTACATCGCGCAGTACGAGATCGAGGGCGATCCCGGGGCCGCCATGGACCGGCTCAAGGCCGCCGCGGCCGACGGCACCCTGCACCTGTCCGACACCGTCCGGGGGAACCCGCCGCCGCGGATGCTCCTGCTGGAGCTCGTCACCGAGCGGGAGGCGGCGTCCGGCTGACCGCGCGCCCGGCCGTCCTCGACGGGACGGGCCAGGCGCCGTCAGATCTCGTGGTCCAGAGGGCGCGCCGTCCCCGCCGCCCGCGACGGTGAACGGCGGATGAACCGCACCGCCGAAATTGTCGGTGGAGGTTGGTAGCCCTTGCCCATCGGGCACCGATGGGGTGACCGACGGCACACGTTACGGGAGTCCCCATGCGCACCCTGATCAGCACCGCGTTCGTCTCGCTCGACGGGGTCATGGAGGCCCCCGGCGGCGAGCCCGGCTACCGCAACTCCGGCTGGACGGTGAAGGACGTCGACTTCGTCGAGGACGCCTACGAGCTCAAGGCCCGCGAGCAGGAGGAGGCGGCCGCGATGATGCTGGGGCGCGTCAGCTATGAGGCGTTCTCCGCCGTCTGGCCGTCGATGACCGCGGAGTTCCCCCGCTACAACGCCATGCCGAAGTACGTCGTGTCCACGACGCTCGCCGAGGACGCCCTCGTCGGCAACTGGGGCGACATCACGATCCTGCGGTCCCTCGACGACGTGGCGGAGCTGAAGGAGACCGACGGCGGGCCGATCATCGTCCACGGCAGCGCGCGGCTGAACCGGAGCCTCGCCGACGCCGGGCTGATCGACCGCTACCACCTGCTGGTGTTCCCGCTGCTGCTCGGCGCCGGGAAGCGCCTGTTCAGCGACGCCGACAAGGACGCGCAGAAGCTCCGGCTCGTCGAGCACGAGGTCTACTCCAACGGCGTCCAGAAGAACGTCTTCGACGTCGTGTGACCCGTGCGGGCGGCCGGGGCTAGCGCCATTCGGCGGCCGCGAGGATCTTCCCGAGGTTCGGCGTGTTCCAGACGTCCACGACGAGGATCTTCGTGCGGGGCAGGTACCAGATGCGCTCGGTGTAGGTGACGCCGGTCCTGCGGGTCGGGCCGTAGCCGTCCCTGTCGCCGGCCGTGACCTCCCGCGTGTAGCAGGGCACGAGCCATTCGCGGTACTCGGCGCGGCGGTCGCCGATGGGCGCGAGCCGGTTCACGGTCAGCCGGGCGCCCCGGGCGACGTCGACCGCCCGGAGTTCCTCGTGGCCGGGGCAGTTCTTCCCCTCGTCCATGCCGAACAGCGAGGCGAAGGTGTCGGACGTCCGGTACGCGTCGGCGACGTACGCGCCGGGGTCCTCCAGGAAGCTCGGCCCCAGCACGTGGAAGCCGGGGCACCAGGTCTGGCTGGGGAACAGCGACGCCTCGACCGGGCTCTCCCGGCCGCAGTTCTTCAACGTGCTCACGTAGTGCCCGTCGCTCGAAGCGCCCGGCGGAGGGGTTTCGATCCCCCCGCGGAAGTAGGGGAGCTCGAAGGCCTTCCACGCCGCGGGGGCGCGGATCGTGAACTTCCCGATCCGCAGCGGCACGCCCGCCGGGGTCGCCCGTGCGGTGGGGCCGCTCCGCACCGCGGCGGTGTCGCGCGCCGCCTCCGGTCCGGACGTCCGGGAGACGGCGACGCCCCCGGCGGTCACGCCGACGACGGCCGCGCCCGCGACGGCGGCGGCGGTCTTGGTGCCGACCGCGGCGAGCAGGCCGCCCGCCCCCGCCCCCGCTCCCGCCCCCGCCGCCGCGCCCGCCGCGCCCGCCCCGGCCGGGACGAGCCCGGCGGCGAGCGGGAACAGCGCGGCGAACGCCACGGCGGCGCCCGCGAGGGCGCGCACCCCCGCCGACTCCCAGCCGGGCCCGTAGGCGGCGCGCGCCAGTTCGTCCAGCCGCTCGACGAACTCCGCGGCGCCCGCCGGACGCTCCGCCGGGTCCTTCGCCATGCCCGCGCGGACGAGCGGGCGCAGCGGCGCGGGCACGTCCTCCACCGGGACGTCCCCGGACAGGTGCCCGGCCATGATCGTCGCGCGGTCCCCCGGCCCGTACGGGCGGCGGCCGGTGAGGCTCTCGAAGAACACGCAGGTCGCGGCGTAGACGTCGGTCGCGGCCGTCGCGGGCTCGCCGCGCCACTGCTCGGGCGCCATGTAGAGCGGCGTGCCCGCGCCGGACACGGTGCCCGCGGCCCCGGCGACGCCGAAGTCGATGAGCCTGCTGCGCCCGTCGGCGGGGACGATCACGTTCGCGGGCTTGTAGTCGCGGTGCACCACCCCGACGGCGTGCGCCGCGGCGAGCCCGCGCAGCGACCCCTTCAGGACGGCGAGGGCCGCCTCGGGCTCGAGCCGCCCGTACCGTTCGAGGATCTCCTTGAACGAGACCCCGTTCACCGCCTCCATCACGATGGCGAGTTCGTCGCCGTGCTCGACCAGCCGGTACAGCCGCGCCACGTGCGGGTCGTCGACCCGTCCGAGCATCCGCGCCTCGTGCCGGAACCGCTCCCGCGCGTCCGGGTCGGCACCGGCGGGCAGGTACTTGATCGCGACGGGGGTGCCGCGTTCCGCGTGCCGCGCCAGCACGACCCGTCCCTGCCCGCCGCGTCCCAGCTCGCGGACCTCCTCGAATCCGGACACCTGCCACCGCGACACGGGCCGCTCCCGAGGGGCTCGTCGTGAACCTGCACCAGTGCGACGCGGGCCGCGGCGGGAAAGTTCGCCGCCGCCCGCGGGCTACTCCAGCGTCGCGAGGTCGACCAGCACCTCCGAGACGATCACCGGGTCGAGGTCGCCGAGGCGCGGCGCCGCCGGGTCCTCGACGTCGGGCGCCCGCCACCACCAGGCGTCGAGGTCGGTGACGACCTGCACGCGCCGGATCCGCTGCTCGGGGAAGCGTTCCGGCTCGCCCGCCGCGATGCCCGGGTCGAGTTCCACGGCGAGGTGCGCCTTCTCCCCGACCGTCCGGAAGATCCCCGGCTCGACCCCGCTCTCCAGCGGGGACGACCGCTCCCAGTCCTTCCGCGCCAGCCGGAGCACCGGCCCGAACCCCGTCGTGCGGCCCTCGAACCGGACCAGCCGCCGCGCCGCGCGCTCCCGCTCGTCCAGTACCGCCACCGGACGTCCGAGCTGCGGGAACGGCTGCAGGATGCCGTAGTCGGCGAACACCTCCGACCACGCCGGGACGTCGAGGCGCAGCGGGTGCGCGATGCCGATCGACGCGTCCGCCGGGAGCGCGTACGTCCCGTCCCGGACGGTCGCGAACGTGCCGTCCTCGGCGACGCGGAACGCGTCCTCCCCGGCCGTCCAGACCAGCCGCGCCGCGAGGTGCCGCATCAGCGGGTGCCCCACCACGAACGTCCGGAACTCGGCAGCCGTCCAGCGGCGGCCGGTCACCATCGCCGTCTCCAGCCGGACGATCTGGTCGGCGGCGACCGTGCGGGCGTCCTTCTTCAGCGCGGCGAACCGCCGGTGCGCGGCGGGCGCCAGCTCGGGATCGTCCTTCGCGCCCGGCTTGGGGAGCGTCTTGCGCGGCTTCCCGCTCCCGTCCGTCACGTACGGCTTGAGCCCCTCGTCGAAACCGACCGTGAACCGGCGGGGGCCGTAGTCGAGGGTCAGCGTCCCGTCCGTGCCGAGGCCGAGGTCGGGGACGAGCCGGTCGGCGAGCCGCTCCTCGGTGAGGCCGCGCCGCCGCGCCGCGTCCAGCAGCGCGAGCCGCGCGTCCTCGCGGGCCCCGCCGGGGAACGACCGGCGGGTCATGAGGTTCAGCTGCTCCAGCGCGGCGTCGGTGCCGATCCGCGCGAGGACGTCCTCCACCATCCGGCCGGCCTTGGCGTGCTTGCGCGCCGCGATCCACTCCCGGACGAGCGGCGCCGCCCGCCGCACCGTCCCGTCGTCCCCGAGGTCGCCGAGCCGGGCCAGCGCCCACGCGTTCCCGTTCGGCTCGCCCGCCGCGCGCCACGCCTCGAAGACCGCCCACGCAAGGTCCGGGAGCCTCGTGCACGCCGTCCGGACGTCGTCCAGCTCGGGCTCCGGGAGCATCAGCAGCTTCACGAGGTTGCCGAACGCGGCGTCGTCCAGGGGCCCGGAGGCGGTCGCCGGGCGGGGAAGGGACGCGACGTCCAGCCATCGCGGGATGCGCGGCTCCTTGACCGGCACGGCGGGCGCCCCCGCGTCCACCAGGTCCGCCACCGCGTCGGCGGCCCGCTCGCCGTGGACGCGCGCCGCCGCGACGACCGCGTCCCGGCCGTGCTCCTCCGCGACCACCCGCAGCCCGGCGGCGGCCCGGTCCCGCGCCGCCCGGCGCGCGCCGAGCGCGTCGGGCACGAGGAACGGGACGGCGTCCGTCCCGTGCCGCCGCAGCCACCCGCGCGCGGTCTCGCCCGACCACTTGAGCCGGACGAGCCAGTCCGCCATCAGCCGCGCCACCTCGACGTCGAGGTAGGGCCGCAGCACCGCGCCGAGGTCGGCGGGCCGCCGCTGCGCCGCGCGGACCGCCAGGTCGCGCACCCGCGCGCCGTACCGGGCGACGAGCGGCATCAGCTCGAACTCGTCGAGTTCGTCCAGCTTGGCGCCGCCGTTCCGCGACGGCTCCTCGGCGCGTTCCAGGAACAGCGGGAGAAGGTCGCCGAACGCCCGTTCGGGGCCGATCACCAGGGTGTTCGCCTGCTGAACGAAGCGCGTCTCGCCCGACAGGAAGCGCTCCCGAGCCTCGTCCCAGAACGGATGATCGTCCGGGCGCTTCACGAACACCGTCAACCAGGCCCGCTGGAGCCATGCTTCCTGCTCGTCGTCCTCCCACCTGAGCGGACCGGGCCCGGGAGGCGTCAGACCGGTGACGACGACCGGGGCGGACGCACGGTCGCGCGTCCAGGGCGGCTCGACGAGCACGCGCGGAACGGCGGGGGGAAGATCGTCCATGCTGCCCCACGGTAGGGGAACGGACCGACAGCCGCCCGCCCGTCGTTCAGCGCGCGGGGTCGCCGTCCTGCACGGCGACGCCCCGGTAGCCGATGGGGCCCTCGTTGACGCGCTGGTAGTAGCCGAGGAAGCCCGCGGCGCCCGGCTCGAACGCGACGGAACCGGAGTTCTCCCGCTGGTCGCGCCAGGTGATCCGCTCCACCGGCGCGCCGCCGTCCGCCACGAGCAGCCGCAGCTCGCCGGAGGTGTGCCAGCGGCCTCCCCAGCCCTCCTCGGTGCGGAAACGGTGCAGCGCGGCGCCCTCGATGCCCTCCGGGTACGCCCACCGGTCCGCGAGGCGGCCCCGGTACTCGGCCAGCCCGCCGCGCGGGTCGCGGCGGTAGCCGTGGAAGTCGCCCATGGCCGACTGGAAGCTCACCGCCGCCTCCGCCCCGTCCGCACCGCGCCACGAGACCTGCGCCGGCAGCGCCTCCTCGCCGCGGTCGATGTGGACGAGCAGCCGTCCCGACGGTTCCCAGCCATGCGGCCCCGACGCGGGGTCGTGCGCGCGCTGCTCGGTGGCGTAGGCGAACACCGAACGCCGCGCGGCCGCCGCGCCCAGCGCCCGCTCCGACCGGTCCCGCTCATAGACGGAGTCGACGGTGATCCGGTACAGCCACAGCATCGTGCGGGCGTCGACGCCGCTGCGCACCTGCACCCGGTTCCGTCCCGGCCGCAGCCACCGTCCCGGAACGGCGAACACGCAGGTCTGCGGCAGGTCCCCGCCGCCGGGGATCGTCAGGTGCGCCACCAGCGGTTCCCCGTTGACGAGGATGCTCATCGGCGCGTACCCCGGCGACGGCCCCATCTTGGAGACCAGCGCGGTCACCTTGAGCGTCGCCTCCAGGATCTCCTCGCCCTCCTCCACCGTGAACGCGAACCTCACGGACCCGCCGGCGGCGAGCTTGAGGTGGCTTCCGCCGAAGTGGCAGGAGCGGTACTTCACCTCGGCATTGGCCAGCAGCGCGGGATCGCTGGAGAAATCGGCGAACGTGGGCTCCATGGAGCGCTCCTCAAGGGCGACGGCACCGGACGTGGGCGGAAAGTCCCGAAAGATCATTCATCATGCCGGGGAGTTCCGCAGCGGCTTCGGAGCCCGGTGGGACCTCGATCACCGTGATCCAGGCGAGGAGCAGTTCGAGCGACGTCGCCGCGACGAACACCCGCCCGGACGCACGCCACTCCCCGTCCCGCACCGAGAAACCCCACGCCGGGAACGCCCGGTGCAGGACGGGGATGACGTCGGTCACCCGTCCTCCTCGGGCAGCAGCGCCCACACGACCTTGCCGCCGCCCGCGACCGGCTGCGCGCCCCAGTCCTTGACGAGCGCCCCGAGCATCGCCAGGCCCCGCCCGTCCTCGCTCAGGACGTCGACGTCCCGCACCTCCGGCATCGCGTCGCACCCGTCGAGCACCTCCACGACGGTCCCCCGGTCCGCGAGCATGACCCGGACGGTCGCGGTCGCGCTGCCCGTGTGCCGGACGACGTTCGTGACCAGCTCCGACACGACGACCTTCGCGATGTACGCGTCCCGCCCCCACGTCCCGAGCGTGTCCCCCACCCAGTCGCGAGCGGTCTTCACCGCCCCACGTCCGCCGGCACGACGATCGACGCCGGAATCCCCACGGTGACCACCTCCGAATTTTCGTGACTCACCGCACAGACTCCACTCCGAGGCGTAGTGTTACTAGGTAAGCGAAGCGACGCACTCCGATTAATTACTGGCGCTACACATCGCTTAACTGGAGGTTCACTGTGGCCGCTCGTAAGTCTTCCCCTGCCCTCAAATCCTTCGGCGGCGAAGTCGCTCGTCTGCGCGAGGAGGCCGGCATAACCCGTGCAGCACTGGCCGACCTGGCCACGGTCACCCGGTCGTACATCTCCCAGGTCGAGAGCGGCAACACACGCTGCCGCCGCGACTTCGCGGAGCGCCTCGATACAGCCCTCGGCACCGGCCGAACGCTTACCGATGCGTGGGACGAACTCATGCAAAAGGCCAAGTACCCCCGTTGGTTCGTGGACTTCTCTCGCGCCGAAGCCTCAGCTGCACTGCTGCGCAGCTATGGGGAGACGTTCGTGGACGGCTTGTTTCAAACGGTCGATTACGCTCGAGTTCTCTTGCCCAACGAAGCTGATCTTGAGGCTCGCCTCAAGAGGCAACAGATACTTAAGTTCGAACCACCCCCCAAGATCGTGGTGGTCCTGAGTGAGACCGTCCTCGCACGTGAGGTCGGGACGCCTGAGGTGATGCGCAACCAATGCGAACACCTCTTCGAAGCATCTCACTGGGAGAACGTCACCCTGCAAGTCGCTCCCGTAGCGCACTACAAGGGCATCTCCGGGTCCTTCAACATCGCGACGCAACCCACTGGAGAGGAGCTCGTCTACCTGGAGACCTCCGCCGGGGGCATCACGTCGGACGATTCAGGAGATATCTTGCACCTCGTCAGCGCATTCGCGGAGATGCAGGCTCGCGCACTGAGCGTCAGCGACTCCCTTGAGTTCATACGGAAGGCGATAACGCGATGGACACTGTGAACTGGCGCAAAGCCAGACGAAGCAACGAGCACGGTGGGGCTTGTGTGGAACTGGCCAGCTTGGATGGCAGTGTCGGTGTGCGGGACTCCAAGGACCCGGACGGGCCCAAGCTGGTCCTCGACCAGCACGCCTTCCGTGCGCTCGTGAACGACCTCAAGCAGCACTGAGCACTCGCCCCGGCCGCACCCGGCCGGGGCTCTAGCCCGCTCCCCGTGTCCCGCTTACGCTCAACTCATCGTCGGCAACTCGCGAGGACGGGCCAGCATGGACCCCATCACCTGGCGCAAAGCCACCCGAAGCAACGACAAAGGCGGCGAGTGCGTGGAGGTCGCGCGCGTCCGCCCAGGCCACTGGCGCAAGGCCAGCCAGAGCAACGACCAAGGCGGGTCATGCGTCGAAGTCGCACGCATCTCCCCTGAACAGTGGCGCGTGTCCCACTACAGCAACGATCACGGCGGTGCTTGCGTCGAGGTCGCGCGGGTCGGCCCTGGCCAGTGGCGTAAGGCTGAGCAGAGCAACGACCAAGGCCACGAGTGCGTGGAGTTGGCCGCCATGGCGGGTGGCGTCGCGCTGCGGGACTCCAAGGACCCGGACGGGCCCATGTTCGTCCTCGGTCGGGGGGCCTTCCGCTCGCTCGTGGACGAGCTCAAGCAGCGTTGACCTTCGTCGCCGCCTCGCGGAGGAGGCGGGGGGCCAGGGTGCGGTGGACGGCGGACAGCGGGGGCCAGAGCGCCCGGCCGAGGGGGCGGTCGTAGTGCAGGAAGGTGCTGAGCGACGTCCGTTCGCCGGTCGTCTGGACGAGGAGGTTGCCGCTCAGGAACCCGGAGGCGGCCTCGAGCAGGATCCAGCCTTCTCCCCGGTCGGCGATGCGCCATCCGGCGACGGTGTCCGGTGACGGCCCTCGGCTGAGCCGCAGGCCGAGGATGCCCTGCCAGATCAGCCGTTCGCCGGGGGTGGGGACGTCGCCGAACATCGCGCGGGCCCACTGCTCCGGGGTCGCGTCCGTGTCCGTGGCGACGGTGAAGCGGTCGACGTAGTCGATCGCGGGCAGGTTGCTCAGGGCGCGGACGGGCTCGGGGACCTCGCGGGCGCCGACCTCGGCGGTGACGGCGGGCGGGGCGCCGGCCGTCCGGTTCCGCCAGGCGCGTTCCCACTGGCGGGTCAGGGCCGGGTAGACGATCAGGTGGCGGAACGGCGCGATGAGCGCCATGTAGAACCGCCCGAACCGGCCGTTGGGCTTGACCAGGACGGCCATCCGCAGTTCGTGCTCGCCGCGTGCGGTCGGCACCCATCCCAGGTGCATGAGGGTGTGGACGGTCTTGTTCGCGAGTTCGTTGACGGCTTCGTCGCCGAGCCGGTACACGGGGTCGAACGGGCTGTCGCCGGCGGCGGAGGCGTCCACGGTGTCGCGGAGGTCGCCCGGCAGGCGGTCGCGCAGCGAGCGGACCCGCTTGCCGATGCCGTCCTCGGGCGCGTCCCAGCCGAACAGGGCGCCGAGCTTCCAGCGCACCGCGAACAGGAACTTGACGACGGGCGCCTGCTCGGCGAACCCGCCGCGCGTCCGCATCGCCTCCAGCATCGCCGGGAAGTCGTCCGGCCCCGCGCCGGGGGTGCGGAAGGACCACACGTCCTCGAGCCGGAAGTCGCGGGTGATCTCGTGGACCCGCCACGGCTGGTCGGTGTGCGCCGACAGGGGAAGCCTCATGGGCGCTGCCCGCCTTTCTGGACTACCATCCCGATATACGCCTACGTATAAGGCGAGGGTAGACCGGAATATACGGTTGCGTATATCCAGCGGACGGGTGAGGTGGGACACAACGTGGGCGCTGCTCGCACACCGCGCGACAGGTGGGTGGAGGAAGGTCTGCGGGCGCTGGCCGACGGCGGGCCGGACGCCGTCCGGGTGGAGGCGCTCGCCAAGCGGCTCGGCGTCACCAAGGGCGGGTTCTACGGGTACTTCGCCGACCGTGACGCGCTGCTGGAGGCGATGCTGGACGCCTGGGAGCGGGAGAGCACCGACGAGGTGATCGACCGGGTCGAGCGGGAGGGCGGCGACCCGAGGACCAGGGCGCAGCGCGCGGGCATGCTCACCTTCTCCGGCGAGCGGCTGCTCCCCATCGACCTCGCGGTCCGCGACTGGGCGCGGCGCGACGAGGCGGTCGCGGCGCGGCTGCGGCGGGTGGACAACCGGCGGATGGCCCTGCTGCGGGAGATGATCGGGACGTTCTGCGCCGATCCCGACGAGGTCGAGGCGCGCAGCCTGATCGCGTTCTGCGTGGCGATCGGGCACCATTCCCTCGCCGCCGACCACGAGGGCCGGTCCCGGGCCGAGGTCCTCGCCCGCGCCGCCGACCTGGTCCTCGACAGGTAGCGCCGTCCGGGCACATGTCGCCGACGGTCCGTCCGGGCCGTCAGCGGTTGTTCACGTTCTCCCGGACGGCTCGCCGCCGGTTCGGTCGCCGATCTGCACTGGTCGATCCGGGCGTCCGCCGGGGACCCCCCGGGATATTGGTCGCCTCGGGAGGCGGGGTTAGCGTCCCGGGAAACCGATAGGAAAGTCTCCTATCCACTGGACCCGCCGTCATTCCGGCCACGTCGGCGTTCGCGCACGGCTACGTCTCCGCGCCGATGAGCCGCCAGGCGCAGTGCGCGGCCGGGATCGTCGACTGCGGCCCCATCAAGTGGGAGCCGCCACCATGACCCACACGGTCGATCTCGGCGGTGTGAGCGGACGGCAGAAGGTGCTGGCGGTGTGGAACATCGCCGACACCGCCAACGCCTTCTACGCCTGCATCGACGTGAACGTCCGCTGACGGGCCGCCGTCAGCGCTGGGTGAGCGACTGCGGGTAGTCGGTGATGACGCCGTCGACGCCCAGGTCGAGCATGGCGCGCATCCGGCCGGGCTCGTTGACCGTCCACACGTTGACGCCCATGCCGAGGGCGTGGACGCGGTCGACGAGGGCCCGGTCGGTCACCGTGTGCTGCGGGTTGACGTCGTCCGCCCACGCGCTCAGCGCGACGAGCTCGGCGTCGGTCGGCCGCTCCGCGTCCAGGACGCCGATCGGCACCTCGGGCAGCAGCTCGTTGAAGCGCCTGGCGTCCTCGACCACGAACGACTGGACGCCGAGCTCGCCCCGCGCCACGGCCCGGTCGAGGTAGCCGGGCGTGGCGCGCAGCTCGCGGGCGAGGTCCTCCGGCAGGCCGTCGTAGTGACCGCACGGGCTGATCTCGGCGAGCAGCCCGGTCTTGCCGCGGACCGTCCGGACGACCTCGCCCACCGAGGCGATGCGCTCGCCCGCGTAGCGCTCGTGGAACCACGACCCGGCGTCGAGGGTGCGCAGCTCCCGCCAGGTGAAGTCCGACACCCGGTAGGTCGGACGGCCGGGGAAGCGCTCCTCGACGTCGGTGGTGCGTTCGAGGGTGCAGTCGTGGAAGTTGACCAGGCGGCCGTCCTTGGACCGCTGGACGTCGATCTCCACGAAGTCCGCCTTCTGGCGGATCGCGGTCCGGACGGCGGTCAGCGTGTTCTCCGGCGTGATGCCGGACGAGCCGCGGTGGGCGATGACGTCGGCGCCGGCGGGCGCGGCGGACGCCGTCCCGGCGGAGCCGAAGGCGACGGACAGGCCGATCAGGGGGACGAGGGCGCGCAGCGCGAGCTTTCGCATCGGGAGCCTTTCACTCGGTCGGCAACGCGATCACGATGCCGACCGTGTGTGATCGCGCGGCCAACGCGGCGTGTCCGCGCGGAACCCGTCGCGTGTACCGGGGGGCGGGAGTTGCGCGTGCGGTGCGGCTGGGATAGGCACGGCGCATGGCCTGCCGCATCACAGAACTCGTGTTGGACTGCCGCGACCCGGAGGAACTCGCCCGGTTCTGGTGCGAGGTGCTCGGCTACGTGGTGCTGCTCAGGGAGGACGGCGCCGTCGAGATCGGCCCGCCGGACGGGGACGGCGACTTCCGGCCCACGCTGGTGCTCAGCCCGAGCGACGAGCCCCGCAAGGGCAAGCTGCCGCTGCACCTCGACGTCAACGCCACCGACCGCGACCAGGACGCCGAACTCGAACGGCTCCTCGCCGCGGGCGCGCGGCACGCCGACGTCGGCCAGACCGGCGAGGAGCCGTGGTACGTCCTCGCCGATCCGGAGGGAAACGAGTTCTGCCTGCTCCGGCGCCGCGTCGCCGGTTAGCCGCGACCGATCGTCGGTCCCGGCATCAACCGATCGGTCGATGCCGGGATCCACCGCCGCGGTCGCCGCGCGGGCGATCCGGGCCGCGGCGTCCGGCGCGATGCTCGGCACATGGAAACACCACCGCCCGCCGCGCTCACCGCCACCGGGCTCCGCAAGGCGTTCGGCGACCACGTCGCGGTCGACGACGTCGACCTGACCGTGCCCGCCGGATCGTTCTACGGCCTGGTCGGCCCGAACGGCGCGGGCAAGACGACGACGCTGGCGATGGCCGTGGGGCTGCTGCGTCCGGACGCGGGCCGCGCGGAGATCTTCGGCGTCGATGTCTGGCGTTCGGGCGTGGAGGCCAAGGCGCTGGTGGGCGTGCTGCCCGACGGCAACGCGATGCCGGAGCGGCTGACCGGCCGCGAGGTGCTCACCTACCTCGGCCTGCTGCGCGGCCTGCCGCCCGGCGTCGTGGCCGAGCGCGCGGACGAGCTGCTGCGCGTCCTCGAACTCGACTCGGCCGAGCGGACGCTGGTCATCGAGTACTCCACGGGCATGCGCAAGAAGATCGGGCTGGCCGTCGCGCTGCTGCACGCGCCCCGGCTGCTGGTCCTGGACGAGCCGTTCGAGGCCGTCGACCCCGTCTCCGCCGCCACGATCCGGACGATCCTGCGCCGGTTCGTCGAGGGCGGCGGCGCGGTGATCGTCTCCAGCCACGTCATGGCCCTGGTCGAGCAGCTCTGCGACCACGTGGCCGTCGTCTCCGGCGGCCGGGTCGCCGCGGCGGGCCCGCTGGCCGAGGTGCGCGGCGCCGGGTCCCTCGAAGACGCGTTCGTCGACCTGGTCGGCGCCCGCACCGCCGGACGGGAGGGGCTGGCATGGCTCACGTCCTGATCCGGATGCGGCTGGCGGTGCTGCGGCACTCGATGCGCGGCGACCGGGCGGCGACGCTGGCCGGCGGCGTGCTGATCGGGCTGGCGCTGGCGGCGGGCACGATCGCGGTGGCCGTGCTGTGGCCGGAGCTGCTGCCGGCGGCGCTGGCCTGCTGGCTGATGGGCTGGGTCTTCGGCCCGGTGCTGCTCGGCGGCGGCGACGAGTCGCTCCGGCCCGAGTACTTCGCCATGATCCCGGCGACGCCGCGCCGCAAGGCCGCCGCGCTGCTGGCCGGCGCGTTCGCCGGGCCCGCGCCGGCGGTCACCCTCGTGGCGCTGCTCTCGCTGCCCGTGCACGGCGCCCGGTTCGGGTTGCTCGGCGTCCTGGTCGGGCTGCCCGCCGCGGTGCTCACGCTGGTCGTGATGGTGGTGCTGTCCCGGGTCGTGGTGGCGCTGCTGGCGCTGTTCGTCCGGTCCCGCGCCACGGCCGCGGCCGCGGGGGCCGTCATGGGGTCGGCGATCGCGCTGGCCGGCAACGGGTGGGCCCCCGCCGCCGCGCTCGGCGCGGGCGACGGACTGGCGTGGGCCGACGGCCTGCTCAAAGTCCTGCCGTCCGGGTGGGGCGTGGCCGCGGTCGAGTCGTCCTGGCCGGTGGCGCTCGCCGTCCTGGCCGGCGGCGGCGCGGCGGTCGCGCTGCTGCTGTCGGCCTGGGCCGCGCTGCTGGCCCGGCGCGTGACCTCGGCGGCGCGCGGCGGCGTGCCCGCCCGCCGCGGCCGGCCGCGCCCGTTCCCCCTCGCCGGCGGCGCCCGCGCGGTGGCCGCCAAGGAGCTGCGGGCCTGGTGGCGGGACCTGGTGCGGATCCAGCTGCTGAGCGTCGCGTTCTCCTACGCGCTGGTGTTCCCGCTGCTGCTCGTCGCCCTCGACTCGTGGATCATGGTGCCGTTCACCGGGCTGATCGCGGTGGTGATGGCCGCGGGCACGTCGGCCAACATGTACGGCACGGACGGGACGGCGCTCTGGCTGACGCTCATGACGCCGGGCGCCGAACGCGCGGACGTCCGCGGCAGGCAACTCGCCTGGCTGCTGGTGGTGGGCCCGCCCGCCGTGCTGCTCACCCTGGCCGGCACCGCGGTCAGCGGCGAGGGCTGGGCGTGGCCGTGGGTGCTCGGGCTGCTGCCCGCCGTGCTCGGCGGCGCGGCCGGACTGATCGTCCTCGTCGCGGTGGCCTGCCTCGTCCCCGGCACCGACCCGCACAAGCGCGGCGGCAACCCGCTCAGCACCGGCGCCGACGAGGGCGCCGAGACCGGGCTCGTCTGGCTGATGCTGGTCGCGGTGCCCGCCGCGGCGCTGCCGGTGGCCGCCGTGGTCCCGTTCTGGCCGTGGGCGGGCGTGCCGGTCGGGCTGGCGACCGGCGCCCTCGCGGTCTGGGGACTCGGCGCGCTCGCCCACCGCAGGCTCGCCGCGTCCGGGCCGGAGCTGCTCAACCTCATGAAGCACGGCCCCGCGCCCGAGCCGGCGCGCGACCAGGGCAAGCCGACGATGTCCGACCTGCCGCTCAAGCACCGCATCGCGGTCACCTGCTGCTACTCCATCGCGTGGCTGCCGCTGTTCCCGCAGGGGCTGGTGCCGATGGCCTTCAAGATCATCGGTGTCGAGGACCGCGTCTGGTTCCTCGCCCTGCATCTGCCCGAGGTCTGGCAGTGGCCCACGATCGCCTGCATGATCGCCCTCGGCCTGCTGATGTACGGCTACGCCGTCCTGATCCCGATGCGTCTAGGCTCGTCGCCATGACCGACCCCTTCGCCGTGACGACATGGGAACGGCGTTTCGAGCGCTTCGTGGAGTTGGTCCCGTACCTCACGCTGGGCGTCTCGCTGGCGCTGAGCCTCGCCGCGCCCGGCCGGTCGGCGGGCGGAGCCCCCGTCACCCTGGCGCTCGCGGCGCTGACGCTGGCGTGGCTCATCGGCGCGCACACGCTGCTGCCCGACCGGCGGGCGGCGGTCGCCGTCCACTTCGCCGGGGTGCTCGCCACCGCCGCCGCGCTCTCCCTGAACGACCCCGTCTTCCTCATCTACACGATCTCCGGTTTCTTCCTGGCCGCCCGGTTCGCGCCGTCGAAATGGACGTTCGCCGCGGTGGCGGCCACCTCCGTCGTCCTGTACGGCCCGGTGGTCGACTGGTCGCAGGACCCCCTGCAGCTCGCCGCGCTCCACGCCGTGATCGTCGCGGTGCAGACCCTCACGATCGGCGGCGGGCACATCCTGGGCATCCGGCTCGAGGAGCGGCAGCGCCGGTACCGCAAGGCGGTCACCGACCTCGAGGCCACGCTGGAGGACAACGCCGCGCTGCACGCCCGGCTCGTCGCGCAGGCGCGGGAGGCGGGCGTGCTGGACGAACGGCAGCGGATGGCCCGCGAGATCCACGACACCCTGGCGCAGGGCCTGACCGGGATCATCACGCAGCTCCGCGCCGCCCAGCGCGTCCCGGACGGCGCCGAGCACGTCGACCTGGCGCTCTCCCTCGCCCGGGAGAGCCTGGCCGAGGCCCGCAGGTCCGTCGAGGCGCTGCGGCCGCAGCGGCTGGACGACGCCCACCTGCCCGAGGCGATGTCCTCGCTGGCCCGCGACTGGTCCCGGACGTCCGGCGTCGAGCTGCACGTCGAGGTGACCGGCGACCGGGTGCCGCTCAGCCCGGCCATCGAGGTCGCCCTGTTCCGCGTCGCGCAGGAGGCGCTGGCCAACATCGGCAAGCACGCCGCCGCCACCCGGGCCGGCCTCACCCTGTCCTACGCCGGGGACGTCGCGCTGCTCGACATCCGCGATGACGGCAGGGGCATCGACGGGAGCGGCGGCAAGGGATTCGGATTGAGCAGCATGAGACAGCGGGTGCAGGGCGTCGGCGGCACGCTGGAGATCGAGAGCGCGCCCGGCGAGGGCACCGCCGTCAGCGCCACCGTCCCCGCCCTGCAGGCCGGGCCGCCGCCGGACGAGCGATGATCCGGCTGCTGATCGTCGACGACCACCCGATCGTGCGCGGCGGGCTGCGCGCGGCCTTCGAGACCGAACCCGACATCGACGTGGCCGGCGAGGCGGCCAACGGCCGCGAGGGCGTCGAGCGGGCCGCGGCGCTCCGCGTCGACGTCGTCCTCATGGACCTGCGGATGCCCGAGATGGACGGGGTGGCCGCGATCACCGCGCTGCGCTCGTCCCACCCGGAGATCAAGACGCTGGTGCTGACGACCTTCGACGGCGACGCGGACGTGCTGCCCGCCGTCGAGGCGGGCGCCACCGGCTACCTGCTCAAGGACGCGCCCACCGAGGAGCTGCTGCGCGCGGTCCGCGCCGCGGCCGCCGGCGAGCCGGTGCTGTCGCCGTCCGTGGCGGGCCGGCTGATGAACCGGGTGCGCCGGCCGGACCGGGCCGCGCTCACCGGGCGGGAGATCGAGGTGCTGGCCCTGGTCGCGGACGGCGCGTCCAACCGCCAGGCCGCGGCCAAACTGTTCATCAGCGAGGCCAGCATCAAGACCCACCTGCTGCACATCTACGACAAGCTCGGCGTGCGCGACCGCGCCGCCGCCGTCGGCGAGGCCTACCGCCGCGGCCTCCTCGGCTGACCGCCCGGGCGCCCGCCCGGACGGCGCGCCGCGGACGTCACCTCTCGCCCGTAAGCCAATCGTTGGCACTGCCAACGGTTGCGGGACCGGCGGGCGTCAGGGGCGCCGGACGATCGCGGTGCCGGCGTCGAGGTCGACGCGGGTGCGCGGGGGCGCGGCGTCGCCCTCCTCGTCGCGCAGCATCAGCGACGAGGCGCGCTCGTCCTGCCGGTGGCGGTGGGTGCCGTGGAAGAACGCGTCCAGCTCGCCGACCACGATCGACGACACCGGACGGCCGGTCTCGTCACGGCGCCACGGCAGGCGGAACCTGCGGTGCGCCCACAGGCCCGCGTGGTCGAGGGCGGCGAACAGGAGCAGCCCGAGGACGAGCCCGGGGATCGTCATGAACGCGATGGCGGCCATGCCCGCACAACGATCGCGCCCCGCTGCGGGTTGCGGGTCGCGGGTTGCCGCTAGCGGCGGCTCACCATCGCGTTGATCCAGACGGGCGCGTAGGGGGACGTGCAGCCCGGGGAGGTCGGGTAGTCCTTGAGGACCTCCAGGCGCTCGCCGATGCCGATCGCGCGGGCGCGGTGCTCGGCGTGCTCGATCCCGATGTGGCCCAGGCACTCGTTCATGGCCCACTGCAGGCGTTCCGGGGCGTCCTTCATCTCCGCCTCGATGACGTCGAGCAGGCCGGGGAGGTCGAGGCCGTCCGGCTTCTTGCGGACGCGTTCGGTGGTCAGCGCCCACCCGGCGCTCGCGACCACGGGGTCGGGGTCGGCGAACCAGGCCACGCGCAGCTCCTCGGCGTGCCGGCTCTTCTTCACGACGTAGTTCACGAGCCAGTCGTGCACCTTCGGGGTGCGGGCCTCGCGCAGCATGGCGTCCAGCTCGGCGCGCTCGAACGCCTTGGGGCGGCAGATCAGCAGCGCCAGCAGCCGCGCCGCGGTGTCGCCCGTCCCCCAGAGTTCGCGCGCGAGGTCGTGTTGCGTCTTCAGCCGCTTCGCGATCGCGCGCAGCGCGCCCAGATTTACGCCGTGATCGTCACCGTGCCGCTCGTTCACCGCGCGGATCTTCGGGTCGTCGAGCGCGGCCAGCTCGGCCGTCACCTCGGTCAGCGTCGCCTCGGCCACCGCGGCCTCCCGTCCGTTCGCCTGTGGTCTCACCCTACGGCCTGGACGCGGGCGGCCGGAGGTGCGCGGCGAAGTGCCCGACGATCGCGTGCCGGGCGATCCGGCTCGCGAAGCCGCCCCAGTTGAGGTCGAACATGTGCCCGGCGTGGGAGATCTCGACGAGCCGGTTCGGGACGCCCGCCGCGGTGAGGCGCGCGGCGAGGGCGCGGGAGTCCCGCGGCGGGGCGAACATGTCCCGGCCGCCGTGGATCAGCAGGGTCGGGGGCAGCCCCGGACGGACGTGCCGGATCGGCGACGCGGCCCGGTACGCGGCGGGACGTTCGGCGGGCGAGCCGCCCATCATGGTCTCGGTCGCGGCGGCGAGCTCGGCGCCGATCGGCGAGTGCCGCTGCCGCCACGGGACCGCCTCCGACGCCAGGTCGGTGATCGAGTACCACGCGACGACCGTCCTGACCGGCACCGGTTCCGCCGGGCAGCTCGGCGGGATCCGCCCGGGGGCGGTGTAGACGGCCTGCAGGACGGCGAGCCCGCCGGCGGACTGGCCCATGACCGCGATGCGGCCCGGGTCCCCGCCGTACGCGGGCGCGTGCTCGGCGATCCAGCCGAGCGCGCACAGCAGGTCGGCGGCGGGCATCTGCCAGCGGCCGGGCGGCGCCACCCGGTAGTCGACGTCGAAGACGACGTGGCCGCGGTCGGCGAGCCACGCGTCCCAGCGCGGCAGGAGGCTCTGCGGGAGGTCCTCGGCGCCGCCGTGCACGTTGACGACGACCGGCCGCGGACCTCCGCCGGGCCTGGGCCGCCACACGTCCAGTTCGAGGGCCGTCCCGCCGGGACGCGCGTAGACGACGGTCTCGGGTTCGCGGTCGGCGGTGGTGGCCAGGCCCGCGAGGTGGTCGCCGAGCCCGAGGTCCGCGCCGTGGGAGCGCGCGTCGGCCCAGGCGCTCGCGGCGGGGAGCAGCGCGCCGGCGAGGACGAGCGCGTTGGCGGCGGACGCCGCCGTCGCCGCGGCGCGGGACCGCCCGGCGGCGCGCCGCCGGGCGAGCAGGGACAGGGCGAGGCCCGCGGCGGCGGGCACGGCGGCGAGCAGGCTGAACTCCACGAGCAGGAGGCCGAGCTGCCAGGCCGTCCAGGACGGGGGCGGGAGCAGGACGAGCGCCGCCGCGGCGAGTCCGGTCAGCGCGGCGGCGGTCCCGGCGGCGAGGGCGGCACGGGCGGAGCGGGGGGTGCGGGTGGTCATGACACGCAGAATACATTTGTATCGATACGAATGTATGCTCATCGGGTGCGACACAATGGACGGGTGCCGAGATCGGTGGACAGGGAGGCGCGCCGCCGCGACGTCGCGGACGCGCTGTTCCGCATCGCCGCGCGGCAGGGGCTGGGCGGCGTCAGCATGCGCACGGTCGCCGCCGAGGCGGGCTTCTCCCTCGGGGCGGTGCAGCGCTACTTCACGACCAAGGAGCAGATGCTCCGGTTCGCGTTCGACCAGGCCGTCGCGGCCGCGCGGGCCCGGATGGCCCGGGTCCCGGGCGGCACCGGCGGCGACTCCGTGCCCGAACTGCTCCGCCGGGCGCTGCTGGCGTTCCTCCCGGCGGACGAGCGGGGCCTGGCCGAGGCCCGCATCTGGGCCGCGTTCTACGCCGAGGCCGTCGTCCGTCCGTCCTTCGCCGAGGCGCTCGACGAGATCGACGCCGAGGCGCGCGCGAACCTCCGGGCGGCGTTCGCCCGCGGGCAGGAGGCCGGCGACTTCCCGCGCGACCGCTCCCCCGAGGAGCTGGCCGAACTGGTCCTCGTCCTGCTGGACGGCCTCTGGTGGAACGCCGTGCGGCGGCCCGCCGGGGTCCCGCCCGCAGCGCAGCGCGGCATCGTCGACACGGCGGTCGCGCTGCTCACCGCGTCGCCCCGGCAGACCGCACCGCGCTGACGCCCCGGGCGCCCGGCTTCAGGGGGCGACGCCGCCGAGGCGGGCGCACAGGTCCCAGACGGCGTCGCAGGCGCGCTCGTCCAGGACGCTCGCGGGCCACGGGACGCGCTTCGCCTTCGCGTCGACGTAGACGCCGGTCACCCCCTCCATCTCCGGGCTGGACGCCAGGTGGACGCTGGACCGCGCGGCCTTGGCGACGTCGTTCAGCAGCCGGGGCCCGAGCAGCCGCAGGACCGGGACGACCGGCCGGTAGGCGTACGGGAACGCGGCGGCGGTCGCGGCCCGGTTGCCGGGCGTGTAGGCGTGCCCGGGGTAGGCGACGTTGACGCTGACGCCGTCCACGGCGGCGAAGCGGCGGCTCATCGCCATCACGGCGGTCTTCGCGTGGTTGTACTGGGAGAACGTCCAGCCCAGGTAGCGCTTCTCGCCCTGCAGGTTGTCCGGGTCGAGCGGGCCGCCGGGGATGCCGCCGGTGAGGTTGACGACGCGCGCGGCGGGGGCGGCGCGCAGCAGCGGCAGCAGCAGGCAGGTCAGCGTGTAGGGCGCGAGGACGTTCGCCGCGAACGTCGTCTCGACGCCGTCCGCGGTGAGCGTGCGCCCCGCGGTCATGCCGCCGAGGTTGTTGACGAGCACGTCGAGGCGGTCGTGCCGGGCGCGCACCTCGGCGGCGAGGGCGCGCAGGCCGGCGAGCGTGGACAGGTCCGCGGTCACCGCGGCGGCCCCGGGCCCGAGCTCGCGGGCGGCGGCGTCCGCGCGGCCCCGGTCGCGGCCGACGAGGATCACCCGCGCGCCCCGCGCGGCGAGCCCGCGCGCCGTCTCCTTGCCGATCCCGCCGGTGCTGCCCGTCACCAGGACGGTCTTGCCGTTCATCTCATCTCCTTGTCACCGGGTGACATGTTCGCCTCAGCATGCCATGAAGTATCCTCGGTGCGTGAACGGGGAGCGGGTTTCGGGACTGCGGGAACGGACGCGGCGCGCGGTGCGGGCCGAGCTGGCGGAGCTGGCGCTCGGGCTGTTCGTCGAGCGCGGCTACGAGGAGACGAAGGTCGAGGACGTCGCGGCGGCGGCGGGGCTGTCCAAGCGCAGCTTCTTCCGCTACTTCCCGTCCAAGGAGGACGTCGTGTTCGGCGACGTCGAGGACCTGGCCGACGAGGTCGCCGCGGCCGTCCGGTCGCGCCCGGCGGACGAGCCGCCGTGGACGGCGCTGCGGATCGTCCTGCGCGAGTGGGAGGAGCGGATCCACGCGGCGCAGCGGGATCCGGCGGTGCTGCGGCTCATCGAGTCGACGCCCGCGCTGCGCGCGCGCCTGCACCAGCGGCGGGACGAGATGCGCGCGCGGATCGCTGCCGCGCTGCGCGAGCGGCCGGGCGCCGGGCTCGACGCGTTCACCGCCGACCTGCTCACCGGGTGCGCGGCCGCCGCGCTGGACGCCGCGGGCCGCGAGTGGCTCCGCCGCGACGGCGACGCCGACCGCGGCGAGCTGGTCGACCGCGCGTTCGCCGCCCTGGCGCCCGTCCGCTGACGGCCGCGCCGCGCGTCGCCCGCCCCGGCCCTGAGCGGGCGGGACGGGCGAGCGTTTCTCCGGCCGGATCATCCGGCCGGTTCGTTCGGCCGGTGCGTCAGCCGGTCTTCGGCGCCGTCGCGACGTCGAAGACGTGCATGATGCCGCGGTCGGTGCCCTCGGGGAGGACGACCTCGTCGACGACCTTGGCGGGGTCGAGCGGCACGGTGCGGGAGGCGAACACGCGGAACGTGCCGTCGCCCGCCGAGCCGTCGGCGTTGTTGCGGCCCCGCACGGTGACCAGCTCGGTGGCGCCCCCGGACGCGGACGCCGCCCAGTCGGGGAACGCGACCTCCACCCGCTGCGTCGACCCGTCGGTGTACCGCACCGTCGCGGTGCCCGCCGAGGGACCGTTCGTCGCCAGGCCGAGGAACGCGATGCCGGTGGACGGCTCGTCCGGCAGGTCGATCCGCTGGCCGTGCGGGATCCAGTTGTCGGGCTCGCCCGGTGCGGCGTCCGGCCAGGTGAACGCGATGCCCGAGCCGCCGAGCGGGAGGCGGGCGCCCGGCCGGGCGCCCGCCGCGGCGAGGGCCTCGCGCGACAGCGACCAGTCGCTCAGGTCGAGCGAGCCGAGGTTCCCGCGGCCCGCGGGCGTGGTGCCCGCGTTGTTGCGGGCGTCGGCGCCCTCCGTGTACGAGGGCGGCACGTCGTCCGCGCCGGTGCCCCAGTCGCCGGGCGTGCGGGACATCTCGAAGACGAGGTTCCCGCCCGACCGGACGACCTCCGCGCCGACCCACGACGCGGTCTGCGCGCGGCCGTTCACGCGCAGGCCGGTGGTGTAGCGCGCCCCGTCCTCGACGCCGCGCGCCCTGATCCGGATGCGCTCGCCGCCGCCGGCCGGGTCGATGACGATCCGCTCGAACATCGGCGCGGTCGCGACGAGGTCGCCCGTCCCGTGGATCGCCGGGTAGACCCCGAGGTTCGCGAACACGTACCACGCGCTCAGGGACCCCTGGTCGTCGTTGCCCGGCAGGCCCGACGGGGTGGTGTCGTACATCTCGGTGACCGCGCGGTACAGGACGTCCGTCGTCTTGTGCGGCGCCCGCAGCCAGTTGTAGACCCACGGCGTGCCGAACGCGGGCTGGTTCGACAGGTAGTTGCCGGTCTTGGTGTACGCGCCCGCGTCGAGGTCCTCCATGAGGACGTCGAGCGCCTTCGTCGACGCCTCGATCCCGCCGCGCTTCTCGATCAGCGTCGCGAGGTTGTGCGGGACGTGCCAGCCGTACTGGTACCCGGTCGACTGGTTGAACTGCCCGCGCCCGGCGGCGTCGTCACGGACGCGCAGGTCGAAGCCCCGGTCGAAGCCGGTGCGCTCCCGCGGGCGGATGTGCCGGGTCTCGGGGTCGAAGACGTTCATCCAGTTCTGGGCCCGGCCCATGAAGAACGCGTGGGACTCGGCGTCGCCGAGGCGTTCGGCGAGCCGCGCGATCGCGAAGTCGTCCACGGCGTACTCCAACACGCGCGAGGTCGCGAAGTCGCCCTTGCGGTTCTCGATCATCCCGGTGGCGAAGTACTGGTAGCCGTCCGTCCGGGTGGTCCGCGTCGCCGGGAGGACCTGCGTCCCGACCATCGACCGCAGCGCGGCCTCGCGGTCGTAGTCGGTGGCGCCCATGTCGTCGAGGGTCGCCACGATCACCTGGAGGTTGTCGCCCTGCATCCGGGCCGCGCCGGGCGCCCAGCCGCCCGTCTGCTCGGTCAGCAGGACGATCGACCGGTTGATGTCGCTCGCCACCTTCGGGAACGTCATCGCGATGAGCTGCGCCTGGCTCCGGTACATGTCCCACCCGGACCCGGCGAAGTTCATGTAGAAGTGCCGGCCCTTCCCGACCGTGTGCACCTTGCCGTCGTACCCGAGGTACTCGCCGTTGACGTCGTCCCGGACGTTCGGGTGCAGGAACGAGTGGTAGAGCGCCGTGTAGAACTTCGTGCGCGCCTCGTCGGAGCCGCCCCGCACGTCGATCGTGCCCAGCGCGTCCTTCCAGAGGCGCGCCGCCTCGTTGCGGACCTTGCCGAAGCCCGACCGCCCGACCTCGGCGTCCCGGTTCGCGGCGGCGTTCTCCACGCTGACGAAGCTGAGCCCCGTCTTCGCCGTCACCTTCGCACCGTCGGCAAAGGTGATCCAGGCGCCGTTGTCGTGCCGGTAGTCGACGTTCGTGGCGTCGCCCGCCTTGCGGACGTGCGACCGCCCGGCGGTCATCTCGCCGTCCTTCCACACCCCGTACGACGCGAACGGCTGGTCATAGGTGGTGGAGAAGTACGCCCGGTAGTGGTTGCCGTTGTCGCAGATGTCGGCGCCGTGCATCCACCCGCTGACGGTGCGGGTCTCCGGGTCGATCGTGACCTCGCTGCCGTACGTGCGGTTGTTCGGCCCCGACACGTCCAGGATGAGCGTCGCGTCGCCGCTCGCCGGGAAGTCGAACGTGCTCACGCCCGTCCGGGCGCTCGCGGTCAGCTCGGCGGTCACCCCGTTGTCCAGGCCGACGCGGTAGTAGCCGGGCTCGGCCTTCTCGTTCGCGTGGTCGAACTTCAGGTAGTACTTCTTGATGTCGTCGGACGGGTTGGACGGCAGCACGCCGTCGACGAGTTCGCCCGCGTAGGGGATCGTCGGGAACTCGTACCCGCCGTAGCGTCCGGTGCAGCCCGAACCCGAGTACCGCGTCATCCCGAAGCCGCGGATGAGGTCGGCGGTGTACTCGTAGCCGCCCTTCTCCCCCACCAGCGCGGGCCCCGGCTTGTAGGTCGTGGGGCTCGGCTGCACCATCCCGAACGGCACCGAGGCGCCCGGGTAGGTGTTCCCGTAGGCGTCGTTGCTCTTGTTCTGGGTGGTGTCCATCTCGGTGCCGATGAACGGGTCGACCGCCTCGAACGCCGGCAGTTCGGCGGCCAGGGCGGGGGGCGGTGCCCCGAGGAGCGTCAGCGACACCGCGCCGGCCAGCGCCCCGGCGGTCAGCGCGGATCTGCGCCGTCCCCGCGCACTTCTCCACAAACGCATGCTCGTTCCCTTCGTGAGGTCAACCGCGTCAGCCTGGTGCGCGAAGACGATCGCCGCCGGACGGACGGCCGACGCGAAGATCAACAACGGGTGACGGGAACGCGGGCGGGCGCGGGCGGCGCCGGAACGGCCGATCCCCCGGCCGCCGGGGACCGGCGGCCGGGGGATCGGCGGGACGCCCGTCCGGCGGGCGGCCGGATCAGTACATGATCACGCCGCGGAGGTTCTTGCCGTCGAGCATGTCCTGGTAGCCCTGGTTGATCTCGTCGAGCGTGTAGGTGTTCGTCATCAGCTCGTCGAGCTTCAGCTTCCCGTCCTCGTACAGGCGCAGCAGGCGCGTGATGTCGCGGCGCGGGTTGGAGTTGCCGAAGATGCAGCCGACCAGCTCCTTGCGCTGCATCGCCAGGTCGAACAGGTTGAGCTTGACGTCCTCCTGGACGATCGGCGCGACCGCCGTCACGACGCCGCGGCCGCCCTTGGAGACCATCCCCATCATCGGCTGGATCAGCTCGCCGGTGGCGACGCCCGTCGTGAGGATGACCTTGTCGGCGTTCGCGCCCCAGGTCATCTCCGCGAGCTTGGCCGCGGCCTCCTCCATCGACGACGCCGCGTGCGTCGCGCCGAACGTCGACACGGCGGCCTCGGCCTTCCAGGCGACCGGGTCGACCGCGATGACGTGCCGGGCGCCCGCCATCGCCGCGCCCTGCACGGCGTTCATCCCGATGCCGCCCAGGCCGATCACCACGACGGTCTCCCCCGCCTGGACGTTCGCCGCGTTGACGGCCGAACCCCATCCGGTGGTGACGCCGCAGCCGAGGAGCGCCGCCTTGTCGAGCGGGATCCACGGGTCGATCTTGACGCAGGACGCCTCGTTCACCACGGTGTACGGGGCGAACGTGCCGGTCAGGCACATGGTCCCGAGGTCCTCGCCCTTGGTGGAGTGGTGCCGCGACGTGTTGTCGCTGATCTGCCGTCCGCCGAGCAGGACGGAACCGTAGTCGCACAGGTGCTGGCGTCCCATCGCGCACGACGGGCACCGCCCGCAGGACGGGATGAACGACAGGACGACGTGGTCGCCCTCCTGCAGGGACGTGACGCCCGGGCCGACCTCGACGACCTCGCCGGCGCCCTCGTGCCCGCCGACGCACGGGAACTGGTTCCAGCCCATCAGGTCGGCGATCTCGGGGTCGAGGACCATGTCCCCGGTGCGCAGGTGCTCGTCGGAGTGGCACAGCCCCGCCGCCGTGAGCTTGACCTTGACCTCTCCCGCCTTCGGATCATCGAGCTCGATGGTCTCCACACTCCAGTCGGTGCGGGGTTCCCTCAGGATTGCCGCTCGCGTCTGCACTGGCGCCTCCTCCGATCCGGGGCCCTCTTACCGACGCGCCGGGCGCGGGGCCACGGCGCCCCCGGTAACTAGACGCTTATGACTTTAGCGAATTTTGCATAGAATGTCGTTCGGTCTTACAGTAGAATTGGATTATTCTCGACGGGCCGTCATGACCCGGTGGTCATCTGATGGCCGCCCGGTGGTCATCGAGAGCGCGCGAGCCGCTCCTCGAGGCCGTCCAGCACGAGTTCCAGCCCGTACCCGAACTCCTCGGCGTAGGAGTATCCCGGGACGAGCGCGTGCTCGGTGATCAGCTCGGCGAGGTGCGGGTACCCGCCGTCGGGCATCGCGTCGAGGAGTCCCCCCGCGACGTCCTCGACCTCGTTTTCCGCCGGGAACGGCAGGCTCGTCTCGGTCAGGACGAAGCCGTACACGTACGCGTCGATGACGGAGATCGCGTGCGCCGTCAGCGCGATCGAGAACCCGGCGCCGCGCAGGCAGCCGAGCACCGTGTCGTGGTGGCGCAGCAGCGCCGGGCCCGGCGTCGTCCGCGAGTCGAGCAGCCCGAGGGCCCAGGGATGGCGCGCGAGGACGTCGCGCGCCGACGCCGCCCGGTCGCGCATGGCCTCCCGCCAGGGCCGGTCCGGGTCGGGCAGCGCGATGTCCGCGAAGATCCGGTCGACCAGGGCGTCGAGCAGCGCCTCCTTGCCCGCGATGTGGTGGTAGAGCGACATCGCCTCCACGCCGAGTTCCTTCCCGACGTTGCGCATGCTCACGGCCGTCGCGCCGCCGGCGTCGGCGACCCGCACCGCCGCGTCGACGATCTTCTCGCGGGTGAGCGCGGGCCGATCGCCGCGCCGCCCGGATCCGGTGGCCACAGTCGGGCACCTCCGCTCGTCCCGATCCTTATTTACAGGTGTAAGTCTCCATCGTATGGTCGACTTACGACCGTAAGGAGAAGGCGAACATGGACGAAGCGATGGACCGGCCGGCCCGCATCTGCGTCGTCGGCGCGTCCGGCAAGCTCGGCCGCTACATGGTGCGGCACTGCCTCGACCGCGGGTACGAGGTGGTCGGCGTGTGCCGGGAGCAGAGCGTCGGCAAGCTGGCCGACGTCGCCGACCGCATCACGATCCGCCCCGGCCGCACCGACGACCGGGAGGTGATCCGCGAAGCCGTCGAGGGATGCGACGGGGTGCTCACCGTCCTCGTGCCGTGGGGCGTCCGCGGGTACTCCACCGGCACCGCGCAGGCCGTCCTCGACCACGCCCGGCCCGGGGCGCGGCTGGTCTTCTCGTGCGGCTGGCACATCTCCCGCGACGGGCTCGACCGGTACCCGCTGCGGACGCGCGCGGTCGTCGCGCTGTTCACCGTGCTCGGCCGGCTGGCGCGCCTCGTCGACGTCCGCGACCAGGTCGCGGCCTGCCGCCGGATCTTCGACAGCGACACCCGCTGGACGGTCGTCCGGGGCAGCGACCTGGAGGAGGGGCCGAGCGAGGGGCTGCCGGTGTGGAGCAGGCACGTCGGCGACCCGGTGCTGAAGAGCAACCGCACCCGCCGGACGGACTTCGCGCTGTTCATGGTCGAGGCCCTGCGGGACGACTCCCTGGTCGGCGAGGCGCCGGCGATCGTCGGCCGCGCCTCCGCGTCGGCCAGGGCCCACGCGGAGGCGGCCTGAGGCGCCCGGCGGCCGGGCGGCGGCCCGCCGGGCGCTCCCGTCTACCGCGTCGTCCGGACGAACGCGGCCGCGCGTCCCGGCGCGTCCGGCTCGGCCCACGCGCTCACGAACGCGCCGCCCGCCGCGACCAGGCCCATCTGCTCGCCGAGGAAGTACCCGCGCGGGCTCGCCTCGTCGGGGATGCGCGGGGCCTCGCGCATGTCGAAGGACTCCCGGGTCAGCCGCGTCTCCCGCCACGGCGCCCCCGCGTCCGCGCACGAGCCCGTCCGGGCGGGACGGCACGTCGCCAGCCAGCGGTCGGTGCGCAGCGGCGCCGCGGCGTCGTCGTGGCGGAAGTCGGAGTAGGAGACGGCGACCGTCCCCCCGCGGCCGACCTCGACGGAGACCGTGAACGCCTGCCGGTTCGGCACCGGCACGGTCGCGGGCGTCCGGTTCGCCTGGACGGGCTCCGACCAGGTGCGGCCGCCGTCGCCGGACGACACCAGCGCGACGCCGTCCGCGGCGCCGCCGGTGAACCGCGCGTCCTGCCAGACGGCGTACAGCCGCCCGGTGCGCCGGTCGACGGCGACGTCCGCCAGGATGCTCGTCGTGTGCGAGACGTCCTCGCCCGACACCGGGTCCTTGATGAGGACCGTCGTCTCCATGTCGCCCACCTTCCGCGGCGCCGACCACGTCTCGCCGCCGTCCGCGGACCGCACGACCTGCACGCTGTACTCCGTCAGCCCCGGGCCGCCGCCGAACCGGACGTGCGTGTGGAAGTCCAGCAGCGTGCCGTCGTCGAGCGCGACCAGCCGGTGCCCGGTCACCATCGTCCCCTCGGCGGACGCCACGGTCACGCGGGGCGCCCCCCACGTCCGTCCGCCGTCGGTGCTGCGGGCGATCCAGCCGTCGTTGTTCGTCCGCGCCTCCGCCGGGAAGCGGGCGCCGGCCACGTACAGGACGTTCGGGTCGCGGGGGTCGGGGACGGCCCCGCTGCCGTACACGCCGCCCTGGGCGGGGTCGTCCTCGTGCGCGACGAACGCCGGGCGCGTCCACGTCCGGCCCCCGTCGTCGGAGCGGACGGACAGCGCCGCGGACTCCGCGTAGTCGTCGGTGAAGACGCCGCCCGTCACGACGAGCCCGCCGTCGCGGGTGAACGTCACCGCGGGGTCGTCCACGTAGTCGAAGCGCCCGCCGGAGCAGCGGGTGAGGCCGGGCAAGACGGACCGCGTCCAGTGGCGGCCGCCGTCGCGGGAGACGGCGACGACCGCGCCGCGGTGGTGATCCTGGGGCCACACGGCGGCGAGGCGGCGGGGGTCCGCCGGGTCGGCCGCCAGGGCGGGCTCGACGGCCCCGGCGGCCATCTTCCCGTCGATCGCGCCCGCGGCGCAGCCGGCGAACGGGCTCGGCCCGGACAGCCGCTGCGGGCCGGGCCCCGCCACGGCGGCCGCGGCCGTCCCGGACAGGGCCAGCGCGGGGACCAGGAGAGCGGCGAGGACGAGCGGTGCGGGTCGCATGGTCGACTCCTTCCGAAGGGTGCCGCCATCGTCCGGAGCCGGCACCGCCCCGGTCGTCCCCCGCCCGGCGCAACCGCCCGTACCCCGCGGGAAGCAACCGGTGCCCGCGTGCGTACGCCCGCGCCGTTCACGTATCGTTACGGTTCATGATCGAGTTGCGGGGCGCGTCCGTCGTGCTGCGCCCGACCGTCCCCGAGGACGTCCCGGCACTGGCCGCCATCCGCGCCCGGCCCGAGGTGCGCGCGCGGTGGGGCGGCGGCGCCGACCTGGAGGCCGACGTCGCGGCCGACCTGCAGGACCCGGACGTCACGCTGTACACCGTCCGCCTGGAGGACCGGATCGTCGGCATGGTGCAGTGGTACGCCGAGGACGACCCGGAGTACCGGCACGCGGGCATCGACCTGTTCCTCGACCCCGCCGTGCACGGCGGCGGCCTCGGCACCGACACCGTCCGCACGATGGCCCGGCACCTCGTCGACGACCACGGCTTCCACCGCCTCGTCATCGACCCGGCGGCCGACAACGCCCCGGCCGTCCGCTGCTACGAGAAGGTCGGCTTCCGGCCGGTCGGCGTCATGCGCCAGTACGAGCGGGGCCCCGACGGCACCTGGCACGACTGCCTCCTCATGGACCTCCTGGCGGACGAACTCGTCCGCTGAACCCGCCGGGGCACCGGCCCTCCCCCGGTGCGTCACCCGATCGCGGTCAGGTCGCGGGTGCGGCCTTCGCGGGTGAGCAGCAGCGCGGCCCCGGCGGCGGCGAACGCGAGGATCCAGATGCCCCCGAGGAGCGGCAGCCCGCCGCCGACGACCAGCGCCGCCGCGATGGCGGGCGTGAAGCCGGCGCCGAGCGTGGAGGCGGTCTGGTAGGTCAGCGAGGCGCCCGTGTACCGCATGCGGGTCGGGAACAGCTCGGCGGTGAAGGCGCCGAACGGGCCGAAGATCACGCCCTGCAGCGCCTGCCCCAGGACGACCGCGCCCGCGAAGCCCCAGACCGTGCCGGTGTCGGCCAGCCACAGGATCGGGTAGGCCGCCAGGGCCGCCGCGATCATGCCGGCCAGCATCACCGGGCGGCGGCCGACGCGGTCGCTGAGCCGGGCGCTGACGATCACGACCGGGATCATGACGGCCGCGGCGGCGGCCTTGGCGTTCAGCACGCCCGTCTTGTCCGCCCCGGCGTCGACGGCGTGCGACACCGCCCACACGGTCACGATCCCGGCGAGGGTGTAGACGCTGGTCCCGGCCAGGATGCCCAGGGCCAGGTTCTTCGGGTGCCGCGTCAGCACCTCGACCAGCGGGAGCCTCCGCTTCTCCGCGGTGTCCTGGAGTTCCTGGAACAGCGGCGTCTCGGCGACCTTGAGCCGCACCACCAGGCCGACGCTGACCAGCGCGACGCTGAGCAGGAACGGTATCCGCCAGCCCCACGACATGAAGTCGTCCTCGGGGAGCAAGGTGCAGGCGCTCACCACCAGCGTGGCCAGTGTCGCGCCCGCCGGGGCGCCCATGTTCGCGAAGCTCGCCGCGAACCCGCGCCGGCCGCCGGGCGCGTGCTCCAGGCCGACGAGCATCGCGCCGCCCCACTCCCCGCCCACGGCGAGGCCCTGCACGATGCGCAGCACGACCAGCAGCACCGGGGCGGCGACCCCGATCTGCGCCGTGGTGGGCAGGAGGCCGATCAGGCAGGTCGCGACGCCCATGGTCACCATGGACACGACCAGGACGTTCTTGCGCCCGAGCCGGTCGCCGAAGTGACCGAAGATCGCGCCGCCCACCGGGCGGGCCGCGTACCCGGCGGCCAGCGTCCCGAAGGACGCGAACGCCGCGACGCCCGCGCCCGCCCCGGCGAAGAAGACGTCCTGGAACACGATGGCGGCGGCCGTCGCGTACAGCAGGAAGTCGTAGTACTCGATCAGGCTGCCGATGAAGCTGGACGCGAGGATGCGGCGCATCGCCGGCGTGTTCAGGCTGTCGGCCCGCCCGGCGCGCGGCGCGGGGTCCGGACCGGGGGCGGTCCGCCGGAGTGAGGTCATCGTCGTGCCCGTTTCTGCTGGGTGCTGGTCGCCCGGCCGGTCGCCGGACGCATCGCCGGCCCCGGTACCCGGGCCCGCCGTGTGAGGTGGACCACGGCGTGCGGTACAGCGTCACACCCGGCCCGCCGTGCACCCCAGCCTCGCGTTCCGTTCAACGGAAGACGCGGATGGTCCCCGGGACGGCGGCTCCACCAGTGTCTTCTCCACACGACACCGAGGAGGGACGCACGTGACGGACACCACCGTGACGCTGACCGGAACGGGGACCCCGCTGCCGGTCCCCGGCCGCGCCGGGCCGGGAACGCTGGTGCGGCGGGGGGACTGGGCCGCCCAGGTGGACGCGGGCCGCGGCACCGTCCTGCGGCTCGCCGAACTCGGGCTGGGGTGCCCGGACATCGGGCTGCTCGCGCTCACCCACCACCACTCCGACCATCTGGTCGGCGTCGCCGACCTCGTGCTGACGCGCTGGGTGCAGGGCGCCTTCGACCCGCTCCCGGTGCTGGCCCCCCAGGGCCCCACCGCCCGGTTCGCCCGCCGCCTCCTCGACGCCTGGGCCGACGACATCGAGATCCGGCGGCGGCACACCGGGCGCCCGATGCCGCAGGGACCGGACGTCCGCGCCTTCGACCCGCCCGCCGCGCCGGCCGTCGTGTGGCGGTCGGCGGACGCGGAGGTCTCCGCGGTGTCGGTCCGGCACGAACCGGTGGAGCCCGCGGTCGCCTACCGGTTCGACACCCCGTCCGGCGCGGTCGTCGTCAGCGGCGACACGCGGGTGTGCGCCGAGGTCGAGACGCTGGCGCGGGGCGCGGACGTGCTCGTCCACGAGGCGTGCCGCGGCGCGGTCGTCCGGGAGCGGGGCAAGCGGTTCATCGCCGACTACCACGCCGACACCGTCGAGCTGGGCGCCATGGCCGAGCGCGCGGGGGTCGGGACGCTGGTCCTCACCCACCTGGAACCGGCGCCCCGCACGGACGAGGACGCCGCCGCGTTCGCGTCCGAGGTGCGGCGGGGCGGGTACACCGGGCGGCTGCTCGTCGGGGAGGACCTCCTGACGGTGCCGGCGGGCGAACCCGCAGTTCAGCCGGGCTAACCTGGGGCTCGACCTCGCGAACCGACGGAAGGTGGACATGCCCGGGCAGATCCGGGAGCCGGGACGGACGGTGACCAGCCGCGTGCTGGCGGTCCTGGACGCGTTCGGGCCCGACGACACCGGGCTGTCCCTCGCCGAGCTGTGCCGGCGCACCGGCCTGGCCCCGTCGACCGCGCACCGGCTCGCCGCCGAACTCGTCGCGTGGGGCGGGCTGGAACGCGGCGACGACCAGCGCTACCGGATCGGGCTGCGGCTGTTCGAGATCGGCATGCGCGCGCCCGGCCGCCGCGGCCTCATCGAGGCCGCCCGCCCCTTCCTTGAGGACCTCTACGAGGTCACCCACGAGAACGTGCACCTCGCCGTGCGGGACGGCCACCACGCCATCTACCTCGACAAGATCACCGGCGTGCGGGCCGTCGGCGCCCCGGCGCGCGCCGGGGACCGGCTCCCGCTGCACGCGACCGGCATGGGGAAGGCGCTGCTCGCCTTCGCCCGGCCGGAGCTCACCGCGGAGATCGTCCGGGCGGGGCTGACGCGCTACACCCCGCACACCCTCACCTCGCCGGAACTGCTGCGCCGCGCGCTCGCCCGGACGCGGGAGCGCGGGTTCGCCGTCGCGGTGCAGGAGTACTCGCTCGGGACCGTCTCCGTCGCCGCGCCCGTCCTGTCGGCCGACCGGCGGCACGCGCTCGCCGCGATCTCCGTCGTCGTCCACAGCTCCCGCGCGAACATCGACCGGCTCGGGCCGGCCGTCCGCACCGCCGCCACGGGCGCGGCCCGGCACTTCTCCCGCCCGGCGGGCAGGGGCTTCGGCACGCGGGGCGGGTGAGGTCCCCGCCCCGCGCACCGGCCTCCTACCGGCTGAGGTTCTGGTAGCGGCGGACGGCCAGGGGCAGGAAGACCGCCGTGATGACGATCGGCCAGACGATCGCCATCAGCAGGGCGTTCTGCTCGATCCAGGTGTCGCCGACCGCCGCCGGGTTGCCGAACAGCTCGCGGGACGCCGTCACCGTCGACGAGACCGGGTTCCACATCGCGATCGCGCCCAGCCAGTCCGGCATCAGGGACGGCGCGACGAACGCGCTCGAGATCATCGCGAACGGGAACGCCACCGCGAACAGGCTCCCGGCGGCCTCCTCGTTCGGGATCAGCAGGCCCAGCAGGATGCCGATCCAGATCAGCCCGAAGCGCAGCAGCAGGAACAGGCCGAAGGCGGCGAGGGCCGGCAGCGGCCCGCCGTCGGCGCGCCACCCGATCACCAGCGCCGTCAGGAACAGCACGAGCAGGTCGAGGCTCGCGCCGATCAGGTCGCCGACGCCGCGCCCGGTGACGACCGCCGACGGCGCCATCGGCATCGACCGGAACCGGTCGGTGACGCCGCGGGTGTTCTCGTACACGACGGCGTACGCGGTGTTCATGAACCCCATCGCCATCGTCATCCCGAACATGCCCGGCATGAGGAACTCGCGGTAGTCGCCGCCGCCGGGGACCGACATCGCGCTGCCGAACACGTACCCGAACAGCAGCACCGACACGATCGGGAAGCCGAGCTGCCAGGCGATGTTGCTCGGCTGCCGGACGTAGTGGGTGAGGCCCCGCAGGACGATCGTCCAGCAGTCCGCGAAGGCCCAGTAGAGCCGGTCGCCGAGGGTCTCGTCGGCCGTCCTGTCCTGCACGCTCACGCCTGCGCCCCTTCCTTCGCCGTGCTCCCGGTGCCGCTCTCCTCGTCGGCCGGATGCCCCGTGAGCCGCAGGAACACCTCGTCCAGCGTGGGCCGCCGCAGCCCGATGTCGGCCACCGCGACGCCGTCGTCCTGCAGGGTGCGGGCGACCTCGGTCAGCGCGGCCACCCCGTCGGTCACCGGCGCGTGCACCCGCGCCGTCGCCGGCTCGACGCCCGGCTCGGCGGCGGTGACGCGGGCGATGACGGCCGCCGCCGCGGACAGATCCGCCGGGTCGCGCACCACCACCTCGATGCGGTCCGCGCCGACGAGCCGCTTCAGCGCGTCCGGGGTGTCGTCGGCGATGACCCGGCCCCGGTCGAGGACGGCGATGCGCCCGGCGAGCCGGTCCGCCTCGTCCAGGTACTGGGTCGTGAGCAGGACGGTCGTGCCCTGCTCGACCAGCGACCGGACCGCGTGCCAGACCTCGTTGCGGCCGCGGGGGTCGAGCCCGGTGGTCGGCTCGTCGAGGAACAGGACGTCCGGCGCGAGGATCATCGCGGCGGCGAGGTCGAGGCGGCGGCGCATCCCGCCGCTGTACTCCTTGATCCCCTTGTCGGCGGCCTCGACCAGGTCGAACCGCTCCAGCAGCTCGTCCGCCCGCGCCGCCGCGCGGGCGCGCCCCAGGTGGAACAGGCGGCCGAACATCCGCAGGTTCTGCCGTCCCGTCAGGACCTCGTCCAGCGCGGCGTGCTGCCCCGCCAGCCCGATCCGGCGCCGGACCCGCCGGGGGTGCGCGGCGACGTCGACCCCGGCGACCTCGGCCCGTCCGCCGGTCGGGCGGACGAGCGTGGTCAGGATGCGCACGGCGGTGGTCTTGCCCGCCCCGTTCGGCCCCAGCAGGCCGTAGACCGTGCCCGTCGGCACGGCGAGGTCGAAGCCGTCGAGCGCGCGTTTGTCTCCGTAGTGCTTGCGGACCCCCTCGCAGAGGATCGCGTTCTGCGGCATGCCTTCTCCCGCCTACTTCGCGTATCACATACGCTAATTCGCGTACAGCATACTCGAAGTGTTCGGGGGCGCAACGGGATTCCGCGCGGCCCGGGACGGTAGCGTCGGTCTCCGGCACACCGCACACGGGAAGAGCAGGACGAACGATGACGACCGCCAACGGCGACCACCGCGACCCCGAACGCAGCCTGAAGCTGCTGTGGGACGACCGCGCCCGGCCGCCCCGCGGACGTCCGCCCGCGCTCACCCTCGACGCGATCGTCGCCGCCGCCGTCGCGACCGCCGACGAGCTCGCCGGCACCGAGGGCGTCGAGGCCCTCACCATGCGCGCCATCGCGACCCGCCTCGGCGTCGGCACGATGTCGCTCTACCGCTACGTCCCGGGCAAGGGCGAGCTCCTGGACCTCATGCTCGACCGCGTCATCGCCGACTACGAGCCCGACCACGGCGACGGCGAGCGCGGCTGGCGCGAGGTCCTCGCGGCCGAGGCCGACCGCCAGTGGCGGCTGTGCATGGACCACCCCTGGTACCCGTTCGTCGACCAGAGCCGTGCGATGCTCGGGCCCAACTCGCTGCAGGGCCTCGACCGCATCCTCGGCCTGCTCCGGCGGCTGGGCGTCGACGACCGGTCCCTGATGATGATCGTCGGCGTGCAGAGCGACTACGTGATGGGCGTGGCGCGCAGCTACCTCAACGAGCGCCGCGCCGTGGAGCGGACCGGCCTCAGCGCCGAGGACTTCTGGGCCGCGCAGGCGCCGACCCTGGAGAAGGCGATGCTCAGCGGCCGCTTCCCGACCATGGCCGCCCTAGATGAGAACACCTTCGACTGGTCCTACGAGCAGCTCTTCGAGTTCGGCCTGAACCGCCTGCACGACGGCTTCGCGTCCTACTTCGAGGAGCGCACGGGCTGACCCGGGGACCGCGGCGCGGGCGCGCCCGGTTCGGCGCGGGCGTACCTGTCGCGGTACGCGGACGGGGTGAGGCCGGTGTGGCGGCGCATCTGGGCGCGCAGGTTCGCGGACGTGCCGAGGCCGCTCGCACGCGCGACCGCGTCCAGGCCCGGTTCGCCGCGCTCGATGAGGCGGCAGGCTAGCGCGACGCGCTCCCCGGTGAGCCACGCGAGCGGGGTGGTGCCGAGCTCGGCCCGGAAGCGGCGGTGCAGGGTGGCCGGGCTGACCGCCGCCCGCGCCGCCAGGCCCGCGACGGTGAGCGGGCGGTCGAGGCGCTCGCGCGCCCAGGCCAGGACGGGCGCGAGCGACGCGTCCGGGACGTCCGGGAGCGCGCGCTCGACGAACTGGCGCTGGCCGCCGTCGCGGTGGCCGGCGAACACCAGCCGGCGGCTCACCGCGTTGGCGATCTCCGCGCCGTGGTCGCGGCGCACCACGTGCAGGCACAGGTCGAGGGCGGCGGCGCTGCCCGCGGACGTCAGCACGTCGCCGTCGTCGACGAACAGGACGTCCGGCTCGAGGCGCACGTCCGGGAACCGGGCGCGGAACGCGTCGGCCCAGCGCCAGTGGGCGGTGGCGCGGCGGCCGTCCAGGACGCCCGCGGCGGCCAGGACGAACGCGCCGGTGCACAGGCCGACGAGGCGCGCGCCCCGGGCCTCCGCCCGCCGGACGGCGGCGAGCACGGCGGGCGCCGGATCGGCCTCCGGATCGGGCCGGTTCGGGACGATCACGGTGTCCGCGCGGTCGGCGGCGTCCAGGTCCGGGACGCCGGACATCGTGAAGAACGCCTCGTGCATCACGGCCCGGCCGCCCGGAGCGCAGAGCGTGAAGTCGTACCACGGCCGCCCCAGCTCGGGACGGCGCAGGCCGAACAGCTCGGTGACCACGCCCAGCTCGAACGGGTTCGACCCGGCGTCGACGATCATCGCCACGCGATGCGAGGATCCTTGCGGCATACGCCATTTCTAGCACTCACACGAGCGTCCGGCCCGGCGGCAGGGTGATCGCATGAACGACCGACCCATCGACCTGAACGCCGCGCTCCGCACCTTTCACGACCTGTGGAGCCCCCGCATCGTCACGCGCGTGAACGACTACGACGTCCGCATCGCCAAGGTCGGCGGCGACCACGTCTGGCACGCGCACGACGACACCGACGAGTTCTTCCTCGTGCTCGACGGCGAACTCGCGATCGCCCTCCGCGAGGAGGGCGCCGAACGGACGGTCGTCCTGCCGAAGGGCGCGGTCTTCGTCGTCCCGCGCGGCGTCGAGCACCGCCCGTCCGCGCCCGGCGGGGCCTCGATCCTGCTGTTCGAGCCGTCCGGCACCCTCAGCGTCGGCGACCGCCACGACACCGTCCCCGCCCACGTCGACGCCACCACCGGCCACACCCTCCCCACCTCCGCTACCTGACACGGATCCCGTCGACGCGCACGCCGCCGGGCGCGTTGCGCGGTGCGCCGGGTGGGGGGAAACGGGCGAAAGCCGCACCGATCCGGCGGCCCGCCCGGCTTCGGCGGCCGGGTGCTTGGACGGGGCGGTCCGGCGTGCGACGCTGCGGCCGTGGAGATCCTGGACGTTCTCGCGGTCGCAGCGCTCGCGGGGTGGGCGTATCTCGCCGCAGGTCACGGCGGGTTCTGGCGGACGGGCCCGACGGCGCCGGAAGGGGCCGAACCGGGCGCGTGGCCGGACGTCGTGGCGGTGGTGCCCGCGCGGGACGAGGCGGCGGTCCTGCCGGAGACGCTGCCGACCCTGCTCGCGCAGCGCTACCCCGGCCGGTTCCGGGTGGTGCTGGTCGACGACGGGAGCACCGACGGGACGGCCGGCACCGCGCGGCGGCTCGCCGCGGGGGCGGCGGTGCGGCTGGACGTGGTCCGGGCGGCCGAGCGCCCGGACGGCTGGGCGGGCAAGGTGTGGGCGATGCGGGAGGGCCTCCGCGCAGCGGGCGAACCGGAGTTCGTCCTGTTCACCGACGCCGACATCGCCTACGCGCCCGGCACCGTGGAGCGGCTCGCGCGGGACGCCGCCGCCGGGGACGGGCGCGACCTGGTGTCGCGGATGGCGACGCTCGGCACCCGCACCCCGTGGGAGCGGGCGCTCGTCCCGGCGTTCGTGTACTTCTTCGCGCTGCTGTACCCGTTCCGCCGCGTCGCCCGGACCGGGGCGCGGACGGCCGCCGCCGCGGGCGGCTGCATGCTGGTGCGCCGGGCCGTGCTGGAGCGGGCGGGCGGGCTCGCCGCGATCCGCGGCGCGCTGATCGACGACGTCGCGCTGGGGCGGCTGGTGAAGCGGGCCGGCGGCCGGTGCCGCCTCGACCTGGACCGGGACGTCGTCAGCCTGCGGCCCTACCCGCGCCCGGGCGACCTGTGGGACATGGTCGCGCGCAGCGCCTACGACCAGCTCCGCTACTCCCCCGCGCTGCTGGCGGGCACGGTGCTGGGCCTGCTGCTGCTGTTCGCGGTGCCGCCCGCCGCCGCGGCGGCCGGGATCCTCGCGGGTGACCCGGCGGCGGCCGTCCTCGGGGCCGCCGCGTGGACGGTCATGGCGGGCACGTACGCGCCGATGCTGCGCCACCACGGGCTCTCGCCGCTGCGCGCCCCGGTCCTCCCGCTCGTGGCGCTGGCGTACGCGGCCATGACCGTCGACTCGGCGCGCCGGCACCGCACGGGGCGCGGCGGCGTCTGGAAGGGGCGCGTCGCCGTCAGGGCGCGGTGAGCATCGCGATCGCCGTGTCGATCACGCCGCGCTGCGCGGTCAGCGGGGTGCCGGGCGGGCGGCGGACCGCGCTCCACCACAGGCCGTCGAGCAGGACGAGGATCAGCTCGGCCAGCTCCTCCGGAGGCCGGTCGGCGGGGAGTTCGCCCGCCCGCTGGGCCAGCGCGATCGCGGTGCGCAGGTTCGCGCGGGCCTCGGCGTCGAGTTCGTTGAGGGCGTCGGCGAACGCGGGCCGGACCGCGGCCTCGGCGTGGAACGCCGCCCAGATCCGGGCCTCGGCGAGTCGGCTCTCGTCGGCCGGCAGGTACCCGAGCATCGCCCGGCGCAGTTCCTCGGGGAACGCCCGGCCGCCGGGCGCGGCGCGGATCGCGGCGAGCCGCGCCCGCGCGGCGTCCGCCGCCCGCTCGAACGCGAACCGCAGCATCTCGTCCTTGGTCTGGAAGTAGCGCTGCACCGCCCCGAGCGAGAACCCCGCCTCGGTCGCGACCGTCCGCATGCTGACGCCGTCCAGCCCTTCCCGCGCGGCGATGCGGAACAGCGCGTCCGCGACGACGCGGCGGCGGGCCTGCTTGTCCACCGTCCTCGGCACGTCCCCATTCTGCCGCACCCATGGAGGGATAATTGCGGCGGCGCGTTCACATTGGCCTTCAGCGTTTTGCGGTGATCGGCGGAGCGGGGTCCCCGTCCGCGCTGATGGGCGCGCCCCTCGCACGTCGTCGCGGTGACCGCCGCCCGCGAAGCGCCCCTTTTCGGCGCCTTGACGCGTGGTTTTCGGCCATTACGGATCGAGCCGTTCCCGGCCGGTCGGCGTTGTATCTTGATGATCCTGAAGATTGGGGTCTGCTATGCGCCGAGTGGTCGGATCGCGGGCCGTTCTCGTGGCGACGGGCATACTCGTGCTGGGGATCGGCGGGCTCTTTTTCGCGCTGGGCCTGGACGACGCGGACAAGCTGGGCAGCGTGGTCGCGGCGGTGGCCGCGATCGCCGGTCTGGGGCTCACCGTGGTCGGGATGCTGCGCCGCGGCGGGACGTCCGGCGGTGACGGGACGGGCGGGACGCCCTCGGGCGGTGTCAGGGTGCACGGATCGACCGTCGGCGGGTCGGTCGCCGACGTGGGCCGGGTCGGCGGGAGCGTCCGGCTGGGCGGTTCGCGGGCGTCGCGGGGCCGCGCGCCGCGGGACGTCCCGGAGCCCGCGGACGGCGCGGCATCGGAGGACGGGATCTCGGTGCGCGGGTCCCGGGTCGACGGCGACGTCTTCCGGGCCGGGTCCGTCGACGGCGATCTGGAGACGCGTCCCGAATGAGCGACCGTCCGGACCGCGGCCGCCGCCGGCGGCGCCGGGGCGCCTCCCGCAGGGCGAAACCCGAGGCGCGGCTGTCCCTGGAGGGCTCGACCGTCCAGGGTGACGCGGTGGCGGTCGGCTTCGTCGGCGGCGACTTCGTCGTGGGCGTGCCGCCGGAGGCCCGGACGGACGCGGCGGTGCGGCGGCTCGCGGAGGCGGTGCGGCACCGGTGGACGGCCGAGGCCAAGATCCTCACCCCGCGCGCGCCCGAACGGCTGCGGCTGGCGTGGGCGAGCACGGGCCGTCCCGTGCAGTCCGCCGGAGCCGCGCGGGACGACCTGCGCGGCGACGTGTCCGAACTGGCCGAGCGGTTCCGGGAACTGCCGGTGCGGCACCTGGTCGTGCTGGGCGCGCCGGGCGCGGGCAAGACCGTGCTGGCGATCCGGCTGATGCTCGACCTGGTGAACCCGGACGACCCCGGCGAACCGGTCCCCGTGCTGCTGCCCCTGTCGTCGTGGACGCCGGGGCCGCCGCTGCACGACTGGATGGCGGGACGCCTCGCGGAGGACCATCCGTTCCTCGACACCGAGACCGCGGCGGACCTGCTCCGAGCGCGGAAGGTCATGCCCGTCCTGGACGGCCTCGACGAGCTCGCCCCGCACCTGCGGGCCACGCTCGTGGAACGCGTCGACGGATGGGCGGACGACGAGCGGCCGCTCGTCCTCACCTGCCGGGGTGACGAGTACGAGAGGACCGTCCGCAAGAGCGGCAGCCCGCTGAGCCGGGCGCCGGTCGTGGAGATCGGCGACGTCCAGGCCGAAGACGCCGCCGCCTACCTGCGGGCCGCCGCCATCGGCGGGGACGCCCGCTGGGACGCGCTGCTCGCGCGGCTGGCGGACGACCCGGACGGGCCGGTCGGGAGGGCGCTCTCCACGCCGCTCATGGTGGAGCTGCTCCGCACGGCCTACCGGTCCCCCGCCACCGACCCGGCAGAGCTGCTGGACGCCGAGCGGTTCCCGTCCCGGGAGGCGATCGAGGGGCACCTGATCGACCGGTTCGTCCCCGCCGTCTACGCGCCGGCGCAGCGGCCCGCGTACCGGGCCGACCGGGCGCGGCGGTGGCTGGGCTTCCTCGCCCGGCGGATGCGGCGGCACGGCACGACGGACCTCTCCTGGGGGGAGATCTGGACGCTCCCGTCGGCGCTGCTGCTGACGCTGCCGTTCGCGCTGGCCGGCGGCCTGGTGTTCGGCTCGATGTTCGGCACGGGCCGGGGCCTCGGCGCCGCCGCGCTGTTCGCGCTGGTCGCCGCCGGGTCGCTGATCCCGGGAGCCGCGGCGCCGCTCGCCGGCGGGCGGGACCTGACGGACCCGGTGGCGCTGCTGCGGCGGCTGCGCGGCGGCTCGGCGGGATGGGCGCTGCTGGTCGCGGTCGCCGCCGGGCTGCTCATCGGGACGTGGTTCGGCGCGGGCCTGGACGCGAGCGCGGGCAAGACGACCGGGTACGCGCTGGGGCTCGCGGCGATGTTCGCCGCCGGCGCGCTGGCGAGCACCGCGTGGGGCACGTTCGTGCTGTCCCGGACGTGGTTCGCGCTGATCGGACGGCTGCCGTTCCGGCTGGTCGGCTTCCTGCGGGACGCGCACGAGCGCGGCGCGCTGCGCCAGGTCGGGGCGGTCTACCAGTTCCGGCACGCGCTGCTGCGCGACCGCCTGAGCCGCGACGTCGCCGAGGAGGAGCGCGTCCCCCGCGAACCGGAGCGCGCCGGGGGCCGGCGCCTCCCGCACCGGTCGATCCCCTCCGCGAGGGTCGGGCTGCAGGTGGCCGGGGTCCTGCTGGTCACCGTCCTGCTGACCGGGTCGTTCGCGTCCGCGTCGCTGCACTACCGGTCCGGCGACCGGCCCACCGAGACCGCCGAGAGCACGGCCCCGGACGTCCAGGGGACGCACGTGATGGTGCGGTTCCAGAACTGGACGCTGCCGCCCGGGGCGACCCGGACGACGGAGTTCACGGTGGCGTCCGGCGACGAACGGCTCCCGCTCGGCGAGCTGTCCAGCATCGTCGACCTGCCGCGGGCCTGCACCGGCGCCGCCGTCGAGTTCACGGCCGCCGTGGAAGGCCGCACGGTGACGCGGGTCGTGCTCCGCCGGCACCCCTTCCACCTCGACGCGGACACCGTGCGCAGCGACGACCTCCCCGACGAGGCGAAGAACCTGACCGTCTCCCTCAAGCGCCTCGACGACACCGACTGCACGGTCACGTTCGCCTGGCAGGAACCCCACGTCGCCTACGACCACCTGCTGAACGTCCGCGAGTTCCTGCGATCCTGAGCGGCCGCGCGCGACCCGGCCCGGTGATGGCAGGCTTGACGATCGTGGACGAACTCGCACGGAACGCCGTGAACACGTGGGGCGATGTCGGGCGGCGGTGGCTGGACCGGCTGCCCCGGCTGGTGAAGGAGGTCGCGCGCGACTGGGGCCTGGACGTCGGGGACACGTTCGTCCTGAGCTACCACTGGGTCGCGGCCGTCCGGCGGGAGGACGGGACGGCGGCGGTGCTGAAGCTCGGGCCGGCCGAACCGGGGCACCTGGCGCACGAGGCCGCCGCGCTCGAGGCGTTCGGCGGGCGCGGCGCGGTGCGCCTGCTCGCGTACGACGCGGAGCGCGGGGCGCTGCTGCTGGAGCGGGCCGAGCCGGGGACGATGCTGCGGGACCTGGTGCCGGCGCGCGACGGCGACGCGACGGCCGCGCTCGTCGAGGTCATGCGGCGGCTGCACCGGCCCGCGCCGCCGGGCTGCGCGCTCCCGGCGGTCGCGGACGAGGGCGCCGCGTTCGCCGAGCATCTGCGCCGCCACCCCGGGGACGATCCGCTGCCGCGGCACCTGGTGGAGCGGGCCGGGCGGCTGTTCGGCGAGCTGTGCGCGGACTCGGACGAACGGTTCGTCCTGCACGGGGACCTGCACCACGACAACGTCCTGCGGGGCGGCCGGGAGCCGTGGCTGGCGATCGACCCGCACGGCCTCGTCGGCGATCGCGGCTACGAGATCGGCCCCGTGCTGTACAACCCCGATCCCTGGGAGCGGGACGAGCGGCTGGCCGACCTCGTGCCCGCGCGGATCGAGCGGCTCGCGGACGGGCTCGGGATGCCGCAGGAGCGGGCCGTGGCGTGGGGTTTCGCGTCGTGCGTGCTGTCGGAAGTGTGGGAGGCGCAGGGCGGCGAGCCGAGCGGCCGGGCGCTGGACGTGGCGCGCCTGCTGCTGCCGCGACTGTCCTGAACGCGAGATCGTCCCGGTGGCCGTCACCAGCGCTGGCGGGCCTCCTCCGCCCAGCCGGTGAGGCCGTCGAGGTCGATCCAGGCGCCGTCGTCGGTGCGGGCCCGGCCGGTGAACGTGCCGAAGCACTGGTGGGTCTCGCTGCCGACGACGCCCAGTTCGGTCTTCGCGACCTTCTCGTGGAACGGGTGGAACTCGGCCTCCACGCGCGGGCCGGTGATCGTCCAGGGGCGGAGCCAGTCGGCGCGGTCGTACGCCCAGTCGAGCTCGTCGCCGATCTTGTGCAGGCGGCCGTTGACGAACAGGGCGTTCTCCGTCATGCCGGTGCCGTCGGTCCACTGGCCGCCGAGCTGCAGGGCGAGGCCGGGCGCGGCGGCCGCCGCCCAGTTCCACGTCATCCGGTACGGCCACTTGCCGCGCCCGTGGTCGAGGACGGCGAACGCGTCGTCCGCCTTCACCTCGACGAGACCGGACGGCAGCCGCAGCGTGCCGTGGACGGGGCGGCCCACGTCCTTCACCGTGTACTGGAAGCGCTTCGCGGTCCACGGGACGACGACGCCGAGCGACTCGTGCCCGTCCGGCACCGGCACCTTCAGGTCGAGGTCGACGCCGATCGCGGGCGCGACGGCCCGCAGCCGGGTGCCGTCCGGTTCCTCGCGGGTGCCGACCGCGACGCCGCCGCCGCGCACGGACGCGGTGCCGCCGCCGCTGCGGTCGGGGAAGGACGCGCCGCGCGCGAACGGGACGACCGCGTCCCGGGACAGCTCCTCGCCGGTCTCGCGGTCGAGGACGTACACGCCGTGGACGCCCGCGTAGTCGAGCGAGGACGCGACGAGCCCCACGATGTGGCGCGGCGTGACGATCCCCCAGTACTCCCACCGCTTGGCGCGGCCCCAGCCGCGCAGGTTCGCGCGGTGCAGGGGGCGGCGCGTCCAGCCGACCGCGGCCGGGTTCAGCCGCCCGTCGGGCAGGCAGAGGTCGACGGGCCGGACGATCTCTCGCTCGCGCATCCCCCGAGGTTATCGGGGGCGCCGCGGGTGCGGCCGCCCGGTCCGACACGCGCGCGATTCAACAAGTCCATACCTTGATCAGAGTTTTTCTGGTGCCGCGCGCGCTCATCTCACAGTGGTGATCACTGATTCGTCCTGGAACGCCGAGGAGCACGACCGGGCGCTGGCCGCGCTCGCGGCGCGGGAGAACTTCCCCGTGGCGGCGCGGCTGCTGCCCCGGCGGCACCGGGCCGATCTGCTGGCGGTGTACGGGTTCGCCCGGCTCGTCGACGACATCGGGGACGAGGCGCCGGAGGAGCGGCGGGGCAAGCTGCTGCAGCTGGTGGACGACGACCTGGACCGCGTGTACGCGGGCGTCGCGCCCGAACTGCCGCAGCTCCGCAGGCTGGCGCGGACCGTCCGCGCGCGGGCGGTCCCGCAGGACCCGTTCCGCCGGCTCGTCCAGGCGAACCGGCAGGACCAGACCGTCCACCGGTACGAGACGTGGGACGAGCTGGCCGCGTACTGCCGGCTCTCGGCGGACCCGGTGGGACGGATCGTCCTGCACCTGTTCGGCGCGGACGGCCGGGGGCTCGAGGAGGCGTCCGACCGGATCTGCACGGCGCTGCAGGTGATCGAGCACTGCCAGGACGTCGGGGAGGACTTCCGGCGCGGGCGGGTGTACCTGCCCGCCGCGGACCTGCGGCGGTTCGGCTGCACGGACGACGACCTGGGACGGACGAGGACGCCGACGCGGCTGCGGGGCGTCGTGGCGCTGGAGGCGGCACGGGCCCGCGACCTGCTGGACCGGGGGGCGCCGCCGCTGCTGGCGGGGCTGTCGGGGTGGGCGCGGTTCGCCGTGGCGGGGTACGTGGCCGGGGGCCGCGCGGCGCTCGCCGCGCTGGCGCGGGGCCGTTACGACGTCCTGTCGCACACGCCGCGTCCGCGCCGGGCCGCACTGTTGGCCGCGTGGTCGGCCGGTTGGGCACGCGCATTGGAGAGGGGTGAGCGATGACGGTCTCGGAGGCGTGCGAGCGGTCCGAGCGTGTGGTGGAGGCGTATCGGCACTGCGAGCGGGTGGTGCGTGAGGAGGCCCGCAACTTCGGCTACGGGATCCGGCTGATGCCCGTCCCGAAGCGGCGGGCGATGAGCGCCGTCTACGCGTTCGCGCGCGGGGTCGACGACATCGGGGACGGGCCGGAGCCGGCGTGCGTGCGGCTCGACCTGCTGGACCGGTCGCGGGGCCGGATCGCGGCGGTGCGGGACGTCCTGGAGCGGCGGGCGGACGCGGCGGTGCTGGAGGGGCATCCGGTGCTGACGGCGCTCGCGGACGCGGCGGCCCGCTACCCGATCCCGCTGGAGGCGTTCGACGAACTGATCGACGGCTGCGAGAGCGACGTGCGGGGCGCGGACTACGAGACGTTCGACGACCTGCTGCGGTACTGCCGGCAGGTGGCGGGGACGGTCGGCCGGCTGTCGCTCGCGATCTTCGGGTCGCAGGGGCGGCTGCGCGCGGAGGCGCTCGCCGACTCCCTCGGCATCGCGTTACAGCTCACCAACATCCTGCGGGACCTGCGCGAGGACCGGCTCGCGGGACGCATCTACGTGCCGACCGAGGACCTCAAGCGGTTCGACTGCACGCTGGACCTGGACGACTCGGGCATGTTCGTCGACCCGCCGTGGCGGCTGAACGAGCTGGTGGCGTTCCAGGCGGAACGCGCGCGGACCTGGTACGCGGAGGGCATGCGGCTGCTGCCGCTGCTGGACCGCCGCAGCGCCGCCTGCACCGCCGCCATGGCCGGGATCTACCGGCGGCTGCTGGAGAACATCGCGGCGCGGCCCGCGACCGCGCTGAACACCCGGGCGTCCCTGCCGACGTGGCAGAAGGCGGTCGTGGCGGCGCGCGCGCTGACGGGGGTGGAACGGTGAGCGTGGTCATCGTGGGCGGCGGCCTCGCCGGCATCAGCGCCGCGATAGCGCTGCGCGAAGCGGGCGTCCCGGTGACGCTGCTGGAGGCGCGGCCGTGGCTGGGCGGCGCGACGCACTCGTTCGAGCGCGGCGAGCTGAGCGTCGACAACGGGCAGCACGTGTTCCTGCGCTGCTGCACCGCGTACCAGGGGCTCCTGCAGCGGCTCGGCGCCGACCACCTCGTCGACGTCCAGGACCGGTTCGACGTGACCGTGCTGCGGCCCGGCGCGGCGGCGGCGCGGCTGACGCGGTCGCGGCTGCCGGGCCCGCTGCACCTGCTGCCCGCGCTGGCGGGCTACGCGCACCTGACGCCCGGCGAGCGGCTGCGGGCGATGCGCGCGGCGGCGGCGCTGCGGCGGCTCGACCCGGAGGACGAGCGGCTCGACCGGATCGCGGCCGGGCCGTGGCTGGCGTCGCGGGGGCAGGGCCGGTGGGCGCGCGAGGCGCTGTGGGGGCTGTTCATCACGGCGGCGCTCAACGCGGAGGTGGACGACGCCGCGCTGGGGCTGTCGACGCTGGTGTGCCGCCGGGCGCTGTTCGGCCGCGCGGACGCCGCCGACATCGGCGTCCCGGTCGTCCCGCTGGAGGAGCTGCACGGCGGCCCGGCGCTGCGCCGGATCGCCGAGATGGGCGGCACGGTCCGGCTGAAGGCGAAGGTCGAGGCGGTCACCGCCGACCCGAAGGTGGTGGTGGACGGCGTCCCGATCGCGGCGGACGCGGTGATCGTCGCGGTGCCGCACGACGCGGCGGCGAAGGTGCTGCCCGCGGAGGCGCTGCCGGAGCCGCTGCGCTGGCGGGAGCTGGACTCGAGCCCGATCGTCAACGTGCACGTCGTCTACGACCGTCCGGTCATGGGCGAGCCGTTCGCCGCGGCGGTGGGCTCGCCGGTGCAGTGGATCTTCGACCGGACGGGGGTGAGCGGGCTGCGGGACGGCCAGTACCTGGCGATCTCGCTGTCGGCCGCCGACCGCTGGATCGACCGGCCGACCGCGGAGCTGCGCGACCGGTTCGTCCCGGAGCTGGCGCGGCTGCTGCCCGCCGCGCGGGACGCCCGGGTGCGGGAGCTGTTCGTGACGCGGGAGCGGCGCGCGACGTTCCGGCAGCGTCCCGGCAGCGGGGCGGTGCGCCCGGCGGCCGCCACGAGGGCCCCGGGACTGTTCCTGGCCGGCGCGTGGACCGACACGGGCTGGCCCGACACCATGGAGGGAGCAGTGCGCAGCGGCCTGACCGCCGCTCGGCTGGTCCGCCGCCACCTGGAGGGGGTGAGGGACCGGTGACGACCGTTCCGGTCTCGATGACCGATGTCCGGGGGCTGGTCGACGGGGCGCTGCGCGCCGCGGTCGGCCGCCTCGACCCGCGCACCTACCGGGTCGCGGCCTACCACCTCGGCTGGGCCGACGCGGAGGGGCATCCGCGGGCGGCCCCGGCGGGCAAGGCGCTGCGGCCCGCGCTGGCGCTGCTGTCGGCGCGGGCGGCGGGCGCGCCGCAGGAGAGCGCGCTGCCGGGCGCGGTCGCCGTCGAGCTGACGCACGCGTTCTCGCTGCTGCACGACGACATCATGGACGGCGACCGGACCCGCCGGCACCGGCCCGCGGCGTGGGCGGTGTTCGGCGAGGCCGACGCGATCCTCGCGGGCGACGCGCTGCTGTCGCTGGCCGGGGAGGTGCTGCTGGAGGCGCCCGGGCAGGGCTCGGGACGCGCGGCGCACTCCCTCGCGACCGCGACGCGGCGGCTCATCGGCGGGCAGGCCCGCGACCTGGAGTTCGAGTCGCGCCGCAGCGTCGGCCTGGACGAGTGCGTCGCGATGGCGTCGGACAAGACGGCCGCGCTGCTGGCGTGCTCGTGCGCGATCGGCGCCGTCCTGGACGGGGCGCCCGAGCCGCTGTGCGCCGCGCTCGCCGAGTTCGGCGCCGACCTCGGCATCGCGTTCCAGCTCGTCGACGACCTGCTCGGCATCTGGGGCGACCCGAAGGTCACCGGCAAGCCGACCATGTCGGACCTGCGGTCGCGCAAGCTGTCGCTGCCGGTCGTGGCCGCCCTCAACGCCGGGACGCCGGAGTCGGAGCGGCTCGCCGAGCTGTACGCGGCGCCGCCCGGCGCCGACGACGCCGACGGGGAGGCGGCCCGCGACGCCGCCCGCGACGTCGCCGCGGACGCGGCCGACGCGGAGCTCGCCCGGCTGGAGGAGGCGGCACGGCTCGTGGAGGCGGCCGGCGGCCGGGCCTGGGCCGAGGCGGAGGCGGGCCGCCGCGTCGAGCGCGCCGCGGCCCGGATCGCGTCGGCGGGCCTGCCCGCCGCGGTCCGCGAGGAGTTCCTGCACATCGCCGACTTCGTCACAGGACGGGATCACTGATGACGACGACAGAACCGACGGAAAGCACCGGGACCACACCGAAACCGAAGGCGAAGACGAAGCCGCCGAAGCCGAAGCCGCCGAAGCCGAAGACGGCGGCCGAGGCCGCGGCGGCGGTGCGGACGCCCGCCGAGGCGCTCGCCGCCGCCCGCGACCGTCTGCTCGCCCTCCAGTCCCCCGAGGGCTGGTGGAAGGGCGAGCTCCAGACGAACGTCACGATGGACGCCGAGGACCTGCTGCTGCGCGAGTTCCTCGGCGTCCGCACCGCGGACGACACCGCGGAGGCGGCCCGCTGGATCCGCTCGCAGCAGGCGGCGGACGGCACGTGGGCGAACTTCCACGGCGGCCCGTCCGACCTGTCCACCACCGTCGAGGCGTACGTGGCGCTGCGGCTCGCCGGGGACGCCCCCGACGAGCCGCACATGGCGCGCGCGTCCGCGTACGTCCGGGAGCAGGGCGGGGTGCCCGCGACGCGGGTGTTCACGAGGTTCTGGCTGGCGATGTTCGGCGAGTGGTCGTGGGACGACCTGCCGGTGCTGCCGCCGGAGATGATGTTCCTGCCGCGCTGGTTCCCGCTGAACGTGTACGACTTCGCGTGCTGGGCGCGGCAGACGATCGTCCCGCTGACGGTCGTCGGGTCGCTGCGGCCCGCCCGCCCGCTGCCGTTCGACCTGCCGGAGCTGCGGGCCGCGCGCACCGCGCGTCCGTCCGGGCGGCGGGGGCTGCCGGGCTGGGACGAGGCGTTCCGCGCGCTCGACCGGGCGCTGCACGTGTACGAGCGGCGCCCCGTCCGGGGGCTGCGGGAGGCGGCGCTGCGCCGCGCCGCCGAGTGGATCATCGCGCGGCAGGAGGCGGACGGCTGCTGGGGCGGCATCCAGCCGCCGTGGGTGTACTCGCTGATCGCGCTGCACCTGCTCGGCTACCGCAACGACCACCCGATCATGAAGCGGGGGCTCGCCGGCCTGGAGCGGTTCACGATCCGCGACGGCCGGGGCCGCCGCCTGGAGGCGTGCCAGTCGCCCGTGTGGGACACGGTCCTGGCGATGAACGCGCTCGCCGACGCGGGCGTCCCCGGCGACGACCCCGCGCAGCGGCGCGCCGCCGCGTGGGTGCTCGGCGAGGAGATCCACGGGCCCGGCGACTGGTCGGTGCGGCGCCCGGGGCTGCCGCCCGGCGGGTGGGCGTTCGAGTTCGACAACGACGTCTACCCCGACACCGACGACACCGCCGAGGCGATCCTCGCGCTCGACCGCGTCGGCGGCCCGGACGCCGAGCCCGCGATCGAACGGGCCGTCCGCTGGATGGCCGGGATGGCGTCGAAGGACGGCGGGTTCGCCGCGTTCGACGCCGACAACACCCGCGGGCTGTGCCGGCGGCTGCCGTTCTGCGACTTCGGCGAGGTCATCGACCCGCCGTCCGCCGACGTCACCGCGCACGTCGTCGAGGCCCTCGCGCGGCGCGGCATGGCCGACTCGCGCACCGTGAAGCGCGCCGTGGTGTGGCTGCTGAAGGCGCAGGAACGGGACGGCTCGTGGTTCGGCCGCTGGGGCGCGAACCACGTGTACGGGACGGGCGCGGTGGTGCCCGCGCTGATCGCGGCGGGGGTCCGGCCGGGCAAGCCCGCGATCCGCCGCGCCGTCCGGTGGCTGGAGCGCCACCAGCGGGCCGACGGCGGCTGGGGCGAGGATTTGCGCTCCTACGACGACCCGGGATGGATCGGGCGCGGCGCCTCGACGCCGTCGCAGACCGCGTGGGCGCTGCTGGCGCTGCTCGCCGCCGGCGAGCGCGGCCCGGCCGTCGACCGCGGCGTCCGCTGGCTGGTCGACCACCAGCGGCCGGACGGCACGTGGGACGAGGACCACTTCACCGGCACCGGCTTCCCCGGCGACTTCTACATCAACTACCACCTGTACCGGCTGGTGTTCCCCGTCAGCGCGCTCGGCCGGTACGTCCGGGAGGCCTGACATGGGCATGCCACTGCGCCAGAGCCTGCGCGTCGGCGGGTACGTCCTCAAGAACAAGCTCGCCCGGCGGGACAGGTTCCCGCTGCTGCTCGAACTGGAGCCGCTGTTCGCGTGCAACCTCGCGTGCGCCGGATGCGGCAAGATCCAGCACCCGGCGGACGTCCTCAAGCAGCGGATGCCGGTCGAGCAGGCGCTGGCCGCCGTCCGCGAGTGCGGCGCGCCGATGGTGTCGATCGCGGGCGGCGAGCCGCTCATGCACCCGAAGATCGGCGAGCTGGTCGGCGAGCTGGTCCGGATGCGGCGGTACGTGTTCCTGTGCACGAACGCCGCGCTCATCCCGCGCAAGATCGACCAGTTCGAGCCGTCGCCGTACTTCGCGTGGGCCGTGCACATCGACGGGCTCCGCGAACGGCACGACGCGTCCGTCTGCAAGGACGGCGTGTTCGACGAGGCCGTCGCCGCCATCAAGATGTGCAAGGAACGCGGGTTCCGCGTCACCACTAACACGACCGTGTTCAACACCGACACCCCGCAGACCGTCATCGAGGTGCTGAACTACCTCAACGACGACCTGGGCGTCGACCAGATGATGATCTCGCCCGCCTACGCGTACGAGAAGGCGCCCGACCAGGAGCACTTCCTCGGCGTCCAGGAGACCCGGTCGCTGTTCCAGAAGGCGTTCGCGAACGGCAACCGGAAGCGCTGGCGGTTCAACCACTCGCCGCTGTTCCTCGACTTCCTGGAGGGGAAGGTCGACTTCCCCTGCACGGCGTGGGCGATCCCGTCGTACTCGCTCAAGGGCTGGCAGCGTCCCTGCTACCTGATGGACGACGGGTACGCCGAGACGTACCGGGAGCTGCTCGAGGAGACCGACTGGGACGCCTACGGCCGCGGCCGCGACCCGCGCTGCGCGAACTGCATGGCGCACTGCGGCTACGAGCCGACGTCGGTGTTCGCGACGATGGGCTCTCTGAAGGAGTCGCTCCGCGCCATGCGCGCCGTGTGACGCACCCGAACGAGGCCCCGCCCCGGACGTCCACTCCGGGGTGGGGCCTCTCGCTGTCGGGACGCGGGCTCACCCGAGACGGGGCTCGGGTTCGGGGGGTTCGGGTTCGGGGGGCGGGGAGGCGGCGGTCGGGGGGGCGGTGCGGAGGTCGTCGATGACGGCGCCGATCGCGGCGGTGAGGGCGTCGGCGTCGTCGACCAGGCCCGGATCGAGCGAGACGCCGAAGCACAGCTCGCGGGAGACGCCGAGCGCGGCGACGGCGAGGGGCGCGCCGGGCGCGAGCGGGACGACCGGGTAGACCGCGGCGAGCGGGGCGCCCGCGAGGCGCAGCGGGCCGCCCGGCCCCGGCAGGCTCGACACGATGCCCTGCAGGAAGCGCTCGCTGTAGGCGGCGCGGGCGAACCGGGCGTGCAGCGGCACCGGCATCAGCCGTCCGACCTGGCGCATCACGAACCACGCGGCGAGCGCGCGGGTGCCCGACCGCAGCACCTTGCAGCGGCGGGCGATGTCGGCGAGCCGCGCGGTCTCGGGCATCGCGCCGATCGGCAGGTCGACCATGACGGCGCTGGTGTGGTTGCCCTCCATCGCGCCGCCGGGCGCCCGCATCATCAGCGGGACGGCGACGCGGCACGTCCCGCGCGCGTTCTCGCCGGGACGGGCGGCGCGGTGCAGGCCGCCCGCGACCGCGCACAGCACCACGTCGGTCACCCGGACGCCGTGCCGGCGGGACACGTCCCGGACGAGGTCGAGCGGCAGGTGCAGGGTGCCGAAGCGGCGCTCGGGGGTGCCGGCGGCGGGCAGACGGGCGGGCGGGGCGACGTCGATCGCGAGCTGGCCGAGGCCGACCGCGGTGCCGACGGCCGCGGTGAGCGCCGTCCGGACGCGGCCGCGGCGGGGCGCGGCGGGGGGCGGGTCCTGCGGCGGCTCCATCAGCGCGGTGGCCTGCGCGACGACGCCGACGCCGTCCGCGACGACGTGGTGCATGAGGAACACGACGGCGGTGCGGCCCGGTTCGGCGCCGCGCACCAGCAGCATCCGCCACAGCGGCCGGTCGCGGGGGAACGGCTCGGCCTGCACGCGGGCGATCACCTCGCGGAGCCCGTCCATGCCGTCGACGCGGTGCTCGGCGACGTGCCAGTCCCAGTCGAGGGCCGGGTGGTCGCGCCAGACGGGCCGCCGCCAGCGCCCGGCGCCGTGCGGGCGCTGCCGGAACCGGGGCAGCCGGTCCATCCGCTCGGCGACGAGCCGGATGAGGTCGGCGCGGTGCAGCGGGTCGCGGGACGTGTCCAGCATGATCACGCCGCCGGTGTGCTGCGGCGCCCGCTCGGTCTCGACGGCGAGGAAGAACGCGTCCGGGGCCCGGACGCGCTCGGCCGACGGGCGCGTGAACCGTTCGGCCGCGTACACCGACACGGCCACGAGCGGGACGGCCGCGAGCGCGTCCACCAGGAAGTGGTTCGCGGTCGCCATGATGACGTACCCGGTGACGATGATGTGGACGGTGTTGAGCGCCTGCACCGACCGGTGCGCCTTCACGCGCGCGAGCTCGACGCCGACCCACAGCGTCCACGCCATGTGCAGGGACGGCAGCGCGGCGAACCGGTCGGCGTGCTCGACCAGCGGCGACCCCCACGACCCCCAGGTGCCGCCGAGCCGGACGGTGTCGACGAAGCCGAGGTCGGGCATCAGCCGGGGCGGCATCACCGGGTACAGCGCGAAGCACGCGAGCGCGATGACGTTGAGCAGGACGAACGCGGTGCGGGCCGTCCGGTACCGGTCGGGGTGGCGCACGAACAGCCAGACGAGCAGCGCCAGGGCGCTCGCCACGTAGGTGATCGCGTACTCGTAGTTGGCCAGGACGCGGACGAGGGACTGGTCCGCGAGCCACTCGTTGAGGGCGAGCTCCACGTCGAGGTGCAGCGCCCGCTCGAGGTCGTACAGCGTCTCCCCGTGCGCGCGCGCGAGCCGCGCCCGAGGCTCTTCGGGCAGCATCGCCACGAGCAGGTACAGCGCGAACAGCGCGAGCCCCAGCAGCACCTCGCCGAAGGCGTGGGCGCGGGCGGCGTTCCCGTCCCGGGTCAGGACCGCATCGCGCGCCGTCACGGCTTCGTGTGTCCCCATCGTCCCCCCACAATCCGCCTGTTACCCAGGTTTTCCGAGGTCAGACGGCCGTGACCGGAATCGGGGATCTTGTCCGCCGGCGCCCGGACGGACGCCCGGACGGGCCGGGCGCGGAAATCCGCGGGAACAATCTGGCCGTACCGTACGTCTTCGATATATCGTTGTCGTATCGCGAGAGCTCAAAGAGAGATCTCAGAAGGCGGTGAAGAACATGCGTCACATGCACGGAGGACCGTGGGGCAGGGGCGACATGCCGGGTTTCGGCCCGCTGTTCGGCGGCGGACCCGGGTTCGGCCCGTGGGGCCCGCCCGGCTTCGGACCCGGCGGACCCGGCGGACCCGGTCCGCGCCCGCCGTGGGCGCACGGCCGGCGCGGCGGCCCGTGGGGCCGGGGGCCCAAGGCCCGCAAGGGCAACGTCCGCGCGGCGATCCTCGCGCTGCTCGCCGAGGAGCCCCGCAACGGCTACCAGATCATCCAGCAGATCGCCGAGCGCAGCGAGCACGCCTGGCGGCCCAGCCCCGGCGCCGTCTACCCGGCCCTGCAGCAGCTCGCCGACGAGGGCCTGATCGCCGGGGAGGAGAGCGGCGGACGCCGCGCCTACCGGCTCACCGACGCGGGCCGCGCCCACGTCGAGGAGCACGCCGACGAACTGCGCGAGCCCTGGGCGGCGATGGCGTGGGACTTCGGCGAGGGCGTGCCCGAACTGTTCAGGCAGGCCGCGCAGACGGGAGCCGCGGTCATGCAGATCGTCCACTCGGGGCGCCCCGAGCAGCTCGACCGGGCGCGGGACGTCCTGTCCCGGGCGCGCCGCGACCTGTACCGGATCCTCGCCGACGACGCGGACCCGGGCCCGGACGCCGCGGAGGAGGGGCCGTGAACGACGCACCGCGCACCGACGCACCGCACACCGAGGCGCTGCGCATCGGCGACGCCGAGCGGGACGCGGTCGTCGTCGCGCTGCACGACCACTTCGCCGCGGGACGGCTCGACCGCGCGGAACTCGACGAGCGCATGGACGCCGCGCTGGCCGCGAAGACGCGCGGCGACCTGCGCGCGCTCGTCCGGGACCTGCCGCCGCCGCACGGTCTCCCCGAGGCCGCACAGGACCGGCCCCGGCCCGCGCCCGTCCCGGGGCAGGTGCCGTGGGGACACCCCGGCCTGATGTACGCGGGCCCGCACCGCGTGCACCGGGACGGGCACCGGCACGGGCCGCCGTCCCCGGCGTTCCCGCTGCTGCTCGGCGTCTTCCTCGTCCTGACGTTCACGGTCGGCGCGGGCACGGGCCTCCTCGCCGTCCTCGGCGTCGCGATGGTCGTGTGGCTCGCGCGGGCGGCCCGCCTCGCGGCGACCGTCCGCCACGCGCACCGCGCCGACTCGCGCTAGGCGGCCGCCCGGCCGTCCGCGCTCCGCTCCGGCCGCCGGTCAGGCGGCCGGGAGGCGGGTGCAGGGGGCCGGGACGGCGTCGCGCAGCGCCCGCAGGCCCAGTTCGACGATCGGGTTGCCGCGCCCGCCGCGGCGGACGCAGGTCAGCAGCCGGCGCCGCGGCACCGCGTCGCCGACCAGCGGCACCCGGACGGCCCCCTCGGCGACCGTCTCCTCCCAGCGGGCGAGGAGCGCGTCGGCGTGCCCGACGAGGACGAGCGCGGCCGGGGTGAGCCGCACCCGGCGGCCCTGCGGTTCCAGCAGCGGCGCCTTCAGCTCGCGGCCCGGCTCGCGGAGGTGGTGGGAGACGGCGGACGGCGTCAGGTGCATCGCCTCGGCCGCGGACGTGACCGTCCCGTACCGGTGGACGAGCCGCAGCATGTGCAGGCGCCACCACCCCCGTTCACGGGGGCATCGGGCTTGGCACCACCCAAGCCAGCGCCTCGGCCACGCGCCCACCTGGATACACACTGCGCATGGACCTCGTGCCGGACGGGCCCGGCGGGTCGCGCCTGACCGCCGGGCCCTGCCCGCACGCGCCCTCCGGCTAGCGGAGGGCCGCGGCCTCTTCCGCGAGCTTGCGGATCGTGTCCCAGTCGCCGGACCGGACGGCGTCCGCCGGGGTCAGCCACGTCCCGCCGACGCACCCGACGTTCGGCAGCGCGAGGTAGTCGGCGGCGTTGCCGGGCTTCACCCCGCCGGTCGGGCAGAACCGGACCTGCGGGAGCGGCCCGTTCAGCGCCTTCAGGTACGGGATGCCGCCGGCGGGCTCGGCCGGGAAGAACTTCATCGCGGTGACGCCCGACTCCAGCAGCGCGATCGCCTCCGAGGCGGTCGCGGCGCCCGGCAGGAACGGCAGGCCGGTCGCGGCCATCGCGGTCTGGAGCCGCTCGGTGCAGCCGGGGCTGACCAGGAAGCGGGCGCCCGCGGCGGCCGACCGCTCGGCGTCGTCCGGGCGGACGACCGTCCCGGCGCCGACGACCGCGTCCGGCACCTCGGCCGCGATCCGCGTGATCGCCTCGATCGCGACCGGCGTCCGCAGCGTCACCTCGATCGCCGGGAGGCCGCCCTCGACGAGCGCGCGCGCCAGCGGCACGGCGGCGTCGGCGTCGTCCAGGACGACGACGGGGATGACGGGCGCGAGGTCGAACAGGTCTTCGGCGTTCAAGCGGACTCCAAGGGTCGTGCGGGTTCGGGGGCGGTCCGCGCGAGCCGCATGGCGGCGCCGACCAGCCCCGGGCCGGGGTGGACGATCAGTGCCGTCGGGATCGCGCGCAGGTAGCCCTCGACGGGAGGCTTCCCCTCGAACCGGGCGCGGAACGCGCTCTCCTTCAGGACGTCGGTGATGCGCGGCAGGATCCCGCCGCCGAGGTAGACGCCGCCCGTCGCGCCGATCGTCAGCGCGACGTTGCCGGCGAGGGAGCCGAGCAGCTCGCAGAACATCGCGAGGGTCTGCGCGCAGCGGGCGTCCGCCTTGCGCTCGACGATCTGCGCGGGCGTGACCGGCTCGGGCCGGACGCCGTCGATGATCGCGAGGTAGCGGTGGATGCGGGCCAGGCCGTCCCCCGACAGCAGGTACTCGGCGGTCGCGGCGCCGCGCTCGGCGCGCAGCAGCCGGACGACCTCGATCTCCCGGTCCGTCCCGGCGGGCGCGTCGACCTGGCCGCCCTCCCCCGGCAGCGGCACCCAGCCGCCGCCCGGCGCCGGGACGAGCCCGCCGACGCCGAGGCCGGTGCCGGGGCCGACGACCGCGAGGGGGCCGTCCGCCGCCGGGTACCGGTCGCCGACCGGGACCAGGTCGTCGGCGGCCAGCCGCGGCAGCGACATCGCCAGGCCCGCGAAGTCGTTGACGATCTCCAGGTGCGGCAGGCCGAGGCGTTCGCGCACGTCCTCGGGGGTGCCGACGGGCCAGCCCGCGTTCGTCAGGTGGAACGTCCCGCCGGTGACGGGTCCCGCGACCGCCAGGCACGCGGCGGACGGCCGGACGCCCGGGGCGTACCGGGCCAGGTACGCCGCCGCGGCGTCGGCGAGGTCGGCGTGCTCGCGGGTGGGAAGCGCCCGGACGTCGCGGGGCGCGCCGTCCGGGCCGTCCACGAGCGCGAACCGCGCGTTCGTCCCGCCGATGTCGCCGACGAGCCAGGGGGCGCTCATCCGAACACCCCGGCGCCGCGCTCCGCCGGGCCGACCGCCGCGCGGAAGGCCGCGAACAGCTCGCGTCCGGTGCCCGACCAGCGGTCCGGGTCGGGCACGCCCCCCTCCGGCTCCCGCGCGGCGAACTCCTCGTCGGGGACGAGCACCTCGAGCAGGCCCTTGTCGGCGTCGAGCCGGACGACGTCGCCGTCGCGGACGCGCGCGAGCGGGCCGCCCGCGGCCGCCTCGGGCGTCGCGTGGATCGCCGCGGGCACGGCCCCCGACGCGCCCGACAGCCGCCCGTCCGTCACGAGCGCGACCTTGTGGCCGCGGTCCTGCAGGACGCCGAGCGGCGTGATCAGCCGGTGCAGTTCGGGCATCCCGTCGGCGCGCGGGCCCTGCAGCCGGACGACCGCGACGACGTCCCGGTCGAGCTCCCCGGCGGCGAACGCGTCCTGCAGCTGCTCCTGCGACTCGAAGACCCGCGCGGGGGCCTCGACGGCCCGGTGCTCGGGCCGGACCGCGGACACCTTGACCACCGCGCGGCCCAGGTTGCCGCGGACGGTCCGCAGGCCGCCGTGCGTGTCGAACGGCTCCGCGACGGGACGCAGGACGGCCGGGTCGCCCGTGGCGGTCGGGCCGTCCTCCCAGACGACGCGGCCGCCGTCGAGCCGCGGCGCCTTCCGGTACTCGGCGAGGGTCGCGCCGCCGACCGTGCGGGCGTCCTCGTGCAGCAGCCCGGCGTCGATCAGCTCGCCGATGAGGAACGCGGTGCCGCCCGCCGCGTGGAAATGGTTGATGTCGGCCGTGCCGGACGGGTACAGCTGCGTGAGCATCGGGGTGACCTGCGACAGCTCGTCGAAGTCGTCCCAGGTCAGCTCGATGCCCGCGGCGGCGGCCATCGCGGGCAGGTGCAGCGTGTGGTTCGTGGAGCCGCCGGTCGCGAGCAGCGCGACGATCGCGTTGGCGAACGCGCGCTCGTCCAGCATCTCGCCGACCGGGGTGTACTCGTCGGCGAGGTCGGTGATCTGCAGGACGCGGCGTCCGGCGGCGGCGGTGAGCCCCTCGCGCAGGTCGGTGCCCGGCGGGACGAAGCTCGCGCCCGGCAGGTGCAGGCCCATGACCTCCATGAGGAGCTGGTTGGAGTTCGCGGTGCCGTAGAAGGTGCAGGTGCCCGGCGAGTGGTAGGACGCGGCCTCCGCGGCGAGCAGCTCGTCCCGGCCGATCTCCCCGGCGGCGTACCGCTTGCGGACCTTCGCCTTCTCCGCGTTCGGCAGCCCCGACGCCATCGGCCCGGCGGGGATCAGGATCGCCGGCAGGTGCCCGAACGACAGCGCCCCGATCACCAGCCCGGGGACGATCTTGTCGCAGACCCCGAGCAGCAGCATGCCGTCGAACATGTCGTGCGAGAGGGCCACCGCCGTCGCCATCGCCACCACGTCCCGGCTGAACAGCGACAGCTCCATGCCCGCGCGGCCCTGGGTGATGCCGTCGCACATCGCCGGGACGCCGCCCGCGAACTGCGCGGTGCCGCCCGCGCGGCGGATCGCGGCCTTCAGGACGTCCGGGTAGTCCTTGAGCGGCTGGTGCGCCGACAGCATGTCGTTGTAGGACGACACGATCGCGATGTTCGGCGTGACGTTGCCGCGCAGCCACAGCTTGTCCTGGACGCCGCAGGCCGCGAAGCCGTGCGCCAGGTTCGCGCACCCCATGCCGCCGCGCACCGGCCCCTCCGTCCGGGCGTCGCGGATCCGGCCCAGGTACTCCTCGCGGCGGTCGGCGCTCCGCTCCGCGATGCGCCGCGTCACCTCTGCCAGCACGGGATGCACAGCCATTCGATGCTCCAGACAAGGGGGATGGACGAGAGGGGATGTCCGTTCCGCAAACTACCGAGACATAAGCTGCCAGCACAACCCACTTAGAAAATCCGACTTACAAAAGTCTCTGAGGTTTCACCAACTGGACGTACCGAAGACCCGCGTGCTTGACTGGCCGGATGCCCGTCACCCCGGCTACGACCGGCGACGTGCTCCGCCTCATCCGCGAGCACGGCGTCGACACCCGCGCGGACCTCGCGCGCCTCACCGGACTGTCGCGTCCCACCGTGGCGTCCCGCGTCGCCGACCTCATCGGCCGCGGCCTCGTGGTCGAGCGGGCCGACGGGCCGTCCACCGGCGGCCGTCCCCCCGCCCGCCTGCGGTTCCACGCGTCCGGCGGGGCCGTGCTGGTCGCCAACCTCGGCCAGTCCCGCGGGCAGCTCGCCGTCTGCGACCTCGCCGGGACGATCCTCGCCCGCGCCGACGGGCCCCCGGCCGACGTGTCCCCCGACACCACCATCCCGCACCTGCTCGACCTGTGGTGCGCGCTCCTCAAGGACGCGGGCGTCCCCGCCGAGGCGGTTCGGGGCATCGGCCTCGGCGTCCCGGACGCCGTCGAGCACGTCGCGGGCCGCTGGGACGCCGTCGAGATCGGCCCGCGCGTCCGCGCGCGGTTCGACGTCCCCGCCTACCTCGACAACGAGGTCAACGCGGCCGCGCTCGGCGAGCACCAGGCGCACCCGGGCGTGGACGACCTGCTGTTCGTGAAGGTCTCCACCGGCATCGGCGCCGCGATCATCGCGGGCGGCGCCATCCAGCGCGGCGCCCTCGGCGCCGCCGGGGAGATCGGGCACGTGCCCGTCCCGGCCGAGACCGAGCGCCCGTGCCGCTGCGGCAACGTCAACTGCGTCGAGGCGATCGCGGGCGGCGCCGCGCTGCTCGCCCGGTCATCCGCGGCCGACCTGCCCGCCCTCGCCGCGCTCGCCCGCTCCGGCGACCCCGCGACCGTCGCGCTGCTGCGCGACGCGGGCCGCCGCATCGGCGAGGTCGTCGCCACCGCCGTCAACCTGCTGAACCCCGCGGTCGTCGTGCTCGGCGGCGACCTCGTCGGCGCGGACGAACCGCTCATCGCGGGCCTGCGCGAGATCGTCTACCGCCGCGCCACCGCCCTGGCCACCCGCAGCCTGCGCATCGAGCCGGCCCGCCTCGGCGAGACCGCCGGCCTGACCGGCTGCGCCGCGATGGTCCTCGGCAAGATCCTCTCCCCCGCCGCCGTCGACGCCGCGACATGAGCGGCGACCGCCGCCGACCGCCGTTCAGGAACGGACGCGCGCCCTCACGGCGCCCCCTCGTCCGGCCGGTCGGCGTCCCAGCGGAAGCCGGAACCCGCGTCCTGCGGCGGCCGGGGGTCTCGGACGACGAACCATTCGGGCCGGCCGAGGCGGTCGCGCCGTACTCCGACGGCCGTGGTGTGGTTGCGGCCCTCCGGGTCGACCGAGTCCAGCTCTTCCTGGATGTGCGTCTCGATCAGCTCCAGCGGTGACAGCCCCGCCTCGGCGGCGTCGCGCCGCAGCGCGGCGACGTACTCGGCCAGGACGTCCTCGGGGAGGACCAGGCGCGGCCGCCGGTGGACCGGGCGCCCGGCGTGGGCGGTCACCTCGTAGACGCCTGGCGCCGTCCCGGAGATCGCGTACCCGAGGCGGCGGAGCCGGGCGACGAGACCGGCGGCCGCGTCCATCAGCAGTGCGTCCCGGCCGGGTAGCTCGTGATGATGTTGTTGTTGCTGCCGACGACCATCTTGAAGATCTGCTTGCGCACGACCTGATTGGTCCGGATGTTGCGGAGGTACAGAAGCCGCGAATAGCAAGACTTCCCGCCGCTGTGGCGCGACCTGTCGGGATCGGAGGTGTTGCTGCTCATCGCGAGGTCGGCGATGTCGCGCCAATTCTGGTACGTCCCGGCCGCCATGCGTTCGAAGTCGCCCCTGTGCCGCCAGAGGATGTGCCGGTACCCCCAGGTCGGGGAGGAACTGTACTTGGGGCCGCCGCAGCGCAGCGCGAAGTCGACGACGCGGTTCTTGGTGAACAACCGCACCAGCTTCTGCGGGTCGGTGTTGCGCCCGCAGGCACCCCACGGCGGCGCGGCCGGCACCTGCACCCGGCTCACCGCCGAGGCCGGGCTCGCCGACCACGCCGGCCGATCACCCGAAGATGGCGCGGCCTGCGCCGGCGCCGCGCCGGCCGTGCCGACAATTGCGGCAACGAAGGACGCGCAGAGAAGTTCAGCTCGCATGCGCGACATCGTATAGTGCGCGCCCCGCCATTCGGCAAGCACTTTCCACCACGCTCACGAAACGCGTAGATATGCGAGCATTCAAGCAAGTCGAATGGGAATATGATTATTCTTATAGTCAATGTCATTACAAATATCTCGATCACCCGCGACCGCCCGCTGGTCGAGTAAGAACGCGACTCGCTCCCGCACCGGAGACAAAAGCCACCGAACCCCGCCGACGTCGGCCGCCCGACTCGTCGCCGGCCTCGTCTCCGCGAGGAGGCCCCGTGGACCGGCTTCGCCCCCGCGGCGATCGGCACGGCCCGCGCGCCCCCGGCCGATCCCGGCCGGGGCCGCTCCGGGACGTTCCATCGACGCTCCGGCACCGTTCGCACTAACCTGATCAAGCAGTGTCAAAACGGGGTCAGGGGCTGGTGCATGAACTCGTTCTTCCCGGCGGTGCCGTCCGGTTCCGGCACTCCCGCCGCGCGACGCGGCGGCGGTCTCACCAGGCACGATGCGCCCGGCGTCCACCAGCCGGGCGAGATGTCGCTCGACGGCGACGGCACCCGCGCGCAGCACTGGGAAACGATCGGCGTCCGCACCCGGCAGCGCCTCGCCGAACTGTCCGGCACCGCCATCGACTGGTACGCCAACATCGACGGTTCGAGCGGTGACGGCCGCGCCTACGCCGTCACCTTCGGAGAGTCGGGCCTGTCGATCGCCGAGCCGCGCGTGAACACCGACCACCGCCCGGTCTACGCGATCTCGTCCTTCCAGTTCGCGCCGGGCTCCCTGCGGCACGTTCCGGTGGACCACCGACCCGGGCCCCGGGCGACCGGGCCGTCCGCCCCCGGGGCGGCGCCCCCGGACCTCGGCCTGACCCGCCAGGCGCGCGGCGTGCTCGGCAACCTGCCGGCGCAGGCGCAGGACCTCCTCCAGGCACCCTTCCTCGCAGGTCAGCGGGTCCAACGCAGCGACTGGTACTACGAGGGGTTCGAGCACCGCTTGGACACCTTCGTCTTCTACCTGGCCGGCGCGAAGGACGTGACGGTCGCCACCGGATCCATGATCGTCCCGGCGGGGCACACCACCGCCACCGCGCACTGGACGCTCACCTGCTACCGGGCCTCGGTGGCGCGAAGGATCGGCCGCTGACCTTGTCCACCCTGTTCGGCGAACTGGCGGGCAACGACGCCTACGAACTGCTGGGCGTCCCCCCGGACGCCTCGGCGGACGAGATCCAGCGGGCGTGGCGGAAGCAGGCGAGCGCGCACCACCCCGACCGGGTCACCGACCCGGCGGCCAAATCCGCGGCCGAGGACCGCATCCGCCTGATCAACGCGGCCCGCGACGTCCTCACCGCGCGGCGCGCGGCCTACGACGCCGCACGCCGCGGCCCCGCGGAGGACGAACCCGATGTCCAGGACCTCTGGGAGGACGCCGAGGAGGTCATCGCCGACCCCTGGGACGCCGCCGAACCCGGGACGACGGCCTCCGCGGTCCCGGACGACCCGTGAGAGGGCGCGTACGCCGGACGCGTACCCCCGCCGCCTCCGCCCCCGCCGCGGCATCCGCCGCCTCCCAGGTATCCGCCGCCTCCGCCGAACGTCCCGTATCGCCCGACCCCGCCCCACGTTCGGCGCGTCGAGCACAGTGCGGGCGCCCAGCTCACGATCGGCTGCGCGGTCATCGCCGCCACGTTATGGGTCGCGATACTGGTGGCAGCCGTCTCTTACGGTGTCCTGACGGACGACGACCCGGAGCCTTCGCCATCGATTCCCGCCGCTTTCGCCGGGACCTGGACGGGGAAGATCACCGAGAAGGGCGAGCAGGAAGGCACCTGGAAGGCGAAGTTCGTCCTTCCGGAAGGCGAGCACGACGGCGAGGTGATCTACCTGGACGGCGAGTGCACCGGCTCGGTCGTCCCGGTCTCCTACCAGGACGGGGTCCTGACATTGGACACCCGTTTCCCCGCTCTCCGGTCCGGCTGCGATGTCGGCGACGTCCGCCTGAAACTCCGTGACGACGGCAGGCTCGACGCCGTCTACCCTCCGGCCGGAGAGCGGAAGGTCAAGGCGGTCGGCAAGCTCCGCCGGAAATGACCCCTCTCCCCGCGGTCGCAGGCGGAGGGCTCCCCGCCCGGCGGCGGACGTGGCGGCGCCGTGGCCGTCGGCCAGGTCTGCGTCCCGCCCCGGCTCGCCGGGCGGTCACCTCGTGAGGGCGAGGACGGCCGTCAGCCGGCGGCGTCGAGGACCTCGTGGAGCTTGCGGGCGAACTCCTCCGGCTTGCCCGTCTGGCCGAACTCGCCGCCCAGGAAGCCGCCGTGGTGGCTCGGGAACACCGTGGCCCGCTGACCGAGCAGTTCGGCCATCGCCACCGCGGCGCGCCCGGTGAAGGTGCCCTCGGACTCCTCGCCGACCGCGATCACGATCCGCGTCGGCGCCGCCGTCAGCGCCGCGACGTCGGGACGGTAGCCGCTGACCGCCCAGGACCGGCCGGACAGGAGCGGGTCGTCGCGGGAGCCGTCGTCCTCGCCCGGCATCCCGAAGACCGCGGGGTCCGGCACGGGCTGTGCGAAGTAGTCCTCGGTGAACTCGCCCCGCCACGACGTCATGGCGATGAACGCCGCCATCCCGGTGCCCCAGCCCTTGGCCTGGTAGGCGTCCCGGATGCCCGTCTGGGCGCGCTCGGCGGCCTCGGCGTCGGGCACCACCGACAGGAGCGGCGGTTCGTGCGCCACCAGGGTCGTCACGTCGCCGGGGTGGGCCGTCACGAGGGCGAGCGCGGTCACCGCGCCGCCGCTGCTCGCGAACATCTCGACCGGGCCCGCGCCGAGCGCCTCGATGATGGCGTGCACGTCCGCGGCCTGAAGCTCCGGCACGTGGTCGTCCCGGCCGTCCTTGCGGGTGCTGCGGCCCATGCCGCGCGGGTCGTAGGTGACCACGGTGCGCTCGGGGAAGTGCGACGCCAGCGTGGCGAAGCCGGCGGCATCCATGGGCTGCCCGATCAGCACGAGCGGCGGGCGTCCCCCCGCGGGCGGGAGCGGTCCGCGGACGTCGTAGACGATGTCGGCCTCGGGCGTCTGGAGTGTCTGCGTGTCCATGCCCGTACCGACTCCCCCCGCACCGGAAACTCATCGCTCCGGCGACCGCACCTCATCCGGGCGAGAGCCGGTTCGCCGCCCGTCCGTCACCCGCCGTGGCCGGGCACCACCAGCCGGCGTCCTCCCGCAGGCGGACGTGCGGTGCGTGCCGGCCGAGAGCCCGCGCGAGGTCGTCGCGCGCCGAGAGCGGCAGAGCGGACGGCCACGTCACGGCGCGCCAGCCCGCCCCCGGCTCACGCAAATTACCTGCCACCGGCGCACCGAGCCAGCACGAGTTCCGCCCGGGGCCACCCGAAATGCGATGCGCACCACGTCCGAAACGCCGGTCGAGCATTCTTCGCCGAGCATTTCGGCGTGATGGGAAAAAAGATCTACCGTGCGCACCTTGGGGCGATGTCTGCATTGTTGCCCGGCATGGGTATTCCCTTTATCAAGTGCGGCAAAGGCGGTGCGATGGCGGAAAAGCGGGACGCGATCTTGTGGGGTGCGGCGGGCGACGACCTTTCGGGGTCGGACTATCCGCGCATGGACGAACGGTACGGGCCGCTGACGATCCGCCGCGTCTACCAGCGGCCGCGCGACGGCGTTCCGCGGACGTGGGCGGCGTCGAACGCCGCCGCCGACGTGGGGAGGCGCGCGAGTTGCTGGTCGGGGAAACCGGACATGAGGGCCGTGGCGTCCGGCACGCTGGACGGGCGCATCCTCGGATTCCTGCGCAGCATTCCCACGAACCACGTCGCATTCGTGACCATCTGGCATGAACCAGACGTGAAGCTGAAGAACGGCACATTCTCGCTGTCCACCTACCGGGCGGGATTCCGGCGGTTCTGCCGGCTGGTCAAGCAGGTGCAGGACGACGGATGGGCGCGGCTGTACACGGTGCAGATCGTCACGACGTGGGCCGGGACGAACCCGGCGAAAAGGCGCACCTACGCGGACATGTGGCCGGGGGACGGCCTGGTCGACTGCTACGGCGCGGACGGCTATTCCCACGTGGGGTCGAAGGAGTCGCTGTGGGGTCCGGCGGTCGCGTTCGCCCGGGCGCGCGGCGTCCCGTGGTGCGTCCCCGAGATCGGCTACGGCGACCGGGGGTCGCGGGACGTGGCGTGGATGAACGACCAGATCGCGTACCTGACCTCGACCCCGGCAGGCGGACGGCACACCCGGTGCGCCTTCGCGTGCTGGTTCGACACCGCCGGGCCGATCTCGCGCCCCACCCCGGGCGACGACCGGGCGTGGATCGCCGCGGCCCGGCGGGCGTCACGGAACTTCCACTACGACCCCGCCGGCTTCGTGCTGTAGGGGCCGCTAGGGATGCAGGGCCTCGTCCGGGGCGGTGAAGGCGGCGCCCGTGAAGCGGACGGTCAGGCCGGCGCGTTCGGGGGCGCAGCAGTAGAGGCCCGCGCGGGCCGGGACGCCCGCGGGGAAGGGCGCGAGGCGGATCATTCGCCAGGGCTCGTCGCTCGCGCGGGCCCGCACGGTGACGGCGTCCCCGCTGCGGCTCGCGCGGATCGTCACCTCGCGGCCCGTCCAGTCGACGGGCGCCGACGACCAGTCCGAGCGCCCGCCGGTGACGACCGCGCCGAGCTGCATGGCGCCGTCGCAGTACTCGAGCCCGGCCTTGATCCACGTCGTCTCGTCGATCCGGACGAGCAGCCCCGCCTGGTCGAACTGCCGGTCGTAGTCCGCGACGAACGACACCTCGAACGCGGCCTCGGGCCCGAAGGGCGCGAGGAGGGCGTGCCCGCCGTCCCGGTCGTAGCCATAGGAGGTCGTCCGCCAGAAGTCGCTGCCCCGCGCGGCCGTCACGTGGAGCCCGCGCCCGTCCTCGACGACCTCGACCGGGGGGTTCAGCCATTCACCATCGATCATGACCGGAACGCTAGCCCACGCGTCAGGCCATCGCCTCGACCTCTTCGCGGCTGAGGACGGGGTCGGGCGCGGTGGGGGCGGTGGACGCGACGGGCGCGGAGGCGCCCTTCGCGACCCTGGCCTCGGCCTCGCGGTACTCGCGGATGGGGCCGGTGGCCTCGTGGAGGCCGTTGATCGCGGTCCAGAGGGCGGCGCGGCGGGCGCGCAGGACGAGCGGGTTCGGCGCGCGGTACAGGACGAGCTTCTGCGCCCATTCGGGGAGCATGTCGCGGGCGGCCCAGTCCATGAACGGGCTGCCCGGCTCCCAGGGCTTCGCCTCGCCGCCGCGGAGGTTCGGGCCGGTGCCGAACGCCTTGATCGGGGTGACGGCGAGGCGCGGGAGGTAGGACTCGAGGCATTCGGCGGTCTCGGCCTTGGTGGCGGGCAGGTCGGTGCCGCCGAGGGCCTCGCCGACCCGGACGAACTCGCGGTAGTAGCGGTCGATGTCCCGCAGGGGGCGCCGGTGGTAGCGCTCGTGGGCGGTCGCGAGGCCCCAGACGACGGTGGCGTAGTTCCACCGGAGCCATTCGGGGTCGTCGGCGTCGTAGGGCAGCCCGTCGGGGCGGGTGCCCTTGACGGTGTGGTGCATGGCGCGGACGGTGCGGGCGAGGCGTTCGGCGGTCTCGGTGGACCCGTACGCGGTCCCGATGAAGAACGACACGGAGTGCCCGAGCCGGACGGTCGCGCCGTGGACGTCGATGTTCCCCGTCGGAATGCCGTTCTTGTCCCGTTCGGGGATGCGCGAGTGGTCGTAGGCCATCCACGAGATGCTCGGGTCGAGCCCCTCGATGTAGGCGGCCCCGACCAGCCCCAGGATGAGGGTGGGCAGGTGGGAGTGCACGTACCAGACGGCACTGCCGGGGCCGAACCAGCCGGGGTCCCCTTCGGGGCCGGCGAAGTCGAGGCCCTTGAAGAACTTCGAGCGGATGTCCGCGTCGAACGCCTGCTCGAACTTGGCGGCGATGAGGTTGCTCGGCATGCCGGGCTCCATTCTGGATACGACTGTAGCCAGAATAAGTGTCCGGTTACGCCCGTGTCCAGACTTGATAGCGTGCTCCCATGACGACCCGGTGGGCGGGCGTTCCCGCGTCACGGCGCCGGGACGAGCGGCGCGACATGCTCGTGCGGGCCGCGTTCGTCCTGTTCGGGGCGGAGGGCGAGGCGGGGCTGAGCGTCCGCGCCGTGTGCCGGGAGGCCGCGCTCCACACGCGGTACTTCTACGAGAACTTCGCCGACACCGGCGAGCTGCTCGCGGCGGTCTACGACCGGCAGGCCGAAGCGCTCGGCGACGTGCTGGCGCGCGCGCTGGAGGAGGCCGGTGCGGACGCGGAGGCCCGCACCCGCGCGGGCGTCCGGGACGTGCTCCGGTTCATCAGCGACGACCCGCGGCGGGGGCGCGTCCTGTTCGCCGAGGTGCCGGGCAACGACGCGCTGGCCGCGCGGCGGCGTGCGGCGGAGACCGCGCTGCTGGACGGGCTCGTGGCGATGGGCCCGCGCGACGACCCGACGGTGGTGATCGCCGCGACCATGTTCACCGGCGCCATGATCGAGCTGGCCCGGCAGTGGGCGGACGGGCGGCTCGGCGACGACCTCGACGCGGTCGTCGACGCGGCGGCCGAGCTGGCGACGGCCCTGCACGCGAAGGCCGTCGAACGCCTCGCCCGGTGACGTCAGGCCGCGCGCGCCGCTTCGGGGGACGTGACGCGGCGGGCGAACCGGCCGACCTCGGCGATGGCGACGAGGCCCTCGCGGGAGAGGTCGGCGAAGACCTGGAAGACGTGCATCTGCCCCTCCCAGATCTGCAGCGTGCACGGGACGCCGGCGGCGCCGAGGCGCTCGGCCATCAGCTCGGCGTCGCAGCACAGCACCTCGATGGAGCCGACCTGGATCAGGACGGGCGGCAGGTCGCGGAGGTCGGCGTGCAGCGGGCACAGCAGCGGGTCGGTCGGCGCGACGTCCGGGAAGACGGTCCGCACCATGTCGCCGAGGCGGCGCGCGGGGATGAACGGGTCGAGGGGCTCGTTGGCGTGCGCGATCCGCGCTTCGAGGTCGAGGTCGAGGAACGGCGACAGCCCGGCGATCCCGGCCGGGCGGGGCAGCCCGTCGCGGCGGGCGTGCAGGGCGGCGGCGAACGCGAGGTAGCCGCCGGCCGAGTCGCCGGCGATCACGATGTTCCCGGGCTGGACGCCGCGGCCGAGCAGCCACCGGTAGGCGTCGAGGCAGTCGCGGATGGACGTCGCGACGGGGACCTTCGGCGGCATCCGGTAGGCGACCGAGAGCACCGGCATGCCGGCGGCCTGGGAGATCCGGGCGATCATCCGCCGGTGGGTGCGCAGGCCGCAGGCGACGAACCCGCCGCCGTGGAAGTACAGGATCACGCGCCGGGGGTCGGCGGGCACGCCGCGGCCCCGGACCTGCTCGGCCGCGCAGCCGAGGCCCCGCACCGGAACGACCTCCGTGCCGCGCGGCGCGGGCAGGAGGGCGCCCGCGAGCTCGATCAGCCCGGCGAGCCGGAGGGTGAGCGGCGTCCAGGGCAGCCGCGCGACGAGCGGCCGCAGGAAGCGGCGCATCAGCACGCCGAGAGTCCGCGCGCCCCGCCCGCAGCCGGGACGCTCCTCCACCACCGGTGCGACCGCCATCCGTACCTCCCGCCGGTTTCCGGCGGAAGGCTATCCAAGTAAGCGCTCGGTTACAAGCGGGTCACCGGGCGGGGAGGGCCAGGAGGTCGAGGTGGCGGATCTCGACGGTGAGGTCGCCGGCGGCGCAGTCGGCGAGGCGGCGGCGCAGGTAGGCGGTGGCGTCGGCGGCGAGGGCCGGGCGGTGCTCGACGGCGTCGGCGACCCAGTCGCGGAGCCATCGGGCGATCAGCACGGAGCGGGCGGGCCCGAGGCGCCACGGGCTGGGCCGGGTGTGGACGGTCGCGCCGCGGCGGGCGAACGCGTCGGCGGCGGCGAACGCGGCGTCCGTCCCGAGCAGGCCGCCGCGGCGGCGGTGGGCGTCGGCCGCGGCGGCGAACTCGGTGTCGAGGGGGTCGGCCGGGTCGAGCCGGACGCGGCCGATCGGGGTGAGGGTGAGCAGCGCGGGACGGCAGGCGGCGGCGGCGAGCGCGTCGACCTCGGCGGCGGTGAGCCGGTGCAGCAGGTGGCAGGCGGCGAGGACGGACGTGCCCACGACATCGGCCGCCCGCAGGTCGGCGAGGTCGCCCGCGCGGGTCTCGACGGTGGCGGGGGTCCCGTCGGCGGACGCGTAGGTCCGTCCGGCGGCCCGGGCGAGGGCCGCGGGGTCGGAGTCCTGCAGGATCCAGTGCTGCGGCCCGCGCAGCCGGGGCGCGAGCCACCGGGCGAGGGCGCCGTCCCCGCAGGACGCGTTCCACACGGTGACGGGGCGGTCCGGCGGCAGCTCCGCGCGCAGGACGTCGAGCAGCGAGCCGGCGCGGGCGGCGGCGTCGGCGGGCTCGCGCAGGTCGGCCCAGGACGGGCTGGCCACGGTCATGACGGCTCCCTTCGCGGACGGCTCCCCGTGCCGTCCGCGAAGGAAGATCCCCTGGTCGGCGGTGTCGCAACCCCACCGGAAGGTTCAACTGTGGTATAGCCCACGCACCCGGCTCCGCACAGCACTCCCCCCATGAGGAGGATCATTGAGCGAATGGAACCCCTGGGCGGTCAAGCCCGACGCCGAGCGTGACCGATGGCGGTTCACACCGCTGCAGAGCGTCGGGCCCCTCCGCTTCGGCATGAGCAAGGAGGAGGCGGCGGCCGCACTCGGCGTCCGCCTGGACGACCTCCACGGATGGGACGCCATCGGCTACCGCGTCGAGGAAGTCGGTGTGACGCTCCACTTCGACGCGGACGCGCGGCTCGCGAGCGTCGCCGCCGACATGCGGGTCGGACCCCAGGTAACGCTGGACGGTGTCGAGCTGGTGGCACGGGTACCGTCGGCCATGGAGCGGTGGGTCGAGGACTACGTCACCGCCAAGGGGCTGCCTTTCTACTACGGCGCCAACTACGCCCCCGGATCGGTGGACCTCGGGTTCTATCTGCTGGTCCAGCGGGCCGGGGACCACCTTCTCACCCGGCCGCTCATGTTCAACGAGGCATGTGCCGACAACAGCGAGCTGATCCCTCGCGCGGAGTGGTCGCTCATATGAGACGGGCACGTCGCGGTGTGGGCGGGAGTGGGCAGGTTCCGAATGTCCAAGATCTTGGGGCTCGCCGGGGCTCACGCTGGGGGTATGTCATCAGATGTTGGATTTTTCCCGCGGCTCATCGTGGATGATCCTGTTCGTGCTTCGGGGTTCTATCGTGAGGTTCTCGGTGCCGTGGAGGTGTTTCGGGCGCCGTTGGGGGAGGATGGGCGGCCTTCCGTGATCGACCATCGGCTCGGTGGGGCGTCGTTCCGGCTCTCGCCGGCCGTCTCCGCTTGGGGGTGGTTCTCGCCTGGTGATCTCGGCGGGTCCGCCGTTCTTCTCGAGGTCGAGGTCGGCGATCCGGACGGCGTCGCCGGGCGCATGGTCGCGCGCGGCGGCGAGGTGGTCGTCCCGATCGAAAACCGTCCCTATGGGAAGCGCTCGGGGCGCGTCCGTGACCCGTTCGGGCACCTTTGGGTCATCACCGGCGAACTTCGCTGACCAAGGCCGGCCACGGACGGACGGTGGTGCCTTCGGCCCACGAGCGAGGCGGAAGACACCACCGCGAGGTTCAGCCGTCCAGGCGGGTCCGGACGACCAGGTCGTGCAGCGCCCGGCCCGCGCTCGGCCGCTCGGGGAGGGCGCTGCGGTCGCGCTCGTGCTCGAGCAGCGCGGTGAGGGCGTCGACGTCGGCCCGCAGGACGGACCGGTCGGGCGCGCCGGACGGGACGCCCGCGTGCTCGGCGTCGCGCTTGGCGGCGATGAGATCGGGGACGTACGGCGGCGCGTCGTCGAGCAGCTTCGTCAGGTCGGTCTCGAGTTCGCCCGCGCGCATGAGGTGCACGCCCGTGAGGAGCGTCCGGAACACGTAGAGCAGCGGCTTGAGCTCGTCGCGGTTCTCGAACATGCGCCACTGGCCGCGCGCGAACCCCAGGTAGTGGCCGGCGTGCCGGGAGGTGAGCAGGCCGGGGAGGTGCGCGCGCAGCTCGGCGTGCAGGGGCGTCGTCTCGACGACGATGGGCGAGGCGAGCTGCTCGAGGGCGTGGCCGTTCGGTCTCAGCAGCATGCCGCAGAACTTCGCGAGGTCGTAGGTGACGATGTCGGCCTCGACGCCGCCGTGCTCCCACTGCTCCGTGCACTGCTGCCGTCCGGTGTACAGGCCGATGACCTCGTCGAGGGGCAGCAGGTGGACGCCGCGCAGGTCGACGTCGGAGTCGCGGGACTCGAAGCCGTAGATGTGCGACCCGCTGACGGTGAGGAACGCGCGGGGGTAGGGGTGCTCGGCGGTGAAGCGGTCGAGCAGGCCGTCGGGGAGGTTCACCATTCGAGGCTCCTTCGGCGGACGGACACGAGGAGGTCTTCGACGCGGTCGCGGTCGGGGAGGTCGGGCAGCGGGCTCGCGTCGAGGGCGGTCGCCATGTGGGAGGCGAGGTCGGCGCGCCACGCGTCGATCTCGTCCCACGGCAGTTCGCCGCGTTTGACGGCGAGGAACCGGTCGCGCAGGTCGCCGACGTCGACGAGCGGCGCGCCGGTGCGGACGAGGTGCAGGCCGCTGTGCAGGAGGCGCAGCATGTGCATCACGTGCTTCCAGTTCGGTTCGCCGTCCTTGCGCAAGTCGCCTTGCAACTTGCGGAACTGGCTGTCGGCGTAGCGGAGGAACGTGCGGTGGGCGCGGCGCGACAGGAAGGCCGTGCGGACGGCCAGGAGTTCCTCGCCGATCGGGGTGACGCGTTCGACGAGCGGCGACCAGAGGCACTCGAGGACGGTCGGGTTCGCGGCCAGGGCCAGCTCGCAGAACCGTTCGAGCTCCCAGGAGAACTGCTCGGGCAGGGGGCCGTCCAGGTGGGTGGGCGGCTTGTCGAAACGCCAGTACAGCGGCGCGGGCGCGACGAACACGCCGCGCCGGTCGACGTCGCTGGCGCCGGTGGCGAGGCCGTAGGCGCGCGAGCCGGTCACGACGGACAGGATCGTGTGGTCGCGGACGAGCCGCAGGTCGGTGCTCACCCGACGAAGCCTGACGTAACGGGTGCGCCGCGTCGACCGGTTTCCGGCGGCCCCCTGCAAGCCGGTTACAGATCGGCTACGAGCTTGCTGAAACTTTCTGCAAGCTATTTACGCCCCTGAAACCCGTTGCTAATGTCCCCGATCAACCACCCCCCATCCACGGAACGGCGGGACGGCGGCCGGCACGGCCCGTCTCGCGAATGGAGGACCCCATGCGGCGCATCCCCCGGATCGGCGGCGCGGTCGTCGGCGCCGTCCTCGCGCTCTCGCTGGCCGGCTGCGGCGGCGACGACGGCGACGGAGCGTCCGGCACGTCGGCGGCCGACCTGCAGGGCCGCGGCCCGATCACGTTCGTGACCGGCAAGGACCGCTCCGGCAACCTGCAGAAGCAGGTGGACGGCTGGAACGCCGAGCACCCGGACGAGAAGGTGCGGATCATCGAGCTGCCGGACGAGCCGAACGAGCAGCGGCAGCAGATGATCCAGAACGCGACGACGAAGTCGGACGCGTACACGGTGCTCAACCTCGACGTCGTCTGGACGGCGGAGTTCGCGGCCAACCGGTGGCTGACCGAACTGCCCAAGGACAAGATCGACCTGTCGAAGATGCTGCCCGCGACGATCAAGACGGGGCAGTACCGCGACCGGCTGTACGCCGTGCCGTCGACGTCCGATGCGGGGATGCTGTACTACCGCGAGGACCTGCTGGAGAAGGCCGGTATCTCCGAGCCGCCGAAGACTTACCAGCAGATGTGGGACGCCTGCGAGAAGGTCAAGGACCTCGACGAGGCGAAGGACATCGACTGCTTCTTCACCGAGGTCAACAAGAGCGAGAGCATGACGATCTCGATGGTGGAGGCCATCGGGAGCGCGGGCGGCGCGATCATCGGCCCGGACGGCAAGCCCGCGGTGAACACCCCGCAGGCGAAGCAGGGCCTCGAGTTCCTCGTGAAGGCGTACGCGGACGGCCGGATGCCGAAGTCGGCGATCACGCTCGACACCGAGGGCGGGCGCCGCTACTTCCAGGACGGCAAGCTGGTGTTCCAGCGGCAGTGGCCGTACCAGTACTCGCTGGCGAACGAGGACGACGGCTCGTCGAAGGTCGCCGGGAAGTTCGCCGTCGCGCCGCTGCCCGGGCCGGACGGCCCGGGCGTCTCCAACCTCGGCGGGCACAACCTCGCGATCTCCGCGTTCGCGAAGAACAAGGCGACCGGCCTGGACTTCATCCGCTACCTCACCGGGGCGCAGGCGCAGCGCGACAACCTGCTGGCCACCTCGCAGGCCCCGACGATCGCCGCGCTCTACGACGACCCGGAGCTGGTGAAGAAGTTCCCGTACCTGCCGGTGCTGAAGTCCGCGATCGAGAGCGCCACGCCGCGTCCCGTCGCGGTCAAGTACGGCGACGTGACCGCCGCGATCCAGGAGGCCGGCTACTCGGCCGTCACCGGTGACGCGCCGGTCGACAAGGCCCTCGCGGACCTGCAGGGCAAGCTCGGAACCCTCACCGCCCAGCAGTGACCCGCATGACGACGACGCACGACGAGCGGTCCGCCGCGGCGCACGCCGCGGCGGGCGCGCCGCGCACGCGCAAGGCCCGCGGCGGCGGCGGGGCCGCACGCGGCGAGCGGCGGCTCGCCGCCCTGCTGCTGTCCCCCACCCTGCTCGTGCTGGCCCTGGTCATCGGCTACCCGGTGCTGGCCGGGTTCCGCGAGTCGCTGTACGCGCGCGGCGAGGGCCTGGACGAGAACGGCTTCGTGGTCGAGGGGACGCGGTTCGTCGGCCTCGACAACTACACCGCGATCTTCAGCGGCGACGCGGCCGACGCGTTCTGGAACGCGTTCGGCAACACGACGTTCTTCACGTTCACGACCGTGATCCTGGAGACCGTGATCGGCGTCGGGATGGCGCTGATCATGCACCAGGCGTTCCGCGGGCGCGCGTTCGTCCGGGCCAGCATCCTGGTGCCGTGGGCGATCCCGACCGCGATCTCCGGCCTGCTGTGGCGGTGGATCTTCCAGGCGGACGGCGCCGCGAACGCGGTCCTGCGGCAGCAGATCCTGTGGACCGCCGACGGTTTCCCCGCCAAGCTCGCGGTGATCATCGCCGAGGTGTGGAAGACGTCGCCGTTCATCGGGCTGCTGGTGCTCGCGGGCCTGCAGATGATCCCCAAGGACGTCTACGAGGCGGCCCGCGTGGACGGCGCGAGCGCGTGGCAGCAGTTCCGGAGCATCACGCTCCCGCTGGTGAAGCCGGCGCTGCTCGTCGCGGTGCTGTTCCGGATGCTGGACGTGCTGCGCATGTTCGACCTCCCGGCCGTCCTCATCGGCGTCAATCAGGACTCGGTGGAGACGCTGACGATGATCGCCTGGTTCGAGGCGTCCAACCTGAGGTACGGGTCGGCGGCCGCGTACGCGACGATCCTGTTCGGCTACATCGCCCTGATCGCGTACCTGTTCGTGAAGCTGCTCGGCGCCGACATCATCGGCGAGGCCCGCGAGCAGACGAAACGGGCCAAGCGCCGGAAGCCGGGCCCGAAGCGGAAGGCGGTGGCCTCATGACCGGCTCCCGGACCCGGCGGATCCTGTCGTACGTCGGCATCGCGGCCGTGGCCGTCTACTGCCTCGCGCCGTTCTACTGGATGACGATCTCCGCGTTCCGCCGCCCGCAGGACCAGTTCGACAACTCGATCGTCCCGGTACGGTGGTCGCTGGAAAATTTCACCGCGGTGTTCCGCGGCGACAACGGGTTCGGCCGGGCGCTGCTCAACAGCGTCATCGTGGCCGGCTGCACCACCGTGCTCACCCTGATCATCGGCGTGTTCACCGCCTACGCGCTGGCCCGGCTGCGGTTCCGGTTCAAGAACGCGCTGCTCGGGCTCATCATCGCGACGACGATGTTCCCTGGAATCTCCCAGCTCGTTCCGTTGCTGAAACTCTTCACCGACATCGGTTGGATCAACACCTACCAGGCGATGATCGTGCCGAGCCTCGGCTTCGCGCTGCCGCTGTCGATCTGGCTGCTGAACGCCTTCTTCCGGCAGCTCCCGTTCGAACTGGAGCAGGCGGCCATGGTGGACGGCTGCACGCGCGGCCAGGCCTTCCGCAAGATCATCGTCCCGCTGGCGGCGCCCGGGGTGTTCACCACGGCGATCCTGACGTTCATCGCCGCGTGGAACGAATTCCTCATCGCGCTGTCGATGGTGAACGAGAAGGACATGCAGACCGCCACGGTGGCGATCTCGAAGTTCACCGGCGTGTCCGGCTTCGACCAGCCGTTCGGCACCCAGATGGCGGCGGGCGTCATCGTGACCGTCCCGCTGATCGTCGTCGTGCTGATCTTCCAGCGCCGGATCGTCGCCGGGCTCACCGCCGGCGGCGTCAAGTGAAGACCGGTCACGGCGGAACCGTGACGCCCCCGACCTCGCTCCCGACACGAAGGACGTTCATGACGCAGGACACCCTCGCCGTCCCCGCACCCCGGGACGGCGCCGAGAACGCCGCACGCTGGTGGCGGGACGCCGTCATCTACCAGGTGTACGTGCGCAGCTTCGCCGACGCGGACGGCGACGGCGTCGGCGACCTCCCGGGCGTCCGGAACCGGCTGCCCTACCTGGCCGCGCTCGGCGTCGACGCGCTGTGGCTGACCCCGTTCTACGTCTCCCCCATGGCCGACTTCGGCTACGACGTCGCCGACTACCGCGACGTCGACCCGCTGTTCGGCACCCTCGACGACGCCCGCGCGCTGATCGCCGACGCGCACGCGCACGGCCTGCGGATCATCGTCGACGTCGTGCCGAACCACACCTCCGACCGGCACGCCTGGTTCCGGGCGGCCCTCGACGCCGGGCCCGGCTCGCCCGAGCGCGCCCGGTACGTCTTCCGGGACGGCCGCGGCCCGGACGGCGCCGAACCGCCCAACGACTGGGAGTCGGTGTTCGGCGGCCCCGCGTGGACGCGGGTGCCCGACGGGCAGTGGTACCTGCACCTGTTCGCGTCCGAGCAGCCCGACCTGAACTGGGAGAACCCCGAGGTCCACGCGGAGTTCGCGGAGATCCTGAAGTTCTGGCTCGACCTCGGCGTGGACGGCTTCCGCATCGACGTCGCGCACGGCATGGCGAAGGCCCCCGGGCTGCCCGACGTCGGCCACCCGAACCAGGTCGAGATGCTCGGCACGGCCGTCCTGCCGTACTTCGACCAGGACCCGGTGCACGACATCCACCGCGCGTGGCGGCGGCTGCTCGACTCCTACGACGGCGAGCGCATCGCGGTCGCCGAGGCGTGGGCGCCGACCCCCGAGCGCCTCGCCGCCTACACACGTCCGGACGAACTCCACCAGGCGTTCAACTTCCACTACCTGACGGCGCCGTGGGACGCGGCCGCGATGCGGGACGTCGTGGACGAGTCGCTGCGCACCGCCGCGGCGGTCGGCGCGCCCGCGACCTGGGTGCTGTCGAACCACGACGTGAAGCGGCACGTCACCCGGTACGGCGGCGGCGAGACGGGCCTGCGCCGGGCCCGCGCCGCGGCGCTGCTCACGCTCGCGCTGCCCGGTTCGGCGTACGTCTACCAGGGCGAGGAGCTGGGCCTTCCCGAGGTCCTCGACCTGCCGGAGGAGTTCCTCCAGGACCCGCAGCGGCTGCGCGGCGAGGGCCAGGGCCGGGACGGCTGCCGGGTGCCGATGCCGTGGGACGGGGACGAGCCGCCGTTCGGCTTCGGCGCCGGCGGGTCCTCATGGCTGCCGATCCCGCCGGCCTGGCGCTCCCTCACCGTCGCCGCGCAGGAAGCCGACGCGGACTCGATGCTCGCGCTCTACCGGGACGCGCTGCGCGTCCGCCGCGAGCACCCGGCGCTCGGCGACGGCGGCCTGCGCTGGCTCGACGGCCCCGCCGGCACGCTGTCGTTCGTCCGGGACGCCCCCGCGGGCGGGCCCGCGTTCGGCTGCACGGTCAACACGTCCGGCCGGACGGTCCGCGTCCCCGTCCTGGGCGCGCCGCTGCTGGCCAGCGGGCCCGTCCGGTTCGAGGACACCGAGGCCGAGCTCCCGCCGGACACCGCGCTGTGGTGGGACCTGGAGGAGCGCTAATTTGAGACCCATGACGACACGCCTGGCTGACATCGCGGCCCACGCCGGAGTGAGCGAGGCGACGGTGAGCCGGGTGCTGAACGGCAAGCCGGGCGTGTCCCCGACCACGCGCCAGGCGGTGCTGACCGCCCTGGACGTGCTCGGCTACGAGCGCCCGGCCCGGCTGCGCCAGCACCGGGCCGGGCTGATCGGGCTGATCATCCCGGAGCTGACCAACCCGATCTTCCCAGCGTTCGCCGAGGTCATCGAGAGCGCGCTGGCCCGGCACGGGTACATGGCGGTGCTGTGCTCGCAGGCGCCGGGCGGCGTCGCCGAGGACGACTACATCGAGATGCTGCTGGAGCGCGGCGTCGCCGGGATCATCTTCGTCAACGGCCTGCACGCCAACGCCAACTCCGACCGGGCGCGGTACGCGCGGCTGCTGGAGAAGGCGCTGCCGATCGTGCTGGTGAACGGGTACCGCGACGACATCGACGCGCCGTTCATCTCCAACGACGACGTCGCCTCGATGGAGGCGGCGGTCGGGCACCTGGCCGCCATGGGCCACCGCCGGATCGGGCTGGCGATCGGGCAGGACGTGTACGTCCCGACCCGGCGCAAGACCGAGGGGTTCCGGCGCGGGATGGCCGCGCACACCGGCCTGCCCGCGGGCGAGGTCGACGCGCTGGTCGTCAACACCATGTACACGGTGGAGGGCGGGCAGGCCGCGGCGGCCCGGCTGCTGGACGAGGGCTGCACGGCGATCTGCGGCGGCAACGACATCATGGCGCTGGGCGCGATCCGCGCCGCGCGGGCGCGCGGCCTGCGGGTGCCCGAGGACGTGTCGGTCACCGGCATGGACGACTCGCTGCTGACGGCCTACCTGGACCCGCCGCTGACCACGGTCCGGCAGTCGGTGCGGGAGATGTCGATGGCGGCGGTGAGCACGGTGCTGGGCGAGATCGGCGGCGAGCGCGCGCCGCGCACCGAACTGCTGTACCGGCCGGAACTGGTCGTCCGCCGCTCGACCGCGCCCGCTCCCGCGGCCCGGCGCGCGGCCCTCCCCGAACCGGCGGCCGAGCCCGCGGCGGAGTCCGTCCGGGAGATCGTTCACCGGCCCGTCCCCGAATGTTGACGCAGGTGTCGGGCCGTTGCGCGGGTGCGCACGGTCCGATGACCGCGGACACACGCCCGTAACGGTTCGGTCTCGGAGATTGACAGTGACCCGGGTCACGGTCTTTGCTTCGTGGGAGCGCTCCCACACCCGAGGTACATCACAACTGGAAGGGGTCCGCGATGAGGGCCAGCATGCGGCGCGGACTGAACACGGCGGTGGCCGCGTTGCTCGTCGGCGGCCTCGCCGTCGCCTGCGGCGGGGACGACTCCGGCGGCGACGGCAAGATCGAGCTGACCGTCGACGTCTTCGGCGAGCCGGGCTACGAAGAGCTGTACAAGCAGTACGAGGCGTCCCACCCGAACGTCACGATCAAGCAGCGCAAGGTGTCCAGCCTGGACGACTTCAAGCCGCGCATCCAGCAGTGGATGGCGACCGGAAGCGGCGCGGGCGACGTCGTCATGCTGGAGGAGGGCATCCTGCCCCTCTACATGCAGCAGGCGAACAAGTTCGTCAACCTCTTCGACCACGGCGGCAAGGAGCTCGAGCAGAACTTCGTGTCGTGGAAGTGGCAGGCGGGCGTCTCCCCGGACGGGAAGCAGCTCGTCGGCCTCGGCACCGACGTCGGCGCGCTCGCCATGTGCTACCGCACGGACCTCTTCGAGAAGGCCGGGCTGCCGACGGAGCGCGACGAGGTGTCCGAGCTGTGGCCCACCTGGGACGAGTACCTGAAGGTCGGCCAGGACTTCCAGTCGAAGGTGGACGGCACCAAGTGGCTGGACGGCCCGACGGCGATCTGGCGCGTCACCGTCCTGCAGGAGGCCGGCGCGGGCCCCGGCCACAGCTACTTCGACAAGCAGAACAACCTGGTGTTCGGCACCAACCCGGCCGTGAAGTCCTCGTTCGACACGGCGCTGAAGTTCGAGCAGAACAAGCTCACCTCCGACATGTCGATCTTCACGCCGCCGTGGCAGACCGCGCTGAAGCGCGACACGTTCGCCACCGTTCCGTGCCCGTCCTGGATGCTCGGGGGCATCAAGGAGTTCTCCGGTGACTACGGCGAGGGCAAGTGGGACGTCGCCAAGGTGCCGGGCGGCAGCGGCTACTGGGGCGGCTCGTGGCTGGCCGTGCCGAAGCAGACCGACCACGCCAAGGAGGCCGCCGAACTGGCCAAGTTCCTGACCTCGCCCGAGGGCCAGATCGGCGCGTTCAAGGCCGCGAACGTCTTCCCGTCCTCGCCGCAGGCCGCGAAGGACCCGGCGGTGGCGGACGCCAAGGACCCGTACTTCAACGACGCCCCGGTCGGCCAGATCTTCGGCGAGATGGTGGCGCAGGCCAAGCCCGTCTACCTCGGCCCGAAGAACGAGGACGTGCGGCAGGCCGTGGAGAACGTCCTGATCAGCGTCGGGCAGGGCAAGGTCCCGGCCGGCGAGGCGTGGAACAGGGCCGTCGAGGAGGCGGAGAAGTCCGCCCGGTGACCCCGGTCCGGCACTGACCTCCACGTCCCACCCCGGACGACCGAACCTCCGATCACCCGACCGACCACCCGACCCACTGGCCAGGCGGTGGCGCCGTGCCTCACCTCCCCGTGCGGCGCCACCGCCTCACTCATGTCCCGGATCTCCGTCCCGGCCCTCCCCCGGACGGAGCCGCCCCCGAAAGGAGGCGCATGACCACCGATCTGCGCGCCGGCCGGAAACCGTCCCGGCCCGCGCCAGGCGACGCCGACCGCCGTCCACGCTCCACCTGGCGGGGCCGGCTGGCCAGGCTCGACGTGAAGGCCGCGCCCTACGCCTTCATCTCGCCCTTCTACATCGTCTTCCTGATCTTCGGCCTGTTCCCGCTCGGCTTCACGCTGTGGGTGTCGCTGCACGACTGGGGCCTCGCCTCGGGCACCCGCGAATGGGTCGGCCTCGACAACTACGACTACCTGCTGACCGACTCCGACTTCTGGCACGCGACGGTCAACACCCTCGGGATCTTCGTGCTCGCGACGGTCCCGCAGCTCCTCATCGCCCTGTTCATCGCGAACGCGCTGAACCGGCGGATCCGGATGCCCACGCTGTTCCGGATCGGGATGGTGGCGCCGCTGGTCACCTCGACCGCCGCCGTGTCGATCGTGTTCACCCAGATGTTCGACACCGACTGGGGCATGATCAACTGGGCGCTCGGCCTGGTCGGCGTCGACCCGATCGACTGGAGCTCCAGCCGCGGCTGGTCCTGGGTCGCGATCGCCGCCATGGTCAACTGGCGCTGGATCGGCTACAACGCGCTGATCTACCTGGCCGCGATGCAGTCCATCCCGCGCGACCTCTACGAGGCGGCCGCGATCGACGGCGCCTCCCGGATGCGGCAGTTCTGGCAGATCACGGTGCCGATGCTGCGCCCGACGATCATCTTCACGGTGATCATCTCGACGATCGGCGGCCTGCAGCTCTTCACCGAGCCCGTGCTGTTCAGCGTCCGGACCCCGAACAACATGGACGGCGGCGCGCTGCACCAGTTCCAGACGATCACGATGTACATGTACGACAACGCCTTCGGCTCGGACCGGTACGGCTACGGCGCGGCGGTCGCCTGGGCGCTGTTCATGATGATCATCGTGTTCTCCCTGATCAACTTCCTGATCGTGCGACGCACGGGAGGCACCAAGTGACGACGCTCCTCGCGGGCCCCGGGCAGCCCGCCAAGCACGCCCGTCCCAGCGGGCGGTTGCGCGGCCTGTGGGAGGCCAGCCCGCTCACGTACGTGGCGCTGATCGTCGCGGTCGCCCTGTCGCTGTTCCCGATCTACTGGATGATCGTCGTCGCGACGCGCACCAACGACGTCGTCTCCGCCGTGCCGCCGCCGCTGCTGCCCGGCGGCGAGGCCGGCGACAACGTCGGGCGGCTGTTCGACAACCCCGACGCCTACTTCGCGCAGGGCCTGCTGAACTCCGCGATCGCCTCCACCGTGGTGACGGTCTCGACGGTGTTTTTCGCGTCGCTCGCCGGGTTCGCGTTCGCCAAGCTGCGCTTCAAGGGCAAGAACGCGCTGCTGCTGATCATCATCGCGACGATGATGATCCCGGTGCAGATGGGCATCATCCCGCTCTACATGATCATGGTGGAGCTGGGCTGGCAGAACCAACTGCAGGCGGTGATCGTCCCGTTCCTGGTCACCGGGTTCGGCGTGTTCATGATGCGGCAGTACGCGTCCCAGGCCATCCCGGACGAGCTGATCGAGGCGGCGCGCGTCGACGGCTGCAGCACGTTCGGCATCTACTGGCGGGTCGTGCTGCCCGCGCTGCGCCCGGCGGCCGGGGTGCTCGGCCTGCTCACGTTCATGCAGACGTGGAACGAGTTCATGTGGCCGCTCGCGGTGCTCGCCCCCGACAACCCCACCGTGCAGCTGTCGATCAACAACCTGGCGAACGCCTACTTCGACGACTACACGCTCATGTTCGCCGGGACCACCGTGGCGGTGCTGCCGCTGCTCGTCGTGTTCATCGTGTTCGGCCGCCAGATCATCGGCGGAATCATGGAAGGTGCAGTGAAGGCTTGACTTCTCCCCCATCCGCAGCAGGGGGACACCCGTGCGGCCTATGGCCGTACGCCGCTCGTGCGGCCCGGATCGCTCCGGGGGGCTTCCTGCTTCACGGCCGACCGCGCCCGGGGCTGCCCGGTTCGTCTTACATCAGCTCCACAGGCCGTCGCCGAAAGTCCTTCGGCCAAAATGTTCTTGGCGGCGTTGACGTCCCGGTCGTGCCGGGTGCCGCAATCGGGACAAACCCAGTGCCGGACGGCAAGGCTCAACCCGGACAGCAGATGCCCGCAATACGAGCACTTCTTGGAAGAAGGGAACCATCGGTCGATAACGACCAGACGTCGTCCCCACTTGGCCGTCTTGTACTCCAGCATCGCGCGGAAGGCACCCCAGCCGCAATCGGCGATCTTCCTGGCGAGGCGACGGTTACGGGCCATGCCGGCGACATGAAGGTCTTCGATGACGATCGCGTCGTAGCGGCGGCACAGCTCGGTCGTGCTCTTGTGAAGAAAGTCCTCCCGCGCGCGGCGGACCTTGCCGTGCCTCGCCGCGACCTTGCGAGAGGCTTTCTCCCGGTTCGAACTCCCTTGGCGTTTGCGCGCTTTGCGGCGTTCGTACCTGGCCAGGTTGCGCAGCCTGCGTTCCAGGTGGCGAGGATTGGCGATCTTCACACCATCGCTGGTGACGGCGAAGTCGGTAATGCCCAAATCCACGCCGACAGCCGCCCCGGTCTCGGCAAGCCTGCGGGGAACATCGGCGTCGACGGCGAACGACACATGCCACATGCCGTCCCGGTCGTACGACACGGTCACCGTGGACGGGTCGAGCGTGGCCGGATCGACATCAGGCCAAGACCACACGAATTTCAACGGATCAGGCATCTTCGCCAGGAACAGCTTCCCCTCCCGAAAGCGGAACGCCGAACGCGTGTAAGTCGCGGATCGGCGTCCGTTGCGGGACTTGTAGCGGGGGTGGCGGGCACGTCCGGCGAAGAAGTTCGCGAACGCGGCGGACTGGTACCGCAGAGCCTGTTGCAGCGGAACCGAGGACACCTCGTTCAAGAAGGCCAAGTCGGCGGTCTTCTTGAGTTGGGTGAGATATCGGTCGGTTTCGGCATAAGAGGTCTTGATCTCATCGGCCCGGTACCGGTGGGTTCGCCACGCCAAGACCTCGTTCCACACCTTGCGCACACACCCGAACGTGCGGTTCAGCATCGCCGCTTGACTCGGGTCCGGATAGGCCCGGCACTTATATGCCGTACGCATGTTCGAAGGGTGTCACACCAACCATGATCGACAGGCACTTTCAAAGGGAAAGGGTCATGTTCGCTCCGTGCCCAAGGGCCCTGACCCGTCCCCGTTCCGAACGATGCATTCTCCGGAGGCTCCGATGACCTCGCTACAGGACGACACCGGTGCGGCCGAGGCCGCTCTGTTCCCGACCGGGTTCCGGTGGGGCGCGGCGACCGCCGCCTTCCAGATCGAGGGCGCCGCGGCCGAGGGCGGGCGCGGCCCGTCCATCTGGGACACGTTCTGCCGGACGCCCGGCAAGGTCCTGAACGGCGACACCGGCGACGTCGCCGTGGACCACTACCACCGCTTCCGTGAGGACGTCGCGCTGATGGCCGATCTCGGCCTGACCGCGTACCGGTTCTCGATCTCCTGGCCCCGCGTCCAGCCGGCCGGCGCGGGCCCCGCCAACCAGGAGGGGCTCGACTTCTACCGGCGGCTCGTGGACGCGCTGCTGGAGGCGGGCGTCGAGCCGTGGCCGACGCTGTACCACTGGGACCTCCCGCAGCCGCTCGAGGACGCGGGCGGCTGGCCGGAGCGGGACACCGCGCACCGGTTCGCCGAGTACGCGGCGCACGTCCACGGCGCGCTCGGCGACCGGGTGCGGAACTGGATGACGGTGAACGAGCCGTGGTGCGGGGCGTTCCTCGGGTACGCGTCCGGGGAGCACGCGCCCGGCCGCCGCGAGCCGTCCGCGTCGCTGCTCGCCGCGCACCACATGCTGCTCGGGCACGGGCTCGCGGTGGAGGCGATGCGGGCGAAGCAGCCGGACAACCGGTTCGGCGCGGCCGTCAACCTGTACGCGGTCTCCCCCGCGTCCGACCACGAGGCGGACGTGGACGCGGCCCGCCGGATCGACGGCCTGCAGAACCGGCTGTTCCTGGACCCGCTGCTGCTCGGCCGCTACCCCGAGGACGTCCTCGCGGACACGGCCGAGCACGGGTTCGACCCGTCCGACGAGGACCTGCGCACGATCCACCAGCCGCTCGACCAGCTCGGCATCAACTACTACACGCGGCACACCGTCGCGGGGACGCCGGGCGAGGCGGCGCAGACCGCGTCGTCGCCGTTCTCCACGCACTCCCCGTGGGTCGGCAGCGAGCACGTCCGGTTCGTCCCGGGGGGACGTCCGGTGACCGGGATGGGCTGGGAGATCGACGAGCGCGGCCTGTTCGAGGTGCTCACGCGGCTGCACCGGGAGTACCCGGCCGTCCCGCTGTACATCACCGAGAACGGGGCGGGCTACGACGAGGCGCCGGACGGCGATGGCACGGTCCAGGACGCGGAGCGGATCGCCTACATCGACGCGCACCTGCGCGCCTGCCACGACGCGATCGCCGAGGGCGTCCCGCTGCGGGGCTACTTCACGTGGTCGCTGCTGGATAATTTCGAGTGGGCCTGGGGCTACTCGAAGCGCTTCGGGCTGGTGCACGTGGACTACGCCACGCAGCGGCGCGTCCCGAAGGCGAGCGCCCGCTGGTACGCGGACGTGATCCGGCGGGGCGGGCCGGCCGGACGGGCGTCCGGCTGACCTCCCCGGACTCGGGGCGCGAACGACGGGTCCGGCGCGCCGGACCCGCACGGACGGCCGGTTCCGGCCGTCCGATCGGAATCGACGGAGGGGGAGCCGGGATGACGGGCAGGAGCACGCGGCCCACGCTGGAGGAGGTCGCGGCGCGGGCCGGGGTGGGCCGCGGCACGGTCTCCCGGGTGATCAACGGATCGCCGCGGGTCAGCGCGCAGGCCCGCGCGGCCGTGCTGGCGGCCATCGACGAGCTGGGCTACGTGCCGAACCGCGCGGCGCGCACGCTCGTCACCCGCCGCACCGACACGGTGGCGCTGGTGGTCGCCGAGTCCGACCAGCGGCTGTTCGGCGAGCCGTACTTCGCGGGCATCATCCGCGGCATCGGCAACGGCCTCGCCGACACCGGCCTGCAGCTCCTGCTCGCCATGGCCCGCTCCCCCGCCGAGTACGCGCGGCTGGAGAACTACCTCACCCCGCAGCACGTGGACGGGGTGCTGCTCACGTCGCTGCACGCGGAGGACCCGCTGCCCGCGAAGCTCGAGGCGGCGGGCGTCCCGACGGTGCTCGGCGGCTGCCCGCCGGGGGTGTCGCCGGTCAGCTACGTGGACGTCGACAACCGCAGCGGCGCGCGGGAGGCCGTCGGGCACCTGATCAGCGGCGGCCGGCGGCGGATCGCGACGATCGCGGGCCCGCAGGACATGGGCGCCGGCATCGACCGGCTCACCGGCTACCGGGACGCGCTCGCCGCCGCCGGGCTCCCCGAGTGCGTCGCCTTCGGCGACTTCGGGGAGGCGAGCGGCATCACCGCCGCGGAGGAGCTGCTCGCCCGCGACCCGGAACTGGACGCAGTGTTCGCCGCGGACGACCCGATGGCGCTCGGCGCGCTGCGCGTGCTGCACCGGATGGGCCGCCGGGTCCCCGACGACGTCGCGGTGATCGGGTTCGACGACTCGGCGGCCGCGCCGCTGGCCGATCCCCCGCTGTCGAGCGTCCACCAGTCGCTGGAGGAGATGGGCGTCGAGATGGCGCGGCTGCTGGTGTCGCGGATCCGCGGCGAGACCGTCGCGGAGCCGGTGGTCATCCTGAAGCCGCATCTGGTGCTGCGCGAGAGCGCCTGACCTGGGCGGACCCCTGCGGGCGTAAGATCATCGGCATGCCTTACGAACCGACCCCGGAAGAGATGTCCCACCTGCGCCGCTGCGTGGAGCTGGCCGCCGAGGCCCTCGCGGACGGCGACGAGCCGTTCGGCTCGGTGCTGGTCTCGGGGTCGGGCGAGGTCCTGGCCGAGGACCGCAACCGCGTCGCCGGCGGGGACCGCACCCGCCACCCCGAGTTCGAGCTGGCCCGCTGGTCGGCCGCGCACATGACGCCGGACGAGCGCGCCGCCGCGACCGTGTTCACGTCCGGCGAGCACTGCCCGATGTGCGCGGCGGCGCACGGCTGGGTCGGCCTCGGCCGGATCGTGTACGCGGCGTCGTCCGCGCAGCTCACCGGGTGGCTCGCCGAGCGCGGGCTGCCCCCGGCGCCGGTGCGTCCGATCCCCGCCGGGGACGTGGCGCCGGACGTCCGCGTCGAGGGCCCGGTCGCCGCGCTGGAGGCCGAGATCCGCGCCCTCCACGCCCGCGCCCACGGCTGACGGCCGCCGGGCCGGAACCGTGCCCGGGCGCATCTCGGACTAGGTCCAGCACTTCACCGTTTCGGGGACGGGCTTCACCGTGTTCTCGAAATCGGTCATGGCTCCGGTCATGGCGTGCAGGTGGGACCTCACCAGGTCGCGCCACTGCTCGCTCCTGACGAAATCGGCCAGCACGTTCGCCACCCGGGCGCAGTCGGCCTTATGCCCCAACGGGAGTCCGATCATGTACCGGCTGAGCTCTCCGAGATTCGCGCCGCGGACCACTTTCACATCATTCGGGTACCGTTGCACGAAGCCGTAGAGGATGCTTTCGTCGGTGCTGACCGCCTCTACTTTGCCTTTGCGAAGCAATTGTACGCAGGAGCTGTATTCTGGCTGCTCTATGTCCGCGATGCCATAGGCTTCCTTCTGGATCTCTTTCAGCGATGTCGACCCTGCGGCCGCGCAGACCGTCTTACCCCTCAGATCTTTGACGGTATGGATTTCATGGTCGTCGGACCGCACCAGGACGCCCTGACTGACGATCATGTACGGTCCGGCCATCTCGATCTTCGTGGCGAGCGTGTCGGTGTACGAGAACGTGGCGATGACCAGATCGGCCTTGCCTTCTTCTAGAACGCCGAGACGGCGATCCGAGGAAACACCGAGGGGCACGGTCTTCACCTTGAGTCGCGCCGCCAGGTACTGTCCCAGGTCGTATTCGAAGCCGGCCCACTTGCCTCCGGGCGCGCTGTACGACAACCCCGGCTGATCGTCTTTGAACGCGATCGCGATGCGCGGCTTCGAGAAGATCGATCCGGGATCGGGCGACGAGGTGGAAGCGGGTGGCCCGCTCGACACCGATGTGTCTTGGTCGAGGAACCAGACCAACGCGATTCCCATGAGCACCGCGACCAGCCCGGCGCCCGCGGTCAGCGCCGTCCGGTGCCGACGGTAGAACGACCCTCTGAGCCTAGCAATCATGTGTGCGCCTTGGCGTGTTTGACATAGAGCGTCCCGAGACATCGTGAGTCTGCCGAATCCAACCGCACCTGCACCTCGGCGCTCCTTCGGGCGGAACCGAGGTCGATCTTGACGGGGTCCTTGATGCCATGGATCTGGACGGGAGACCGCGGGTAGCCGAAGTTCCCGTAGATCGTCAGCACCGCGTCCACCGCACATCCACCGATTTCCGGATTCGCGTCCTTCCAGCCGAACGTGAGCGTCAGATGGCGACGCGGAGAGGGGATCCTCGCGTGCAGGGCGATCGAATCACCGGGCCCAATCTGCTGCTCGGGCAACCTGACCTCGGAGGTGACCGTGATCGTACGATACTTGTACGCCACCGCCTTGTAACCGAGAAATATCAACCCGAACACCGTAAGGGCGATCAACAGATTATTGGCGACTTGCAGCAACGTCTTCCTGGCCGCCGGCGTCAGCACCGCCGCGCCCCCGAAGGCCGTAACGATGACTCCGACGGTCGTCAGGATGGTGCCTTGAATCTGCGCGCCGACGACGAACAGGACGCCGGCGAGGACGGCGAGGACCACCAGCAGGCCACAGGTGATCGCGCCACTTCCCATTCGAGACACGGCCGTGCCGTCGTCCCCCGCCGGAGATGCGCCCTGCGGGCCATCGCGATCGGCCGCTGACATCACATGCCCCTCTCGACGAGCCCCCTCGGTCGCGATTCCAGGAAGTGCGCAGACGATGCCGGTGATGGGCCGCACCCGGTCGGCCCTCTTGTCGACTCCTTACACGCCGCTTCGCTTCACCCGATCAAGATCCCAAAGACATGCATTCGTGCCTCGCCCGCCCGTTCCGGCCTTGGCCCCATGATGCACCATCTCCTGCATCAAGACGCTGCTTTCGACCAAATATCGCGGACTCGGCGCCGATCACGAAGGCTTGTATCGCTCCAACTGGTATTTTTACTCATACAGTCATGTCGAGTTCGCGCCCGCCGAGACGCTTCTCCGGCAGCGAATCGACGATCGTAGACAACGAGTCGAGTCGTCGGCGGCGAACATCCCGGGACGCCGTTTGCCGAAACGGCAAACGAAGTGGCTCTCTCGCGTGCCCGTCGCCGAGGATGCGGGGACCGCGACCGACAGGAGGCACCAAGATGAGCGACGAGACCGAGGAGTTCTGGGAGGAGCACTACCGCGCCCGCGACCGGGTGTGGAGCGGCAACCCGAACCCCGTGATGGTGGGCGTCGTCGAGCCGCTGGAGCCGGGCACCGCGCTCGACCTCGGCTGCGGCGAGGGCGCCGACGCGGTCTGGCTCGCCCGCCGCGGGTGGACGGTCACCGCCGTCGACGTGTCCGCCGTCGCGCTCGACCGCGCGGCGGCCCACGCGGCCGACGCGGACGTCGGGTCCCGTGTCGAATTCCAGCGGCACGACCTCGGGCACAGCTTCCCCGAGGGGTCCTACGACCTGGTGTCGGCGCAGTTCCTGCAGTCGCCGCTGGACTGGCCGCGCGCCGAGATCCTGCGGTCGGCGGCCGCCGCCGTCGCGCCCGGCGGGCTGCTGCTGATCGTCGAGCACGCCGCCGCGCCGCCGTGGGCGAAGCACCACCACGACCACCGGTTCCCCAAGGCCGACGAGACGTTCGCCGACCTCGCGCTCGACGCGTCCGCGTGGACGACCGAGCGGTGCGGCGTCCACGAGCGCGAGGCCACCGGACCCGACGGGCAGACCGGCGTCCTGCTCGACAACGTCATCGCCGTCCGCCGCACGGGATGACGCGCGAGCCCGCCCCGGCACGGCCGGGGCGGGCTCGGACGGTTCCGTGGACGGCTACTCGACGGTGAACTCGCTCAGGCGGGTCTCGCCGCCGAACACCAGGTAGACGTCCTGCCGGCCGCGGGCGTGCCGCAGGTCGGCGGTGACCTCCTCGTAGGCGTAGACGTCGCCGGTGGCCGGGACGTCGAGGGTGCCGACGCGGCGGCCGTCCGGGGAACCGAGCCGCACCTCGATGGTGGTCGCGGCGGTCCCGGCGACGCGGGCGGTGATCCGTTCGGCGCCGCGGCGCAGGTCGGCGTCCTCGAACGCGATCCAGGCGTCCGCGGCGCCGGCGACGACGTCGCCGTCCGCCTTGGTCTCGTCGGCCAGGACGACGCCGTCGTGGTCGTCGAAGTCGGCGGCGCGGGTCGGCGCGGACAGGTCGCGGGCCGGGATCCGCTCGCCCCGCACGTCGATCCTCGCGCGCTGCCGGACGTCACCGGACGACGCGCCGATCAGCACGTCGTGCCGGGCGCGCTCGACCGCCCACCGGTTCCGCGTGACGTCCCAGAACGCCAGGTCGGACGCCTTGATCTCCAGCGTCACCCGCTTCGTCTCCCCCGGGGCGAGCTCGACCTTCGCGAAGTCGCGCAGCTCCTTCACCGGCTGCTTCACCCGCGACTTCTGCTGGCGCGTGTAGAGCTGCACGACCTCTTCGCCCGCGCGCTTCCCGGTGTTGGTGACCGGGACGGTGACCTCGATCGTGCCGTCGGCGCCCATCGAGCGGCGGTTCAGCGTCGGCTCGCCGTAGCGGAACGTGGTGTAGGAGAGCCCGTACCCGAACTCGTACAGGGGGTCGCCCTTGAAGTACTGGTACGTGCGGTCGTGCTCGATGATGTCGTAGTCAAGGATGCTCGGGAGCTGCTCCTCCGAGCGGTACCAGGTCTGCGGCAGCTTGCCGGACGGGTTCTCGTCGCCGAACAGGACGTCGGCGAGCGCGGCGCCCGTCTCGGCGCCGGCGTGGCTCGTCCACAGGATCGCCGGGACGTTCTCCTCCGCCCAGGTCAGCGTGGTCGGGTAGCTGTTCTCCACGACGACGACCGTGCTCGGGTTCGCCTTCCGGACGGCCTTGACCAGTTCGAGCTGCCCCTCGGCGAGGCCCATCGCGGTGCGGTCGTGGTCCTCGCGGCCGTTGATGAACGGCATGCTGCCGACCACGACGACGGCGGTGTCCGCCCGCTTCGCGGCGGCCACGGCGGACTCGGTGCCGCTGCTGAGGACGTCCTTGGCGAACGGGGTGGCGTCGGCCTTGGCCGCGAGGGCGAGCGTGCCGTCGTCCAGCACCTGCACGTACGGGTCGGCCGGGTTCTCGTAGCCGGCGTAGCGCAGCAGCACGGTGCCGCCGGACTGCTCCTCCAGCTCGAACATCTGCTGGACGAACCAGCCGTTCGGCTGCGCCTGGCTGTTGGAGAAGTTCGACCCCCAGTTGTGGCGGCCGACGGTCTTGCCGTTCGCGACGCTGCGCAGCGTGACGATGCCCTGGCCCCAGTCGAAGACGTCGAACTGGGCGGTGGCGTCCGGGGTGGTCGGGCCCGTCCTGAGGACGGCCCCGTCGGCGCCGGTGCCGCCCGCGACGTACTCGCCGGTCCGGACGTCCTTGAGCGCGATGCGGTCGACGCCCTCGCTGGTGGTGACGTTCTCCGCGCCGGCCCGGGCGCGGACGCCGTCCAGCGGGGTGACCTCGTACGGGAGGGCGCCGGAGTACCAGTCGGTGTAGAGGGTGTCGGAGAGCGGCCCGACGACGGCGACCTTCGCGCCGGCGGCGACGGGCAGCGCCTTCTTCTCGTTCTTGAGCAGGACCATCTGCTCCACGGCGGCCTTGCGGGCCAGCGCGCGGTGCTCGGGGCTGTTCACGACCTCCATGCCGATGCCGGCGTGCGGGCCGCCGTCGGGGTCGAACTCGCCGAGCCGCACCCGGATGTTCAGGATGTGGCCGACCGCCTCGTCGACGTCGGCCTCGGTGAGCAGGCCCCGGTCGAGGGCCGTCCTGACCGAGTCGATCGTCTTGGCCGAGTTCGTGTCGTCGACCGTGAAGCTGTCCACGCCCGCCTTGAGGGTGGCGGCGTTCGCGGTGGGCAGGTCGGGGAAGTAGTTCTGCGAGCCGATGAGGTTGTTCGGGCCGCCCGCGTCGGTGACGTTGAACAGCGTCTCGTCCGTCCACGACCGGACGAGCCCGGCGGCGTCCGGCGTGACCGTCGCGGGACGGCCGTTCACCTTGTTGTAGGCCGTCATGATGCCGGTGACCGCCTCGTTGGAGATCGGCACCCGGAACGGCACCTCGTAGTACTCCTTCTTCGTGCGCGGCCGCAGGGAGGAGGACGTCTCGGTGCGCTTGTACTCGTTGTTGTTCGCCATGTAGTGCTTGAGGACGGGCGCCGTCTTGAGGCGGTCCGGGTCGTCGCCGCGCATGCCCCGGCCGTACTCGGTGGCGAGCTGGGCGGTGAGCAGCGGGTCCTCGGAGTAGCCCTCCTCGTTGCGGCCCCAGCGCGGGTCGCGCAGCAGGTTGACGACCGGCGCCCACAGCTGCAGGCCCCAGACGTCCGGGTTCTCGCTGTGGTAGCCGCGCGCCTCGTCGCCGACGACGGAGCCGATGCGCTTCATCAGCGCCGGGTCCCAGGTGGCGCCGAGGCCGACGGACTGCGGGAACACGGTCGCCTTCGCGGTGCGGACGGCGCCGCCCGCGTGGACGTCGGTGGTCCAGGCGAGCCCGTGCAGGGCCTCGGTCCCGGTCTTGAACCGGCCGATGCCGAGGCGCGGGACCGGCGCCTGGTACTGGTGCAGCAGCCCGAGCTTCTCGTCGAGCGTGAGCCGGCCGAGCAGGTCGTCGACGCGGGCGGCCACGGGAAGGCCGGGGTCGCGGAACGGGAGGTCGTCGCGGGCGGCGGCGGGGGCCGCGTGGACGAGCGGCGCCGCGAGCGCGGCGGCCAGGACGAGGGTCAGCGACCGGCTGCGCCGGCCGGGGGAACGGGGTCTGCTACGGCTGAGCTTCAACCTTGCTCCTTGGGTGGACTCGCCCCCGATGATCGAATTGTCGAAGCGCTTCGACGATGAGCGCCCGGAAAGGCCCCCTTTCTCATGGACGGTGCTGAACGGTGCCGGACGGGCGGGTCAGCGGGCCGCGGTGCCGCTGCTGGCGCGCGGGGTCAGCGTCGGCGGCAGCAGCGTCGCCGCCGGGACCGGCTCGCCCTCCAGCTTCGCCATCAGCAGCTCGACGGCCCGGCCGCCGACCTCCTCGGCCGGGATCGCGACCGACGACAGCGGCGTCTCGGCGTGCTCGGCGACCTCGTCCGGGCAGATCGCGACGATCGAGACGTCCTCGGGCACCCGGCGGCCCTCGGCGCGCAGCGCCCGGACGACCGTGTCGACGATCGGCTCGTTGTGGACGAGGATGCCGGTGAGGTCCGGGCGCTCCCGCAGCAGCCGTCCGACCAGGTCCTTCGCCGCGTCCGCGCTCGCCTCGCACGGGTGGACGTCCCCGGTCATGCCGTGCTCGCGGACCGCCTCGGCGAACCCGTCGGTGACCCGCCGCGCGAAGCCGGTCTCCCGCTCGTACACCTCGGGCGGGGAGCCGATCATCGCGACCTCGCGGTGCCCGAGCGCCGCCAGGTGCCGGGCGCAGGCCGCGCCCGCCGCGTGGAAGTCGAGGTCGATGCAGGTCAGGTCGTCGGCGTCGGCGGGGAACCCGATGAGCACGCTCGGCCGGTCGAGGGACCGCAGCAGCGGCACCCGCGGGTCGCGCATCTGGACGTCCATGACGATGAGCGCGTCGACGAGCGCGCTGTCGGCGACGCGGCGCAGCCCGTCCTCGCCCTCCTCCTGGGTGAGCAGCAGGACGTCGTGGTCGTGCCGGCGCGCGGCGGTGACGACCGACGTCGCGAACCGCATCACGACGGGCACCGCGACGCCGCTGCGCAGCGGCAGCATCAGCGCGACGACGTTGGAGCGGCTGCTGGCGAGGGCGCGGGCGCCGGCGTGCGGGCGGTAGCCGAGCTCCCGGATGCTGGCGCGGACGCGCCGCCGGGTCTCCTCCGAGATCGAGCGCTTGCCGCTCAGCACGTAGGAGACGGTGCTCGGCGACACGCCCGCGTGCCGCGCCACATCGGTGATCTTGACCACGGACCGTCCCGTCACTCCGCCGACCGGGAAGCGTCGATCGTAGCCCCGTGCGCGGCGATCGCGTCGCGGTACCAGAACGCGCTGTCCTTCCACGTGCGCTCGCCCGTCGGGTAGTCGACGCGGATCAGGCCGAAGCGCTTCGCGTAGCCGTAGGCCCATTCGAAGTTGTCGAGCAGCGACCAGGCGAAGTAGCCGCGGACGTCCGCGCCCTCGTCGATCGCGCGCCCGACGGCGGCGATGTGGTCCCGCAGGTACGCGACGCGGCGCTCGTCCCGGACGCCGCCGTCCGCGGCGGGCTCGTCGTCGAACGCGGCGCCGTTCTCGGTCACCATCAGCGGCGTGCCCGGGTACTCGCGGTGCAGCCGCAGGAGCAGCTCGGTCATGCCGGTCGCGTCGATCGGCCAGCCCATCGCCGTGTACGGGCCGGGCTGCGCGGCGAACTCGACGTCCTCGCAGCCGACGAACGGCGTCGCGGCCCCCCGCCGGTGCCCGTCGGCGTGCTCGCGCGGCGACGTCCCGTCCCAGGTCCGGACGAGCGTCGGCGAGTAGTAGTTCACGCCGAGGACGTCCAGCGGCGCGGCGATCGCCGCCTCGTCGCCGTCCCGCACGAACGACCAGTCGGTCAGGCCGGCGGTGTCGTCCCGGAGGTCGCCGGGGTAGCCGCGGCCGAGCATCGGGTCGAGGAACACCCGGTTCGACACCGCGTCGACCCGCCGGACGGCCTCGTCCTCGCCGCGCAGGTGGTGCAGGTTCAGCGTGACGGAGTGCCGCGCGGACGACGCCACCACCCCGCGCAGCGCCCGGTTCGCCAGGCCGTGCCCCAGGTTGAGGTGGTGCGCGGCCTTCAGCGCGTCCACGGGATCGGTGCGGCCGGGCGCGTGCACGCCCGACGCGTAGCCGAGGAACGCCGAGCACCACGGCTCGTTCAGCGTCGTCCACGTGTGGACGCGGTCGCCGAGGGCCCGCCCGATCCGTTCGGCGTAGTCGGCGAACCGGAGCGCGGTGTCGCGGGCGGGCCAGCCGCCGGCGTCCTCCAGGTCCTGCGGGAGGTCCCAGTGGTAGAGGGTCGCGACGGGCGCGATGCCGTGGTCGAGCAGCTCGTCCACCAGCCGCGAGTAGAAGTCGATCCCCTTCGGGTTCGGCGCGCCGCCGGGCAGCACGCGCGACCAGGAGATCGAGAACCGGTACGCGCCGACGCCGAGCCGGGCCATCGCCGCGACGTCCTCGCGCCACCGGTGGTAGTGGTCGGTGGCGACGTCGCCCGTGTCCCCGTTCAGCACCTTGCCCGGGGTGCGGCTGAAGACGTCCCAGATGGACGGCGCGCGGCCGTCCTCGGCCGCCGCCCCCTCGATCTGGTAGGACGCCGTGGCCGTGCCCCAGAGGAAGCCTTCGGGAAACCTCATCGGTCCTGCCCTTCTTCCAGCGTGATGACGACTTCGTCCGCGGACGCCTCGACGCGCGCCCCCAGCGGATGCGGGACGGCCGCGCCGCCCTCGACGGCGGCGGCGCGGGCGTTGACGAGCAGAACGTTCCACGCGCCCGCGCCCGAGGCGGTCACCCGGACGGCCGCGCCGTCGCGTTCGGTGGTGAACGTCGCGTCCCCGACCCGCGTGACGACCCGGGCGCCGTCCGCGATGCCGGTGCGGGGTTCGTACACGCGGAGCGTGACGCCGTCCGCGTGGTCGTAGTCCGGACGGTCGTCGACCGCGCCCTCGGGCACCACCGCGCCCGGACGCACCAGCAGCGGGACGCTGTCGAACCCGTGCGTCTCCCGCACCCAGCGGCCGCCCGCGACCCGCTCGCCCGTCGCGAAGTGCGTCCACACGCCGTCCGGCACGTAGTACGCGACCGTCCCGTCCGGCGCGAACACGGGGGCGACGAGCAGGTCGTCGCCGAGCATGTACTGGCGTTCGAGGTGCGTGCAGGCGGGGTCGTCCGGGAACTCGAGGACCATCGCGCGCATCATCGGCGCGCCCTCCTCGTACGCCTGCCGCGCGGCGCCCGCCAGGTACGGCATGAGCCGCATCTTCAGCTTCGTGAAGGCGCGCAGGACGTCGACGGACTCGTCGTCGAACAGCCACGGCACCCGGTAGGAGTGGCTGCCGTGCAGGCGGCTGTGCGACGACAGCATCCCGAACGCGATCCACCGCTTGAACAGCGCGGGGTCGGGCGTGCCCTCGAACCCGCCGATGTCGTGGCTCCAGTACCCGAACCCGGTCATGCCCAGCGACAGGCCGCCGCGCAGGCTCTCCCCCATCGCCTCGAACGTCGACTCGCAGTCGCCGCCCCAGTGCACCGGGAACCGCTGACCGCCCACGGTGGCCGACCGGGCGAACACCACCGCCTCGTCCTCACCGCGCCTCTTCTGCAGCAGTTCGAACACGGTCTTGTTGTAGAGGAACGTGTAGTAGTTGTGCGCGCGCTCCGGGTCGGACCCGTCGTGGTACACGACGTCCGTGGGGATCCGCTCGCCGAAGTCGGTCTTGAAGCAGTCGACGCCCATCTCCAGCAGCGCGTCGAGCTTCGCCGCGTACCACTCGCGGGCCTCGGGGTTGGTGAAGTCGACGACCGCGAGGCCCGGCTGCCACTTGTCCCACTGCCACACGTCCCCGTCCGGGCGCGTCAGCAGGTAGCCGTTCGCGCGGCCCTCCTCGAACAGCGGCGACCGCTGCCCGATGTACGGGTTGATCCACACGCAGATCTTGAGGCCGCGCTCCTTCAGCCGCCGCAGCATCCCCGGCGGGTCGGGGAACACGCGCGGGTCCCACTCGAAGTCGCACCACTGGAACTCGCGCATCCAGAAGCAGTCGAAGTGGAACACGCTGAGCGGCAGGTCGCGCTCGGCCATCCCGTCGATGAACGACGTCACGGTCGCCTCGTCGTAGGAGGTCGTGAACGACGTCGACAGCCACAGCCCGAACGACCAGTCGGGCAGCTTCGCCGGGCGCCCGGTCAGCGCCGTGTACTTGCGCAGGATCTCGCGGGGCGTCGGGCCGTAGATGACGAAGTACCGCATCGACTGGCCCTCGACGCTGAACGACGTCCGCGTCACGACCTCCGACGCCACCTCGAACGACACGCGTCCCGGATGGTCGACGAACACCCCGTAGCCCGCGTTCGTCAGGTAGAACGGCGCGTTCTTGTACGCCTGCTCGCTGGCCGTGCCGCCGTCGGCGTTCCACGCGTCCACCGACTGCCCGTTCTTCGCCAGCGGCCCGAACCGCTCGCCGAGCCCGTACACGACGTGGTCGACGCCGAGGTCGAGCTGCTCGCGGACGTAGTGCCGGGGCCCGTCCGGCCAGCGCTCGTCGGTGTCGATGATCGCGGCGGCCTTCGGGGCGCTGCCGGTGAGCCGCCGCCCGTCCGCGAGGAAGTCGACGCCCCACGTCCCGTCCCGCCGGACCCGCACGGTGAGCGCGCCGGACGTCAGCGTCGCCGCGTCCCCGCCCTCCGGGGCGTCGACGACCACGTCGGGCGACGCGTCCGCCAGCTCGAACGCCGGCCCGCGGGCCCGCTCCCCCGCGAAGTGCGTGAGCGTCACGCCGATGACGTCCGGCATCGGCGACGTCGCCGTCACCGTCACCACCGGGCCCTTGAGCAGGTCGCCGCGGTGCCGGATCCGCTGGACGGGCGCGTGCACGGTGAGCGAGTCCGGCCCGGCGTCGACGTCGAGGACCTCCACCGGATGACTCGCGTGCACACCCTCGCGCATCATCCAGTAGCCGTCGCTGAACTTCATTGCTACTTCACTGCTCCTGCCGTGAGTCCGCGCGACAGCGTGCGCTGGAAGACGAGGAAGAAGAGGACGGTCGGGAGCAGGCCGAGGAGCGAGGCGGCGCTGGACATCGTGGCGTCCATCATCCGCTGGCCCTGCAGGACGCCGAGCGCGACCGAGACCGTCTGGTTGTCGTTGGAGATGAGGAAGACCATGGGGATCAGGAACTCGTTCCAGGTCCACACGAAGAAGAAGACCATCAGCACCATCAGCGTCGGCCGGATCACCGGGACCACGACCCGCCACAGGATCTGGAACCGGCCGGCGCCGTCGATGCGGGCCGCCTCCAGCAGCGGGCGCGGGAACGCCGACAGCACCGACGACAGCAGGTAGGTGCCGAACGCGCTCTGGATCACCGTGAACACGATGATCACCGCGATGCGGGTGTCATAGAGGCCGAACTCCTTGGACAGGTAGTACAGCGGGTAGACCAGCGCCTCCTGCGGCAGCGTGTTCGCCAGCAGCAGCAGGACGAGCACCCACATGCGGCCCTTGATGCGGCCGATCCCGAGCGCGTACGCGTTCAGGACGGACAGCAGCACCGCCAGGACCGCGACCGAACCGCTGATCACGGCGCTGTTGACCAGCACCTGCCCGAAGTCGGTCCGCTCCCAGAACGCGCGGACGCCGTCCAGGTAGACGCCGTCCGGCAGCGACAGCGGGCCGTTCGTCGAGTACTCCTGCGGGGTCTTCAGCGCGTTGAACAGCACGACCGCGAACGGGATCAGCATGATCCCCGCCATCGCGATCAGCGCGACCAGCACCGCGTAGGCGGCCGGGCCGCGGCGGCGGCGCCGGCGCCCGGGCGCGTCCGGACGGTCCCGGGCCGGCGTGCGGGCCCGCTTGGTGAGCGTCGCGGTCACCGGTCCTCCCCTTCCAGCTCGCGTCCCTGCGCGCGCAGGAAGACGACGGTCAGCGCGATGATCACAAGGGTCAGCACGGTCGCGATCGCCGAGCCGTAGCCCACGTCCTGCTTCTCGAAGAAGCTGACGTAGGAGTAGTAGGACGGCACGTTCGTCGAACCGCCCGGGCCGCCCTTGGTGAGGACGAAGATTTGCGGGAACGCCTTCAGCGCGGCGATCGTCGTCCACAGCAGCACCACGAAGATCTCCGGGCGGATCTGCGGGACCGTGACGTGCCAGAACCGGCGGGCCCACGACGCCCCGTCGATCTCCGCCGCCTCGTACAGCGACGGGTCGACCCGCTGCAGGCCCGACATGAAGATCACCAGCGGGAACCCGATCTGCGTCCAGACCATGACGGCCAGGACGGACCAGAGCGCGGTGTCCGGGTCGCCGAGCCAGTTCTGGGCGAGGGAGCCGAGGCCCACGGCCTCCAGCAGCGCGTTGACCGCGCCGTCGTCGGGGGCGAGCAGCCAGCTCCACACCACGCCCGCGATGACGACCGGCAGCACCTGCGGCAGGTAGATGCAGGCGCGCAGGACGGCCGCGGTGCGGGACCCGAAGTGCCGGTCGATGAGGTCGGTCAGCGCGCCCGCGAGGACGAGCCCGATCACCGTCGGGACGATCGCCATCCCGACGATCACGAGGACGTTGTTGCGGAAGGAGGACCAGAACCGCTCGTCCCCCATCAGCTCCTTGTAGTTCTCCAGGCCCACCCACTCGGGGCTGCCGACGCCCGACCACTCGGTGAAGCTCGTCCCGATGTTCATCAGGAACGGGACGCCGATGACGCCGGTGAACAGCAGCAGCCCGGGCAGCAGGTAGGGGAGGTAGGCGAGCCGGCCGCCGAGGCCGCCGGCCCGCCCGGACGTCCGTCCGCTCATTCCGGCAGGCCGTCCTCATAGGTGGTCTGCAGGGTGGTGAGGGCCTCCTTCGGGTCCTCGCCGTTCATGATCTGCTGCGTCTGCGCGACCAGGGCGTCGTAGAAGCCCGCCACCGGCCAGTCCGGGTAGTAGGCGAGCTTGTCGCCCTTCGCCAGCTCGTCGAAGTCCGCGATCAGCTGCTTGGACTTCTCGTCCGTGATCGCGCTCGGGTCGGCCGCGATCGGGATGCCGCCCGCGTTGCCGAGCTGGTTCTGGATGTGCTTCTGCAGCGTGATGTTGATGAAGTCGTACGCGAGCTCCTTGTTCTCGGAGCTCTCCGGGACGACCCACAGGTTGCCGCTGGAACCGAGCGTGAACTTGGCCTCGGGCCAGACGAACGTGCCCCAGTCGAACTTCGACTCGGCGTTGACGCGGCCGAACCACCAGCTGCCGGAGAACATCATCGGGTACTCGCCCTTCATGAAGGCGACCCCGGCCTCCTCGGCCTTCTGCCCGACGGTGTTCTTGTCGACGTAGCCCTTCTCGACCCACTCCTGGAACGTCGTCGCGCCGTGCGTCCACGCCGGGTCGGTGAAGTTCACCGGGCCGGTGTAGCGCTGCAGGCTGTTGATCCAGTTGCGGTCGGCCCGCGAGAGCGCGTGCTGGTAGACGAACTGGTGCGCCATGTACTCGGCGCCCGCGTTCGTCAGCGGCGTGACGCCCTTGTCGACGAACGCGTCGAGCGCCTCGGTGAACTCGGCCATCGTGGTCGGGACCTCGACGCCGTGCTCCTCGAACAGGTCCTTGTTGTAGTACACCATCACGTACTCGGCGTAGTTCGGGACGCCGAACCACTTCTCGCCGCCCATGACGCCCTTGTCGTCGTACTTGGCGGTGACCGCGACGTTCGGGCTGATCAGCTTGTCCCAGCCGCGTTCCTTCACCTCGGCCGACATGTCGGCGAGCAGGCCCTGGCTGGACAGCGCCCCGGCGGTCGCGTTGCCCTTGTTGTACTCCATGATGTCGGGGGCGTCGTCGGAGTTCAGGACCATCGAGGCGGTCTTCTGGATCTGCTCGAAGCCCTTCTCCTCGAACTCGACCTTGACGCCCGGGTGGGTCTTCTCGAACTCCTTGATCGCCGCGTTCCACGCGACGCCCATGGCGCTGTCGGGGGACTCGTAGTGCCAGAGCCTGAGGACGTTCGGGTCGGACTCGGCGTCGCCGCCGCCGCAGCCCGCGAGCGCGAGGGCGCTCGCGGCCACCGCCGCGAGCAGGGCCGCGCCCCTGCCTGCCTTCATCATGGGTGTTCCTCCGGGGGTGGAACGGAGCCGGCGTCCGGGGTGAGCGGACGTCCGGGAGTGGGGTGTGGGGGGGTGGGGGTGTCGTGCCGTCGGGTCGTGCAGTCGGGTCGTGCCGTCGGGGTGTCGCGTTCCAATCGAAGCGCTTCGATTCGTGCGTCGAAGCGCTTCGATTGCCGGGATGCTAGCCCCGGGGGCGAGCGCCGCACAATAGTTCGTCCCGTCCCAATTTCCGGATCACGCCCGTGACCTGCGCGAACAATTTGGGAGCGCTCCCAAACGGACCGTTGTCAGCGGCAGCGCGAGCCGTTCAGCACGAACCCCTCGGGCGTCCCGTCTCCCCCGGCGCCGCTCCCGAGGAAGCCGAACTCGACCGTGCCGCCCGCCGGGATCGACCGGTTCCAGTCCGCGGGCGTGACCGTCACCGCGGGGCCGTCCTGCACCGGCGTCCCGTTCCACAGCTGCGTGACGGACTGCCCGTCGGGCAGCTCGAAGCCGAGCCGCCAGCCGTCGATCGGCCCGTCGCCGAGGTTGGTGATCCGCACCGTCGCCTGGAACCCCTCGGGCCACGTCCCGTCGACCCGGTACGCGACCTCGCACGCCGCGCCCCGCGCGACGGCCGGCGGCCCGTCGTCCGTCCCGGCCGGGGGCGCGCCCGCCGGCGGGTCGTCCGGCGACAGCGCCGCCAGCAGCACCGCGACCAGCGCCACCGCGCCCGCCACCGCGCCCGCGATGGCGAGCGGCCGGCGGGGCGACGCGGGCGCGTCCGCGGGGGTGGCCGGGTCGGGGTCCGGGAGCGGGTCGTCGAGGACGCGCGTCCGGTCGTGCCGCGCCGGACCGGGCGGCGGGGCCGGGGCGTCGGGCGTCACCCGGACGGGCCGGACGCCCGCGACCGCGGCGAGCACCCGGGCCGCCTCCGCCGCGCCCGGACGGGCGTCGGGGCGCGGGTCGGCGCACCGGCGGCACAGCGCGGCGAGGTCCGCGGGCACGTCGGCGGGCAGCTCCGCCGCCTCGGGCGGGCCGCCGGTGAGCGCCTGCCGGAGCACGACGCCGAGCGAGAACACGTCCGCGGCCGGGGACGGCGGCGCGCCCGCCGGCAGCTCGGGGGCGGTGTAGGCGGGGGTGCCGAGGACCGGCCCGCCCGCCCCGTCCGGCCCGGTGAAGGCGATGCCGAAGTCGAGCACCTTCACCGCGACCGGCGTGAGGAAGACGTTCGCTGGCTTGATGTCGCGGTGCACCACCCCGGCCGCGTGGGCGGCGGCGAGGGCGTCCGCGATGACCGCGCACACCGCCGCCGCCTCCCGCCACGGCAGCGGCCCGCGCGCCAGCCGGTCGGCGAGGGTCTCCCCGTCGAGCAGCTCCATCACGACGTACGGGACGCCGCGGTGCTCGCCGTAGTCGTGGACGCCGGTGATGTTCGGGTGCGCGAGCCCGGCGGCGGCCCGCGCCTCCCGCCGCAGCCGCCGGGTGAACTCCTCCGGCCATCCGTCGCGGGGCACCTTGACGGCGACCGGACGGTCGAGGACGAGGTCGTGGGCGCGCCACACGGTGGCCATGCCGCCGCTGCCGAGGAGCGCCTCGATGCGGTAGCGCTCCCCCGGCAGGTCGCCCGGCCTCACGGTCTCCGGCATGCTCGCAGCCTATGCCAGCCCCGATCACCCAGCTCGGAGAGGCCGCCTCGGGGGCGGGGTCAGGGGACGAGGTAGCGGGTGTCGCGGGCGTCGGTGATCGCCATGTGGCCGGGGGCGTGGCCGATGGCGAACTTGGGGCGGGACGCCGTCACGGCGGCCTGCGGGGTGACGCCGCACGCCCAGAACACCGGGATCTCGTCCACGCGGACCTCGACCGGGTCGCCGTAGTCGGGGCGGTCGAGGTCGGTGATGCCGAGTTCGAGGGGGTCGCCGACGTGCACGGGGGCGCCGTGGACGGACGGGTAGCGGGCGGTGACGCGGACGGCGTCGGCGACCTGCGCGGCGGGCACCGGGCGCATCGACACGACGAGGGGGCCGCCGAACTCGCCGGCGCGCCTGCATGTCCGGTTCGTCCGGTACATCGGGACGTTCACGCCCTGCTCGACGTGCCGGATCGGGACCCCGGCGTCGCCGAGCGCGGCCTCGAACGTGAAGCTGCAGCCGATCAGGAAGGACACCAGGTCGTCGCGCCAGTACTCGGTGACGTCGGTGACCTCGGCGACCGGCTCGCCGTGCTCGTAGACGATGTAGCCGGGCAGGTCGGTGCGCAGGTCGCCGGGGAAGATCGGCGCGGAGACCGCGCCGGGGTCGGTTACCTCGAGCAGCGGGCACGGCTTCGGGTTGCGCTGGGCGAACAGCAGCAGGTCGTACGCCTGGTCGCGGGGGACGGCGATGAGGTTCGCCTGCGTGCGTCCCGCGCACCAGCCGGCGGTGGGGACGCGGAGCCCGGCGCGGAACAGGGCGCGGGCCTGGTCGGGGGTCAGGGCCCCCGGGTCGAGGGGGACGGTCTGGGTCATGTGGGTGCCTTCCTGAGGTCCGGTGCGGGGACGGGACGGAACCGGAGCCGCTGCCCCGGACGTGCCTGGGCGGCGAGCCCCACGTCGGCGGCGGCGACGACGGCGATGACCGGGTAGCCGCCGGTCAGCGGATGGTCGGCGAGGAACAGCACGGGGCGCCCGGACGGCGGGACCTGCAGCGCGCCCGTCACCGTCCCCTCGCTGGGTAGTTCGCCCCGATCCGCGTGGTTCAAACGGGGTCCGTCCAGCCGCATCCCGACGCGGTCGGTCTCGCTGGTTACCTCGAACGTCCCGGTGAACAGCGCGTCGAGGGCGCCGGGGGCGAACCAGTCGTCGCGCGGCCCCGGGACGGCGCGCAGCTCGACGGTCCCCGCGGGCGGCGGCGGGACGGGCAGGACGTCCAGCAGCGGCGGGGCGTCCGGGGGCGGGCCGACGGGCAGGACGACGCCGGGTTCGAGCGGCGCCGGGCCGAGGCCCGACAGCGTGTCGGTGGCGCGGGAGCCGAGGACCGGCGGGACGTCGACTCCGCCGCGGACCGCGAGGTAGCTGCGCAGGCCGGTCGGCGGCGCGCCGAGCAGCAGTTCGGCGCCGTCCGGGACGTGCAGGACGGCGTTCGGCGGGGCGGCGCGGCCGTCCAGGACGAGCGGGGCCGGGGCGCCGGTGACGGCCGCGAACACGCCGCCGCGGGCGCGGACCCGCAGGCCGCCGAGGGTGACCTCGATCGCGGCGGCGCCCTCGGGGTTGCCGAGCGCCCGGTTCGCGAGCCGCAGGGACGCGGGGTCGGCGGCCCCGGACGTCCCGACGCCGAGCGCCGCGTGCCCGCGGCGGCCGAGGTCCTGCACGGTGGCGAGGGGGCCGGTGGCGAGGACGTCCAGGAGCCGCTTCACGCGTCCTCCTCGATGAACCGCACGTGCACGCCGGGCCGCAGCAGGGCGGGCGGGTCGCGGTCGAGGTCCCACAGCGTGACCCGGGTGGACCCGATGATCTGCCAGCCGCCGGGCGACTCGGCCGGGTAGACGCCGCTGAACCGCCCGGCGAGGCCGACGGCGCCCGCCGGGACGCGCAGCCGCGGGACCTCCCGGCGCGGGACGTCCAGCCGGGGGTCGCCGCCGTCGAGGTAGCCGAAGCCGGGCGCGAACCCGGTGAACGCGACCCGCCAGGACGCGGCGGTGTGCGCGGCGACGACCTCGCGGGGCGTCAGGCCGGTCAGCCGGGCGACCTCGGGCAGGTCGGGGCCGTCGTAGGTCACGGGGATCTCCACGGTGCCGGCGGTCCCGGCCGCCGCGCCGGGACGCGCGGTGCGCACGGCCGCGGCGACGGCGGCCGGGTTCGCGGCGGGGTCGAGCAGGAGGGTGAGGGTGCGGGCCGCCGGAACGATGTCGGCGACGCCGGGCGGCGGGGCCGCGGCCAGGGTCGCGTACAGGCCCAGCATCTCCGGCGGGCCGGGGAGTTCGACCAGGAGGGCGGCGTCGCCGCTCGGCAGGATCCGCACCCGTGCCTCACGCCCAGAGATCGTCGAGGCCGGACAGCGAGTTCCAGCCGAGGTACAGCGACAGCAGCCAGGCGGCGACGCCCAGCGCGAGCAGCCACTTCGGGAACCGGTACCCGCCGAGCAGGTCCCGGCGCCGTGCCGCCACCCACAGCAGGACCGCCAGCCCGAACGGCAGGATCAGCCCGTTGAGGGCGCCCGCGAGCACCAGCAGCTTGGCCGGGGCGGTGCCGATCGCCAGGTAGATCACCGTGGAGATCGCGATGAACCCGACCACGAACCAGTTGCGGTACTTCTCGACGACGGACCAGAACGACACGATGAACGACACCGACGTGTACGACGCGCCGATCACCGAGGTGATCGCGGCCGACCACATGATCAGGCCGAACACCCGCAGCCCCGTCTCCCCGGCGGCGTGCTCGAACGCCGACGGCGCCGGGTTCGCCTCCGCGAGCTTCGCGCCGCCCGCGACGACGCCGAGCACCGCGAGGAACAGCAGGACCCGCATCAGGCCGGTGACGAGGATGCCGGTGATCGCGCTCCGGTTGATGCGGGAGACGTGCTCCGGCCCGGTGATCCCGGACTCGATCATCCGGTGCGCGCCCGCGTAGGTGATGTAGCCGCCGACGGTCCCGCCGATCAGCGTGGTGATGATGAGGAAGTCGATCTCCTCGGGGGCGGCGGTCTGCACCAGGGCGTCCCCGAGGGGCGGATCGGACACGATCGCGACGTACAGCGTCATCAGGATCATCACGCCGCCGAGCACGACGACGATCCGGTCCATCGCGATCCCCGCGCGCTTGCTCAGGAAGATCGCGATGGCGACGAGCGCCGAGAGCGCCCCGCCGATCTTGACGTCCAGGCCGAACAGCGCGTTCAGCCCGAGCGCCGTCCCGGCGACGTTGCCGATGTTGAACACGAGGCCGCCGAAGACGTCCAGTGCCGCCAGGGCGTAGCCGCCGCCGGGCACGACGCGGTTGCCGAGGTCCTGGGCGCGCTTGCCGGAGACCCCGACCACGCGCCACACGTTGAGCTGGATCGCGATGTCCACCAGCACCGACACGAGGATCGCGAAGGCCATCGCGGCGCCGAGCTGGGCGGTGAACACGGTGGTCTGGGTGATGAATCCGGGGCCGATGGCGCTGGTGGCCATCAGGAACATGGCGCCGACGAGCGCGCCGCGCCGGGATCGGTCCGGCGGGGCGGGGGTGGCGTCCACGGTGGTGGAGTCGGTCATGATCGGGCCCTTCGGGGGTACGGCTTTCCGCAAGCGTAAGGATTGTTCAACAATCCAGCAATCCCCTTGTGGACCCATTCCGCTAAGCTGATCTCGTGACGTGGCTCGATGACATCGCGGCGGCCCGCCACGAGCTGGACCGCTCCAGCACCGCCGCACGGGTCGCCGACCTGCTCCGCGACCAGATCACCGACGGCGCGCTCGTCCCCGGCGCCCGCCTCCCCGAAGAGGACCTGTGCCGCGCCGTGAAGGTCTCGCGCAACACGATGCGCGAGGCGTTCCGGCTGCTCGTCCAGGAGCGCCTGCTGGTCCACGAGTTCAACCGCGGCGTGTTCGTCCGCCGCGTCGGCGCCGACGGGCTGTCCGACCTGTACCGGGTGCGGCGGATCCTGGAGTGCGAGGGCGTCCGGTGCGCCCCGACGGCCGGGCGGGAGGCGCTCGACCGGGTGCGGGCGGCGGTCGAGGACGGCGAGGCCGCCGCCGCCGCGGGCCGCTGGCCGGACGTCGGCACCGCCGACATCCGCTTCCACCGGGCCGTCGCGGCGCTCGTCGGGAGCCCGCGGGTCGACGAGATGATCCGCCACCTGATGGCGGAGATGCGCCTGGTGTTCCACGAGATGGGGTCGCCGCGCGAGTTCCACGAGCCGTACCTTGCCCGCAACCGGCGGATGTACGACCTGCTGGCGGCCGGCGAGCACGAGGCGGCCGAGCGGGAGCTGCGGTCCTACCTGGACGACGCGGAGACCCAGCTCATGCGGGCCTACCGCGAGAAGGAGTGACCGGCGGACGTCACGGCGCGTAGTTCATGACGTGGTCGTGCAGCATGCGCGGAGCCTCGGGGTCGCGCCGCCGGAACGCCTCGATCAGCTCGGCGTGCTCGGCCGACTTGGAGTAGATCTCCGTCTGGTGCAGCCGCAGCGACAGCGTCGTCCACAGCTCGATGCCGAGGCCCTCCCACACCGACACCAGCAGCCGGTTTCCCGCCGTCTCGACGATCTCCCGGTGGAACGCGATGCTCAGCCGCATCTGCGCGTGCAGATCGCCTTCCCGCGCGGCCTCCGCGAGCCGCCGGTTGTGCTCCTCCAGGGCGTCCAGCCGCTCGCCGATGTGCGGGAGCGCCAGCTCGACGGCCGTCCGCTCGAGGCCGGCCCGCACCGGGAAGATCTCGGCGAGGTCGCGTTCGGTGAAGTCGCGGACGCGCGCGCCCCGGTTCGGCAGCGACTCGATCAGCCGCTGCGCCTCGAGCTGCCGGAGCGCCTCGCGCACCGGGCCCTGGCTCACGCCCAGCTCGGACGCGATGCGGCGCTCGACGATGCGCTCCCCCGGCTCCCAGCGCCCGGCGCTGATGCCCTCCACGATGAACTCGCGGATCTGATCGGCGAGACCGGTGCGGAGCAGCTGGGCGGGAGTGGGCGCGTTCACGGTACTGCATCGTAGTCCTACGCCCGGTAAGTAAAGCTTGACCGGTGACCGTCCGGCGGCGAGGTAAGCGGGTCTTGACGAGGTAGAATATGATCGATCATAGATCAATGATGATCGGTGAGCGTCGTGGCGATCCTACGGCGTTACCCCCGAGTTAGGAAGGTCGCCGATGGCTGAGACGACCAGGTCGGCCGGCACTGCCGCCCCGGCCCGCACCCGCAGGACGCGCGGCGCCAAGGCGTCCGGGCGACAGACCGCCCCCGAGGCGCCGCCCGCGCCGGACGCGGGCGCGCCGTCCGGCACCGTCGGCCCGGACGCCGACGCGGAGACGCTCATCGGCTACTACCGGCAGATGCTGCTGATCCGCCGGTTCGAGGAGCGCGCCGCGCGCGCGTACACCGAGGCGAAGATCGGGGGCTACTGCCACCTGAACCTCGGCGAGGAGGCCACGGTCGTCGGGCTGATGGCCGCGCTGCGGCCCACCGACTACCTGTTCACGAACTACCGGGAGCACGGCTACGCGATCGCCAAGGGCATCAGCCCCGACCGCGTGATGGCCGAGCTGTACGGCCGCTCCACCGGCGTGTCCAAGGGCTGGGGCGGGTCCATGCACATGTTCGACACCGAGGCGCGGCTGCTCGGCGGCTACGGCATCGTCGGCGGGCAGGTCCCGCTCGCGGCGGGCGCCGCGCTCGCCGTCAACTACAAGGGCGGCGACGACGTCGTCATGTGCCAGATGGGCGACGGGACGACCGCGATCGGCGCGTTCCACGAGGCGCTCAACATCGCGGGGCTGTGGGACCTCCCCGCCGTGTTCGTCGTGATCAACAACGGGCTGGGCATGGGGACCACCGTGGAGAACTCCTCGGCCGAGCCGGAGCTGTACAAGCGCGGCGCCGCCTACCGGATCGACTCCGCCCGCGTCGACGGGACGGACGTCGTCGCCGTGCGGGACGCCGCGGTGCTCGCGGTCGAGAAGGCCCGCGCGGAGAGCCGCCCCTACCTGCTGGAGACGATCAGCCCCCGGCTCAAGGGCCACTCGGTCGTCGACCCGGCCCGGTACCGGTCGAAGGAGGAGAAGGAGGCCCTCAAGGCCGCCGACCCGCTGGCCCGCATGGCGCTGGACCTCGCCGACCGGGGCATCCTGTCCCACGACGCGCGGGACGCGCTGGACGCCGAGGTCACCGCCGAGGTCGACGCCGCCGCGGCGTTCGCCGACGAGAGCCCCGCGCCGGACGTCTCCACGCTGTTCGACTACACCTACGCCACCCCGGTCCCGGGCGAGCTGCGCCGCCTGCCCGCGGACCCCGTATTCAGTTCCTGAGGAGCCGTCCATGGCAACCGTCACCTACCGCCAGGCCCTCCGGGACACGCTCCGCGCCGAGATGATCAGGGACGAGAACGTCTTCCTGATGGGCGAGGAGATCGGGCTGTTCGAGGGCTCGTACAAGATCACCGAAGGGCTGCTGAAGGAGTTCGGGCCGCGCCGGGTGCGCGACACCCCGATCGCCGAGGAAGGCTTCGTCGGCGCCGCGATCGGCGCCGCCATGCTGGGCCTGCGCCCGGTCGTGGAGGTCATGACGATCAACTTCTCGCTGCTGGCGCTCGACCAGATCGTCAACCACGCGGCGAAGATCTACGGGATGTTCGGCGGGCAGGCCAGCGTCCCGATGGTCATCCGCACCCCGGGCGGCGGCGGGCAGCAGCTCGGCGCCACCCACTCGCAGAACGTCGAGCTGTTCTACTCGTTCATCCCGGGCCTGAAGGTCGTCGCGCCGAGCACGCCCGCCGAGGCGTCCGCCATGCTCAAGGCCGCGATCCGCGACGACGACCCGGTGCTGTTCCTGGAGAACCTCGCCCTCTACAACACCAAGGGCGAACTGCCCGCCGCGGTCGAGGACGTCGAGCCCGGGCAGATCGGCCGCGCGGCCGTCACCCGCCCCGGCACCGACATCACGCTGATCGGCTACTCCCGGATGGCGCGCGTCGCCGCCGAGGTCGCCGAGACCCTCGCCGGCGAGGGGATCTCCGCCGAGGTCGTCGACCTGCGCAGCCTGCGTCCGCTTGACCGCGCGACGATCGTGGAGTCCGTCCGCAAGACGGGCTGCGCCGTCGTCGCCGAGGACGACTGGCTGACCTACGGCATCGGCGCCGAGATCGCCGCCACCATCCAGGAGGGCGCCTTCGACTGGCTGGACGCGCCGGTGCGGCGCGTCGCGATGGCCGAGGTGCCGCTCCCCTACGCCAAGTCCCTGGAGTCGGCGGCGCTGCCGTCCGCCGAGTCCCTGCTCACCGCCGCCCGCGACACCCTCCGCGCGACCGGCCGGCTCGCCGCCCTGGAGACCGCTTCATGACCGAGATCCTCATGCCCCGCCTCTCCGACACGATGGAGGAGGGCGTCATCAGTTCCTGGCAGAAGCAGCCGGGCGACGAGATCGCGGTCGGCGACGTCCTGGTGGACATCGAGACCGACAAGGCGGTCATGGAGTACGAGGCCTACGAGGCCGGCGTGCTCGAGAAGATTCTCGTCGGGGACGGCGAGACGGCGGCGATCGGCGCGCCGATCGCGGTCGTGGTGCCGAAGGGCGCGTCGTCCGGCGCGGCTCCGGCGGCCGAGCCGGAACCCGAGCCGAAGGCCGAGCCGGAGCCGGAGGCGAAGCCCGAGCCCGCGGCGAAGGCCGAGGCCGCGCCCGCTCCGGCGGCGAAGCCGGAGGCGCCCGCCCCGGCGCCGCAGCGGACGGGCGCGTCCCGCCCGCCCGCGTCGCCGCTCGCGCGGCGGCTGGCCCGCGACCACGGCATCGACCTGGCCACGCTGTCCGGTTCGGGCCCCGGCGGACGGATCGTCCGCGCCGACATCGAGGCCGCGGTGCGGTCCGGCGGCGCCGCGCCGCAGCAGGCGCCCGCCGCCGCGGCCCCGGCCGCCGCGCCGTCCGCGCCCGCCGCGCCCGCGGCCGCGTCCCGGGCCGACGACCCGGACGTCGAGGCCGTGCCGCTGAACCGGTTCCGCAAGGTCGCGGCCCGGCGGCTCACCGAGAGCAAGCAGAACGCGCCGCACTTCTACCTCAACCGCGAGGTGGACGCCGACGCCCTCGTCGCGTTCCGCAAGACCGTCAACGAGGCGCTCGCCCCGGCCAAGGTCAGCGTGAACGACCTGGTCGTCAAGGCGTGCGCGACGGCGCTGCGCGAGCACCCGGCGGTCAACGTCTCCTACACCGAGGAGAGCCTCCTCTTCCACAAGCGCGTGCACGTCGGCGTCGCGGTCGCGGTCGAGGACGGCCTGGTCGTCCCGGTCGTGCGGGACGCCGACCGCAAGAGCGTGTCGGAGATCGGCCGCGAGACCCGGGAGCTGGCCGGACGGGCGCGCGACGGCAAGCTGTCGGCGAACGACATGAGCGGCGGGACGTTCAGCGTCAGCAACCTCGGCATGTTCGGCGTCGACTCGTTCTCCGCGGTGATCAACCCGCCGGAGGCGGCGATCCTCGCCGTGGGCGCCGTCCGGGACGAGCCGGTGGTGCGGGACGGCCAGGTCGTCCCGGGCAAGCGGATGGCGGTGACGCTGTCGGTGGACCACCGGGCGTGCGACGGCGCGACGGCCGCCGCGTTCCTGGCGCGGCTGGCGGAGCTGCTGGAGAACCCGCTGCTCATCGTGGCCTGACGGGCGTCCTCTCGCCCGACCGGTGTTCCGGTCCCGCCCGGGCTCCCCGGGCGGGACCGGAACACCGGTGATATGCGAAGATCGCGGTCATGGCGGTGAACGTTCCCCTGGGTCCGCTGCTCGACCCGGCCTTCCACCTCGGCTCGGTCCCCACCACGTGGGCCGAGCTGCTCGGTTTCGCGACGGGCGCGGTGAACGTGTGGCTGGTCGTCCGGCAGAACATCCTGAACTGGCCGATCGGCATCGCCAACGTCATCCTGCTCGGGCTGGTCTTCCTCGACGGCGGGCTGTACGCCGACGCGGGACTGCAGGTCGTCTACATCGGGCTGCAGGCGTACGGCTGGTGGGTGTGGCTGTACGGCGGCGAGGGCCGCGACGACCTGCCCGTCCGGCGCACGACCCGCGCCGAGTGGGCGACCCTGCTCGCGGCCGGCGCGGCCGGGACCGCCGCGATCACCTGGCTGCTGACGACGTACACCGACTCGACCGTCCCGTTCTGGGACGCGCTGACGACGGCCCTGTCGCTGATGGCGATCTACGGGCAGTCGCGCAAGCTGCTCGAGTCGTGGTGGATCTGGATCATCGCCGACCTCGTGTACATCCCGCTGTACTTCTACAAGGACCTCAAGCTGACGAGCGCCCTGTACGTCATCTTCCTGTCGCTGTGCGTGCTCGGCCTCACCGCCTGGTACCGGGACTGGCGGGGCACCGGACGCGCGGAGCCCGCCCCGGCGGCCGCATGACGTACGAGCACGGCCTCGTCATCGGCAAGTTCTACCCGCCGCACGCGGGGCACCACCATCTGATCGACACCGCCGCCGCGGCGTGCGCCCGGGTGAGCGTGGTCGTCGCGGCGTCCAGCGTCGAGAGCGTCCCCCTCGCGCTGCGGACGGCGTGGCTGCGGGAGGCGCACCGGCAGCCGAACGTCGAGGTCGTCCCGGTGGTGGACGACGCCGAGATCGACTACGAGTCCGACGAGGTGTGGTCGGCGCACGTCGCCGCGTTCCGCGCCGGGCTCGCGCTCCGCTCGGGGCTCGGCGTGAACGTCCCGCCGGTCGACGCGGTGTTCAGCTCCGAGCCCTACGGGCCCGAACTCGCCGCGCGGTTCTCCGCCGCGCACGTCCCGGTGGACCCGCCGCGGGAGCGGTTCCCCGTCAGCGGCACGGCCGTCCGCGCCGACCCGGCCGGGAACTGGGAGTGGCTGTCCCCGCCCGTCCGCGCGTACCTGGCCCGCCGGGTGGTGGTGGTCGGCGCGGAATCGACCGGCACCACCACGCTGGCGCGCGCGCTGGCCGCGCACTATGCCGAACGCGGCGGCGTGTGGGCGTCGACCCGGTGGGTGCCCGAGTACGGCCGCACCTACACCGAGGAGAAGCTCGCCGCCGCGCGCCGGGACGCCGGCGACGCGTCGCTGTGGCTGGACGACCTGGTGTGGGAGTCCGCCGAGTTCACGCGGATCGCCGAGCGGCACGCGGCCCTGGAGGACGCCGCCGCCCGGTCGGGCTCGCCGCTGCTCGTCTGCGACACCGACGCGTTCGCGACGGCCGTGTGGCACGAGCGCTACCTCGGCGCCCCGGCGCCCGACGTCGAGGCCGTCCACGCGCGCGTCCCGCACCACCTGTGGATCCTCACCGATCCGGCGGGCGTCCCGTTCGAGCAGGACGGCTGGCGCGACGGCGAGTCCGTCCGGACGTGGATGGCGGACCGGTTCCGGGAGGAGCTGAAGCGGCGCGGCCTCCCCCACATCGCCGTGACCGGCCCCCACGAGGAGCGCCTGGCCGCCGCGGTCGCCGCGACCGACGGCCTCCTCGCCGAGCCCTGGCCGTTCGCGCCACCCCTGACCGCCTAGCCGGCGCAGAGGCCGCGCCACCGGCAGCGTCGCGGTCAACCGGCCCAGACGAGGTCGGCGACGTAGAACTCCTTGATGTCGGCGAGGACGAGGTACTCGATGCAGGCCGCGGTGCCGGGCGCGGTGTGGGTGTAGTGGACGCCGACGCCGTCGAGGGGGCGGCCGGGCGGCGGGAGGCCCGCGTCGACGGCGGTGCCGCCGCTCCGGGCGAGGTCGCAGAGGAAGTCGATCAGGTCGTCGCGGATGGGCGGCGGCACGGATTCGAGCACGTCGGCCGCCACCTCCGAGCAGTAGACGGTCCAGCCGCTCTTCTCCCGGCGCGGCGCTTCGGCGGTCACCCGCGGGGGCGGGGACCGCGGCGCGCGACGATGTCGTCGAGGGCGACGGCGCCGCGCCGGTCGAGGGCGCGGGCGCGGCGGCGCTCCCGGTCGGGCAGCTGGTCGAGCATCGCCTCGGCGTACCAGCCGGACAGGACGTCGTCGAGTTCGCGGCCCTGCTCGGCGCTACGGACCTCGGCGATGAACGCGGCGCGCTTCTCGCGGGACAGGTGCGCGCCGATGCCGTCGATGGTGCGCGGGATGCGGTGCACCCGCCCGTGGTGGCGCGGGGGTTCGGCCGGCATGGCGCTCATCGGGCTCCCCTCCGTCGGTCGCGTGCCCGTCGGTCGCGTGCCGGGGACGCTACCCGCCGCCACCGACATCGCGTTCCCATCATGGCCGGGGCGGGGCGCGGGCGTCCGGTCAACGCGCCGCGTCGAGGGAGATGTCGGGGGAGAACAGGTCCTCGTCGACGCGGTCGAGGGCGAGCCGGACGGCGCCGAGGCTCACCGACTCGTCGCCGAGCGGGGACGCCTCGACGCGGACGGGCCGCAGGCAGAGCGGGCCGACGTGCGCGGCGAGTTCGGCGACGAGGGGCCCGCCGGGACGGACGAGGGGCCCGCCGACGACGATCGTCTCGGGGTCGAGGGCGAGGGCCATCGCGGCGACGCCGCGGGCCATCCGGGCGGCCACGCGGCCGACGGGTTCGGCGGCGAGGGCGGCGGCGGTGTCGCGGAGGCCGAGTTCGGGGAGCATGCCGATCTCCCCGGCCGCGCCGCGGCCGCGGTGCAGGCGGCCGCCGATGAGGACGCCGATGCCGGTGTGCAGGCCCACGTGGACGCAGACGACGTCGTCGGCGTCGCGGGCGGCGCCGCGCCACCGCTCGGCGAGCGCGGCGAGGTTGGCGTCGTTCTCGACCAGGACGGGGCAGGCGAAGGAGCGGGCCAGCTCGCGGCCGAGGGGCACGCCCGCCCAGCCGGGGACGACGGTGCAGGTCGCGACGGTGCCGGACGGGTCGACGACGCCGGGGGTCCCGGCGGCGACGGCGCGCAGCGAGCGGCGCGCGACCCGGGCGGCGGCCAGGCCGGTCTTGACGGCGGCGCGGACGGCCGCGATCCGTTCGGCGGGCGGCGCGTCCGGCGGCAGGTCGGCGCGGTGGCCGCCGGCGACGGCGCCGGCGAGGTCGGCGACCAGCAGCCGCACGCGGCGCGCGTCGATCTCGAGGCCGAGGACGTGGCCGGCCTCGGCGCGGAAGCGGTAGCGGCGGGCGGGGCGGCCGAGCCCGGCCCCGTGCCGGGGCGCGACCTCGGCGACGAGCCCGCGGGCGGTGAGCTCGCCGAGGACGCCCTCGGCGGTGGGGCGCGACACCCCGACCCGCTCGGCGAGGGCGGACAGCGTGAACTCGCCGCCGGCGCGGAGCGCGCGGAGGGTCGCGGCGGAGTTGAGGCGGCGCAGCACCGAGGGGTCTGCCCCGTGCGAAGACGATCGGGTCACGAAACCCCTTGACAGCGGTCGGCGGACGGACGACTTTGTGAAAGAAGCTTGCGTAATACCGGTCGGGTGGCGGCGGGTCGAATATACCCAGCTCGGAGGGCGTGGCGATGGACGACGGGAGCCCCGCGGTCGCGGTGGCCGGAGCCGGTCTGCGGGGCGCCGGGTACGCGGGGCGGATCCGGCGCGGCGGGCGGGCGCGGATCGTCGCCGTGGCCGAGCCCGATCCCGTCCGGCGGGAGCGGTTCGCGGCCGAGCACGGGATCCCGCCGGAACGCCGGTTTCCGGGCTGGCGGGAGATGGCGGACGCGGGCCGCGTCGCCGACGGCGTGATCGTCGCGACGCAGGACGCCGAGCACGCCGGGCCCGCGATCGCGTTCGCCGGGCTGGGCTGCCACATCCTCCTGGAGAAGCCGATGGCGCCGTCGGAGGCGGAGGCCCGCCGGATCGTCGACGCGGTCGAACGGGCGGGCGTGATGCTCGCCGTGTGCCACGTCCTGCGCTACACCGCCTACACCCGGGCGGTGCGGGAGCTGATCGCCGGGGGGCGCATCGGGACGCCGCTCAGCGTGCAGCATCTCGAACCGGTCGGGTGGTGGCACCACGCGCACTCGTACGTCCGCGGCAACTGGCGGCGGGAGGACGGGTCGGGGCCGATGCTGCTGACGAAGTCGTGCCACGACCTCGACTGGCTCGTCCACGTGATGGGCGAGGTCCCGGCGCGGGTGTCGTCGTTCGGGCGGCTGTCGCACTTCCGCCCGGAGAACCGTCCCGAGGGGGCCGCCGACCGCTGCCTCGACTGCGCGGCCGAGTCCCGCTGCGCGTACTCGGCGCCGCGCCTGTACCTGGGCGGGCTGCGCCGGGGCGAGGGGTGGCCGCTCGGCGCGGTCACCGACGACCGCACCGAGGAGGGCGTCCTGCGGGCGCTGCGGGACGGCCCGTACGGGCGGTGCGTGTACGCGTGCGACAACGACGTCGTCGATCACCAGGTCGTGAACCTGGAGTTCCCGTCCGGGGCGACGGGGGCGTTCACGATGACGGCGTTCACCCCGGCCGCGCACCGGCAGACGCGCGTGTTCGGGACGTCCGGGTCGATCGAGGGCGACGGCGCGCGGATCGCGCTGCACGACTTCGTCACCGGCGAGACGGAGGTGCTGCGGCCGGGCGAGGGCGTCACCGGCGGGCACGGCGGCGGGGACGAGGCGCTCGCGGACGCGTTCGCCGAGGCGCTGGCCACCGGCGACCCGTCCCGGCTGGGCACCGGCGCCGCCGAGAGCCTCGCGTCCCATCGGGTCGTGTGGGCCGCCGAGCGGGCGCGCCGCGACGGCACGGTCGTCGACCTCGGCCCCGGGGAGGGCGCGCCGTGAGGGCCGGGCCGCCGCGGGCGGGCGCCGCGCTGGCGCTCGTCCTGGCGCTGGCCGCCTGTTCCGGGGGTTCGGACGGGTCCGGACCCGGGACGAACGACGGGCGCGGCCCCATCACGTTCGCGACCGGCAAGGACCTCACGCGGACGGTCCAGCGGCTCGCCGACGACTGGAACCGGGCGCGCCCGGACGAGCGGGTGCGGATCGTCGAGCTGCCCGAGGACGGCGACCGGGCGAGGCAGCAGCTCGTCCAGAACATGCGGATCGAGTCGGACGCCTACGACGTGGTGCGGCTCGACGCCGTGTGGACGGCCGAGTTCGCCGCGCACCGCTGGATCGTCCCGCTCCCGGACGGGCTCGTCGACACCGGCACGTTCGTCCCGGCGTCCCTCGAGACCGGGAGGTACCGGGGCACGCTGTACGCGGCGCCGTGGCTGACCGGCACGGGCGTCCTGTACTACCGGACGGACCTGCTGGAGAAGGCCGGGTTCGACGAGCCCCCGGCCACATGGGCGCGGATGCGCGAGCAGTGCGCCGCGGTGCGGAGGCTGCCCGAGGGCGAGGGCGTCGGCTGCTACGCGGGCCAGCACGGCAAGTACGAGGGGCTCACGGTCAACTACGCGGAGGCCGTGCAGTCGGCGGGCGGCGAGCTGTTCGACGCGTCCGGGAGGCCCGCGGTGGACACGCCGCGGGCCAAGGCGGGCCTGCGGTTCCTCGTCGACTCGTTCGCGGACGGGACGATCCCGGAGAAGGCCGTCACGTTCATGGAGGAGGACGGCCGCCGCGCCTTCCAGGAGGGCGGCCTCGTCTTCCACCGCAACTGGGCGTACGTGTACGCGCTCGCGTCCGCCGACGACGGGTCGTCCGAGGTGAACGGCAGGTTCGACGTCGCGCCGATCCCGGGACGGGACGGGCCCGGCTCGGGCACCCTCGGCGGCAACAACCTCGCGGTGTCGGCGTTCTCCCGGCACCAGGCGACCGCCCGCGATTTCGTCGCGCACATCGTGGGGCCCGACGTCCAGCGCGAGTACGGGCGAGCGCAATCGTTCCCGCTCTCCCTCGCGGCGCTCTACGACGACCCGGCGATGATCGGGCTGTACCCGTACCTGCCGGTGCTGGAGGAGAGCCTGCGGAACGCGCGGCCGCGGCCCGTCGTCGTCCGCTACAGCGAGGTGTCGGCGGCGATCCAGGACCACGTCGCCGCCGCCGTCGCCGGGGAGAAGACCGTCGACCGGGCCGCCGCCGACCTGCGGCAGGCCCTCACCGCACTGACGGACTGACCCGGTTCCGGTACTCCGACGGCGTCACGCCCATCCGCCGGACGACGCCGCCCGCGCGCTCGGCGGCGTCGGGGCGTCGCTGCTGGACGACGTCCTCAAGGAGATGCTCGTTCAGTCATAGGTGAGGCCGTAGCCGAACGGGAACAGGGGCTTCTTGCCGTCGCCCCGGTTGATGGGCTGCTGGTCGGAGTCGGACGGCCAGGTGACCGGGAGCCGCCCGGTGGGCGTGGTCTCGCCGAACAGGACGTCCGCGACGCCCGCGCCCTCGGTGCCCGGGAGCCAGGACGCGACGAGCGCGTCCCAGTCGGGCAGCCGCTGCGCGACGTCGAGCGGGCGGCCCGACACCAGGACGACGATGACCGGGACGTCGGCGGCCTGCAGGCGCTCGATGGTCCGCACGTCGGCGTCGTCCAGCGCGAGGTCGCCGGTGCGGTCGCCGTGGTACTCGGCGTACGGATCCTCGCCGACCACGGCGATCGCCGCGTCGTAGGAGTCGTCGATGTCACTGCCGTCGGCGCTGTAGTCGACCTTCGTGTCGGAGTCGGCGACCTCGCGGACGCCCTCCAGGATCGTCGTCCCCGGGGTGATGTCGCCCGCCTCGCCCTGCCAGGTGACCGTCCAGCCGCCGGACTGGCGGCCGATGTCGTCGGCGCTGCGGCCCGCGACGAGGATCTTGTCCTCGGTGGCGCCGAGCGGCAGGACGTCCCCGGAGTTCTTCAGCACGACCTGCGACTTCGCGACCGCCCGGCGGGCCAGGGCGCGGTGGCCGGCGCCGCCCACCGCGCCCATATGGCGCCGGTCGGCCATCGGCTTCTCGAACAGGCCCAGCTCGAACTTCTTGGTGAGGATCCGCCGGTTCGCGTCGTCGATCCGCGCCATGGGCACGTCGCCCTCGCGGACCTCGGCGCGCAGGTACCGGATGAACTTCTTCCACTCCTCGGGGACCATCACCACGTCGATGCCCGCGTTGATCGCCTTGGCGACCTCGTCGCGGGTGAAGCCGGGCTCGCCGTCGATCTGGTCGACGCCGTTGTAGTCGGAGACGACGAGCCCGGTGAACCCCAGCTCGCCCTTCAGCACCTCGGTGATCAGGTACCGGTGCTCGTGCAGCTTCACGCCGTTCCACGAGCTGTACGACACCATGACCGAGCCGACCCCGCGCCGGACGGCCGCGCGGAACGGCGGCAGGTGGATCTCGCGGAGCCGCTCCTCGGAGATCCGCGCGTCGCCGCGGTCGTCGCCGCCCTGCGTGGCGCCGTCGCCGAGGTAGTGCTTCGCGGTGGCCAGGACGGACGCCGACCCGGCGCCGAGCCTCTCGCCCTGCAGGCCGTCGATCATGGTGGTCATCGCCGAGGGCAGGCCCGGGACCTCGCCGAACGACTCGTACGTCCGTCCCCAGCGGTCGTTGCGGACCACGCAGACGCACGGCGCGAAGTTCCAGTCGACGCCGGTGGCCGCCATCTCCCGCGCGGTCGCGGCCCCGATCTCCCGGACGATCCCGGGGTCGCGGGCCGCGCCGAGCCCGATGTTGTGCGGGAAGATCGTCGCGCCGACGACGTTGTTGTGGCCGTGCACGGCGTCCACGCCGTACATCAGCGGGACGCGCAGGGGCGCGGCGAGCGCGGCCTTCTGCAGCCCGTCGTACATGTCCGCCCAGTTCTCGGGGGTGTTCGGGGCGGGCGCCGAGCCGCCGCTCGACAGCACCGAGCCGATCCGGTGCCCGGTGATCTCGGCGGGCCGGATGTACCGCCGCTCGGGCTGGGTCATCTGCCCGAGCTTGTCGTCGAGGCTCATCCGCGCCAGCAGGTCGTCCACGCGCCGCTCGACCGGCAGGCTCGGGTCGAGGTACGGGAGGGGCCGGGCGCCCGCGCGCCCCGCGGTGAGCGCCGCCGCGCCTGCGTCGTCGTCCGCGGCCGTCCCGATGGCGGCGCGCGCGTCCATCCGCGCGGAACCGCCGCCGGTGCCGATCGCGAGCGCGGCGAGCATGCCGAGGGCCAGGACGCGGTGCCGGGCGCGGACGGTCCGCCGCGTCGCCTTCCCCGAGGTGCAGTACATGCGGCGAAGCGTTTCCGCGGACGATCAATCTCAACGCAACCGAATGCCAGCGCCTGGGCAATATCTGACGGCGCCGGCCGGACGAACACCAACAATTCAGACGTTCAGGGCGACCGCCCGGTATCGAACCGAGAACCTCCGGGACCACAACCCGGCGTGCAGACCACCACACCACGGACGCCATGCCCCCCGCAACGGCTTCGCGCGGGACCGGTCCCGGAAGCAGGAATCGAACCTGCCTGATGCGGGATATGAATCCGCCGGATGCACCAGCATCCCTTTCCGGGGCGGAGGGTGCGGGATTCGAACTCGCGCAGGTGACCCTGACCACGGCTTAGCACGCCGGTGCCTTTCCGCTCGGCCAACCCTCCGGGAAAAACAAAAGACCGCCCGTGATCTTCGGGCGGTCGACGGACGAACGTGCTGGTCACGTCCCTCCGAGACTCCCGGGACCGGGGTGGCTGCGGCTGTGCATTCGGTTCCGACGCATCGCTTTCTCCTCCCCGCTCTCGTTGGCTTGCACGACCTATGGTGCCGCCTCCCTTTTCCGGGCGCAAGCCTTTTTCGCGCCGCTTCGCGAGGGCGCCACGGAAAGGCGGTGCGACGGCTCGGGGGCGCTCATCGTGTCACCGGTCACAGCGGCACGGGCGGCGACGCGGAAGCGCGGCGGCGGGCGCGCCTTAGGATGTGCACGGGAGGGCGGTGGACGTTTGGACGAGCGCGGCAGGGGAACGTGCGGCGACCCGATCGACTACCCGCCCGTCGGCTGCCTCTACGAGGTCCGCTACACGCTCGGCCCGCGCGGCGCCGGGACCGTGCTGTTCCCCGACGAGTTCGCGCTGGGCCGCTGGTTCACCGCGATGGCCGCGGAGGGCATGTTCGCCCCGGAGGACTTCACCGTCCCGGACGAGGACGGCCGCAACGGCTACCGGATCTTCTGCGTCACCGACGGCAGCCGCACGGAGATCAGCTACTTCCACCCGCGGCTCGTCCGGGGCCGGATCGAGGGCCGGCACCGCCGCCGCTGACCCCGGCTCCCCCAGGGGTCAGCCGGGGGCGCGGGCGGTGAGCCGGCTCTTCGGGACGATCGGGACCGTCCCGCCGCGCTCGACGCGGCGCAGGCGGGCGTCCATGCCGCGCCGGTGGAGTTCGCCCTCGAAGTCCGACAGCGGCGACGTGAACACCGAGTAGTCGTCGTAGTGGACGGGGACGACGGTGGCGCAGCCGGACGTGCGGAGCCAGCGGGCGCCCTGCCGCCCGTCCATCGTGACGGTGAGCAGCCCGAGCAGCTTCGTCCCGCCCAGGTGGACGACGCCCGCGTCGATCTCCGGGTACCTGCGGGCGACCTCGGCGATGTCGGCGTGCATGAGCGTGTCGCCGCTGATGTACATGCGGAGTTCGGGGTCGCCGGCGCGCGGGCCGAACTCCAGCAGGGCGCCCATGACGGGCGGCAGGGCGTGCCGCAGCGGGCCGGGCGCGTGCCGTCCGGGCATCGCGGTGACGGTGATCCGGTGGTCGCCCTTGACGAGCGGCTGGCCCTCCCAGGTCCGCAGGCCGACGGCCTCCCGGAAGCCGCGCCCGTTGAGCGTCCGGGCGGCGGCGCCGGTGGTGAGAACGGGCAGGCCGCGGTCGAGGTGCCGTTCGGCGACGGGGTCCCAGTGGTCGTCGTGCAGGTGCGACAGGACGACGGCGTCGACGGGGGGCAGCTCGTCCACGGTGATGGCGGGGTCGCGGAGCCGCTCGCTGGAGAGGCCGTAGCCGAGGTACGCGCGGTCGCCGCGGCGCAGGAAGTTCGGATCGGTGAGCAGTGCGAACGGCCCGTACCGGATGATGGTCGTGGCGTTCCCGATGAAGGTCAGTGTCGCGTCGGGCATGGTTCCCCCTGCGATGACGAGCCCCGTTCCGGCAGACGCACCCCCTACCCGGATATGGAACTGCATACCGGGATTGACTTCGACATAGTGGAACCATGACGTGGACCGCTCCCGAGGTGACGCGCCCCCTCCCCTTCCTCGGCCGCATGACCGGCGACGAGCGCTCGCTCGCCGACGCGTGGCTCGGCCACCACCGCGAGACGCTGCTGTGGAAGTGCGGCGGGCTGACGGCGGAGCAGCTCGAGCTGCGGTGCGTCGAGCCGTCCGCGCTGTCGCTGCTGGGGCTCGTCCGGCACATGGCGGAGGTCCGCCACAACGGGCACGCCGACCTGCTGCGCGAGCGCATCGACGGGAGCACGGGGCACTGAAGGGCAACCTGATCGTCCTGGGCGTCGTCCTGCTGTCGTCGTTCACGTTCCCGCTGACGATCACGGGCGCGTCGGTGGCGCTGCCGGACATCCGGGCGGACCTCGGCGCCGGGCTTACCGCGTCGCAGTGGGTGATCACCGGGTACAACGCGTGCTTCGCGAGCTTCCTGGTGGCGATGGGCTCGCTCGCGGACGTGGCGGGACGGCGGCGGATCTTCACCGGCGGCGTGGCCCTGTTCTGCGCGACCGGCCTCGCCGCGGCGGCGTCCCAGGACGTGCTGACGCTGAACGCGGTGCGGGCGCTCGGCGGCGTGGGCGCCGCGGCGGCCGCGACGGGCGGTTCGGCGATCCTGGCCGCGACGTTCCACGGGACGGCGCGGGTGCGGGCGTTCGGGATGCTCGGGACCGTGCTCGGCATGGGCCTGGCGTTCGGGCCGACGGTCGGCGGGCTGCTGGTGGAGACGCTGGGCTGGCGGGCCGCGTTCGGGGTGCCGGCGGCCGTCGCGGGGCTGGTGCTGCTGCTCGTCCCGGTGCTGCCCGCGGCGCGGGGCGACGCCGGACGGCGCATCGACTGGGCGGGCGCGGCGCTGTTCACGGCCGCGCTGCTGGTGCTGATCACGTCGATCGTGGAGGGCGGCGAGCGCGGGTTCGGCGGCCCGCTCGTCCTGGGCGGCTTCGCGGCGGCGGGGGCGCTGGGGGCGGCGTTCGTCGCGGTCGAGCGGCGGGCGGACGATCCGATGTTCGAGCTCGGGCTGCTGGCGAACCCGCGGTTCTCGTCGTACGCGGTGGCGGCCGGGTCGATCGTGTTCGTGCTGGTGCCGCTGCTGGTGTACCTGCCGTCGTACCTGATCTCGGTGGTGGGGCTGGACGCGGGCGAGGCGGGCCTGTGGCTGCTGATGCTGACGGCGCCGACCGTGGTGCTGCCGATGGCCGGGACGGCGCTCGCCAAGCGGATGCCGGCGGGGCCGCTGGTGGCCGGGTCGGTGGCGGTGACGGGCGTCGGCGCGCTGCTGCTGGTGACGATCGGGCCGGGCAGCACGCCGTGGGCGCTGGCCGTCCCGCTGGCGCTCACCGGGGCCGGGTTCGGGCTGTCCACCGGGCTGCTGGACGGCCTGGCGGTGACGGTCGTGCGGCCGGAGCAGGCGGGGACGGCGGCCGGGATGTTCTCGACGGCGCGGCTGGCCACCGAGACCGTCGGGATCGCGATCGTGGGCGCGGCGCTCGCGGCGCTGAGCGGCGACCGGCTGACCGGGTCGCACTACACCGACGCGCTGCGGATCGTCTGCGCGGCGCTGGCGGTGTTCGCGGCGGCCGCGACCGCGTGCGTCCTCGGGCTGTCACGCAAACCTGCCGGGCACGGCACGGCGGCGGGTGGTTGACTGTCCGGGTGCAGACCGAAACCCCCCAGTCCGCGCTGTTCGCCCGGCTCGTCGAGATCGGCGGCGGCACGCCGGACGCGGCCGCCGCGGCGGTGACGCTCTACGACCGGCACGGCGTGCTGGTGGTGCGGGTCGGCGACGTCGCGGTCAAGGCGCACCAGCCCGACCGGGAGCTCGGCCCGGAGTTCGCCGAGCGGATCCGGCTGGCGGCGGCGCTGCCGCACATCCTGCTGGGCCCGGACGGTCCTCCGGTCGACGCGGGCGGCCGGACGGTGACCGTCGCGCCCTACGGGGAGCCGGTGGATCCGGCGCGGGACCTGCCGTGGGAGGAGGGCGCGCGCCTGCTCGCCGCCCTGCACCGGGTGCCCGTCCCGGACGGCGCGCCGTCCTGGGGACGTCCGGAGCGGGTCGCGCGGCTGGTGGGGCGGCTCGGGTCCGGTTCCGCGGAGGACGCGGTGCGCCGCGCGTTCGCCGGGCTGCCCGCGTGGATCCGCGGCGAGGGCGCCGAGCCGCCGCGCGCCCGGGAGCGCGTCGTGCACGGCGACTGGCACCTCGGGCAGATGGTCCGCGTGCGGGACGGCTGGCGCCTCATCGACATCGAGGACCTGGGCCGCGGCGACCCCGCCTGGGACCTCGCGCGCCCCGCGGCGCTGTACTGCGGCGGCGTCCTGCATCCGGCCGATTGGGAGCGGTTCCTGGGCGCCTACCGGGACGCCGGGGGCCCGGCGGTCCCGCCGGACGGCGACCCGTGGACGACCCTGGACGTACCCGCGCGAAGTTTGGCGATCCAGATCGCCGCGACGTGCGTCCAATCCGCAAGGAAGGACGATCGACCGCTGGACGGAGCAGAGGAGGCGATGGTCGACGCCTGCAGGAGAATGGCCTGCACCGAAATCGGCGGAGAACCGGCATGACGTGACGGGGAACCTGCCCTAGATTTAGCCTCTACCTGGGGTTCCATAACGGAAGGATGACAACGCGATGCACTGCCCTAAGTGCCGTGGCGTGATGCGGACCTACACCCGGAGCGGCGTTCACATCGAACAGTGTGACGCGTGCCGGGGCATCTTCCTCGACTACGGCGAGCTGGAGGCCCTCAGCCAGATGGAGGCCCAGTACCGGGCCACGCCGCCGGCCGCTCCGGCCGCGCCGGCGACCCCGGGGTGGAGCGCGCCCGCGGCGGCGCCGCAGGTGCACCACCACCACCATGGCGCGCACCACCGCCCCTATGGCGGCGGCGTGTTCCACATGCTGTTCTCCACCTGACGCCCGCGCGGCACGGCCGTGCGGCCCGCTCTTCGAGGGAGCGGCGACCGCACGGCCGCTTTTCCGTGCCCGCCTTCCGTTAAAGGCGGGGGTCGACCGGTTCCGACTCCAGCGCCAGCACCGCGAAGACGGCCTGGTGCACCCGCCACAGCGGCTCCCGGCCGGTGAGCCGGTCGAGCGCCTCCAGGCCGAGCGCGTGCTCCCGCATCGCGAGGGACCGTTTGCGGCCGAGCGACCGGCCGCGCAGCCGCTCCAGGTTCTCCGGCTCGGTGTAGTCCGGGCCGTAGATGATCCGCAGGTACTCGCGGCCCCGGCACTTGGTCCCCGGCTGGATCTTGACGTCCTCCGGGAGCGGGCCGAGCGGCTTGACGACCATGCCCTCGCCGCCCGCCGCGGTCAGCTTCTCCCACCACTGCGCGACGGCGGCGTCCGCGTCCGGCGCGGTCAGGTCGGCGACCAGCGAGCCGGTCCGCCGGACGAACCCGGTCGGGTCGGCGTCCGCGAGCCGCCCGGCGACGTCCATGTGCCAGTCGTGGTCGCGCGCGGTCGCCCACGCGCGGTCCTCCCCCGCCAGGACCTGGAACGGCGCGATGCCGAGCCCGCCGAGCCCGTCCGCGTCCACGTCCCAGCAGTAGCGGGCGTACGCGTCGCGGAACCGGGCGGCGTTCGCGGCGCGCCGGTCGACGTGCCCGCGCAGCCCGCCGAGGTCGAGGCCACGGCGCTCGGCGCGGGCCAGCAGGTCCGCCGCCATCGGCAGGGACGCGCGGGCGGCGGCGCCCGTGGCCGCGTACTGGGTGCGGATCAGGTCCATCGCCTTCGCCGACCACGGCAGCAGCTCGCAGTCCAGGACGAGCCAGCCGGTGCCGAGCTCGTCCCACAGCCCGGCGGCGCCGATCGCGTCGCGCAGCCGCGCCAGCGCCGCGTCCGTCCGGGCCGGGTCGCGGAAGAACGCGCGGCCGGTGCGGGTGTACAGGGCGCCCGCCGTCCCGTCGTCCACGCCGAACCGCTCGGCGGCGACGGACGCGTCGCGGCACACCACCGCGACCGCCCGCGAACCCATGTGCTTCTCCTCGCACACCACCCTCAGGACGCCCTTGTCCCGGTAGACGGCGAGCGCCTCCGCCGGGTGCTCCAGGTACCCGGGCAGCGTCGACGTCCCGGCGGGCGCCATCGTCGGCGGCAGGTAGACGAGCCAGCGCGGGTCGACCGCGAACCGGCTCATCACCTCCAGCGCCGCGAGGGCGTTCTCCTCCCGGACGGTGACGCGGCCCATCAGCCGCGTCTGGACGCCCGTGTTGTCCATGACGTCCTTGATCTGCAGGAAGTCGCTCTCGCGCTGCCCGCCCCCGCCCGTCCCGGACGGCGGCGCCGCCAGCGGGCGCACCGGCTCGTACCAGGTCTCGCGCGCCGGGACGGAGAACAGCTCGTGCTCGGGGTAGCGGAGGGCGGTGAGCCGCCCGCCGAACACCGCGCCGGTGTCGAGGCAGATCGTGTTGTTGATCCACTCGGCGTCCGGCACCGGGGTGTGCCCGTACACGACCATCGCCTTGCCGCGGTAGTCGCGCGCCCACGGGTACCGGACGGGCAGCCCGTACTCGTCCGTCTCGCCCGTGGTGTCGCCGTAGAGGGCGAACGACCGGACGCGGCCGGACGCGCGGCCGTGGTAGTCCTCCTTCAGGCCCGCGTGGGCGACGACGAGCTTCCCGCCGTCCAGGACGTAGTGGCTGATGAGGCCGTCCATGAACCGCAGGGCGTCGGCGCGGAACTCCTCGGGCTCGCGGGCCAGCTGCTCCAGCGACTCGGCGAGGCCGTGCGCGACCCGCACCTTCCGGCCGTGCAGCGCCTTGGCGAGCTTCGCCTCGTGGTTCCCGGACACGCACAGCGCCTGCCCGGCCGCCACCATGCCCATCGCGAGCCGCAGGACGCCCGGGGTGTCGGGGCCGCGGTCGACGAGGTCGCCGACGAACACGGCCGTCCGGCCGCCCGGGTGGTTCGCGCCGACCGCGCGGCCCTGCGCGTCGTGCTCGATCTCGTAGCCGAGCCCGGCGAGGAGGTCCTCCAGCTCGGCGCGGCAGCCGTGCACGTCGCCGATGACGTCGAACGGCCCGGTCAGCTCCCGCCGGTCGTTCCACGGCTTCTCGTAGGTGATCACGGCGGCGTCGATCTCCTCGACGCCGTTCAGCACGTAGGCGCGGCGGAACTCGCGGCCGAGCGACCGCAGGCCGCGCCGCAGCTCGCGGCGCTGCCGCGGCAGGACGTGCGCGGGCAGGCCGGCGCGGTCGGGCCGGGCGGCGTTGCGCTCGGCGGCGACGCTCTCCGGCACGTCCAGCACGATCGCCGCCGACAGCACGTCGTGCTCCTTCGCCAGCGCGATGAGCTGCTGCCGCGACTTCGCCTGCACGTTGGTGGCGTCCACGACGGTCAGCAGGCCGCGCCGCAGCCGCTTGCCGACGATGTAGTGCAGCAGGTCGAACGCGTCGCCGGTGGCCGACTGGTCGTTCTCGTCGTCGGAGACGACGCCGCGGCAGAAGTCGGACGACACGATCTGCGTCGGCGTGAAGTGCTTGCGGGCGAAGTGCGACTTGCCGGAGCCGGACACGCCGACCAGCACGACGAGGCCCATCTCCGGGAGCCGGATCTCACGGCCGGTCATTTGGTGAACACTCCCATCTGCGTCGGGGCGCCGACCTCGGGGTCGTCGTCGCCGACCGGTACGTGCCGGACGCGGTAGCCGTGCGCGGCGGCGACCCGGTCGGCCCACGCGCGGAACTCGGCGCGCGTCCACTCGAACCGGTGGTCGGGGTGCCGCATCGCGCCGGGCGCCAGCCCCTCGTAGCGGACGTTGTGCTCGGCGTTCGGCGTCGTCACCACGACGACGCGGGGCGCGGCGTGCCCGAACACCACCTTCTCGACGGCGCCGAGGCGCGGCGGGTCGATGTGCTCGACGACCTCCATCAGCACCGCCGCGTCGTACCCGCCGAACCGGTCGTCGGCGTAGGTGAGGGCGCCCTGGAACAGGTCGCCGACCCGCTCCCGGGCGCGCGACGGGCCCGGCCGGTCGAGCCGCAGCCGCCTGCGCGCGTGCTCGACGGCGCGGAACGACACGTCCGCCCCGGCGACCCGCGCGACCGAGCCGTCCTTCAGCAGCCGCGCGAGCAGCTTGCCCGAGCCGCAGCCGAGGTCGATGACGCTGCCCGCGTCCTCCGCGCGCAGCACGTCCGCCACCGCGCGGATCCGCCGCTCGGCCAGCGAGAGCGCCCGCTCCCCCGGCGCCTCCGCGCCGTCGGCGGTCCCGCCGGTCTCGCCGGTCTCGGCGGTCTCGGCGGTCGGCTCCTCGTCGATCTCGACGGGGTCGAGGGCGTCGTCGGGAGCGCCCTCCGCGTCGGCCAGCCGGCCCAGCGCGGCCCGGACGAGCGCGCGGCGGTTCGCCAGGTACCGGCGGGTGATCGCGCCGCGGTCGGGATGCGTCGCGAGCCACCCCTCGCCCGCCCGGATCAGCTTGTCCACCTCGTCGGACGCCACCCAGTAGTGCTTGGCGTCGTCCAGGACGGGCAGCAGCACGTACAGCTGGTTCAGCGCGTCGGCCAGCCGGACGGTTCCGGTCAGCGTGAGCGTCACGTACCGGGAGTCGCCCCAGGAGGGGAACCCGGGGTCGAGCGGGACCGGTTCGGCCGACACCTCCCAGCCGAGCGGCCCGAAGTACCGCTCGGCCTGCCCGGGGCCGCCGCGGCACGGCAGCGCCGGAAGCACGATCTCCAGCGGGACCGGCGTCCGCGCCAGTGCCGGACGGGCGTCGCAGCGCCCGCGCATCGCCGTGCGGAACACGTGCGCCATGGCCGACGCGAGCAGCGACGACGCCGCGTACGGGCGGTCGTTGACGAACTGGCCGAGGGAGAAGTCGGGCGTGCCTCTGCCGCGCGTGCGGACGAGCCGGACCGGGTCGACGTCGAGCAGCAGCGCGGCCGTGCAGCGCCGCTCGTCCGCCTCGGGATAGAAGACGTGCGCCGTCCCGTACGCCTGGTCGAACGCCTGCGCGCGGTCGGGATGCTTGTGCAGGAGGAAGCCCAGGTCGGTCGCCGGGTTCAGGGTCGTGGTGATCGTCAGAAGCACCCGCCAAGTGTGACGTACCGGGGGTGAGCCTCCGCATCTCCTTTTTCCGGTCAGGGCACGGCCGGGCCCTTGATGTACACGCCGTTCTCGTCGTAGGGCCAGGGGTTCGCCGTGCAGCCCTTCAGCCCGTAGATCTGCTGCATCATCACCGGCGCGGGCTTGCCCTTGCCGCCGCACGTCATGTGCCCGAGGCCGAGCCGGTGCCCGACCTCGTGGTTGATGGTCAGCGCGTGGTACTCGTGCGGGCGTCCCTTGTAGTACTTCGTCAGCAGCAGCCAGCGCTTGAGGTTCACGACGACCTGCTTGCCGGCGCGGCAGTTGACCTCGCCCTCGGTGTCCATGCCGTAGGCGCCGCACAGCTTGTCGGTCGTCCCCGGCGAGGACAGCTTCACGACGAACTCGTGCGCTCCGGAGTCGACGCGCTGGAACGCCCACTTGCCCTGGGCCGTCCAGCCGCGCGGGTCGCCGAGGATGTCGTCGACCTCCTTCGCGAAGTCGTTCACGTCCTGCTTGAGGCCGCCCTCCACCGCGACCATGTACCGCATGACCTTGGTGCCCTCGCCGGTCACGCCGGAGCCCGCGGCGACGGTGAACTTCCCGTTGCCGTTCTCCGGGATGTACGGCGGCGCGCTGGTCGTCGGGGCGGCGCTGGGCGGCGCGCTCGCGGACGCCTTCGGCGCCCCCTCGCCGCTCGGGTGCGGCGCGGCCGACGCGGAGTCCGTCCCGCCGGGGTTCCAGGCGACGAGCGCGGCGACGCCGAGGACGGCCGCCAGGACGAGCGCGACGCCGCCGACGGCCAGGCCGACGACCCGGTTGCGGCGGGCGCCCGCGAACGCCCGGTCGAGTTCGTCCTCGAAGCCCTCGGTCGTCGTCGGCGGGGGCGCGTCGTCGGACGGCGGCCCGGCGGGGTGCCCGAAGCGGCGGGAGGGCCGCCCAGGCCGCGGGCCCCGCGGGGTCTCCGGCGGCTGCTCGAACGCTCGCGCGTCCGCGGGCGGGACGGGGGACCGCGGCGCCGGCTCGTGCTGCGGCGGGTACCCGTGGGGCTGCTCGAACGGCCGCCCCGGGTCCTGGCCCGGCGGGTACGGGGGAAACGGGGGATGCTGTCCGGCCTGATGCGGGGGTTGGGCCCCGGCGTCCCCGGAGGGGCGCTGGGGACGGCGGCGGGAGCGAGATCGTGGACGTTGCATAGCGTGCACAGCATGACAGATCCCTCCCCGCAAAGGTGATCATTTCGTGATAAGTCGCAGGTCAAGGACATATGCCACATTCCTCACGGCTTTCCGGCGGTCACGGAGGGTAGGCCGTCCGGCGCGAAAAGCGTTTGCGCACCGCCCGTCCGGACCATGACAATCCGGGACATCATGAGCAGACACCCACGGCGTTCCGTCGCGCAGGAGACCGTCGCGATCATCGAGCGGGGCGAATACCGGGCCCCGTCGGGGCGCGCCGTCCCCGTCGCCGAGAGCATCGAGCGGGCCAGGCGGGGCACCGTCCTGTACCGGCCCGAGGACCTGGACGTCCTCCTGCGGAAGATCGCGGACGAGCCCGCCGGCGCGGGCACCCGCATCGAGGTCACCGAGGAGACGACGCTCGCGGCCGCGCGGCGGCTCGTCGCCCCGGACGCCGTCCCGCTCGCGCTGAACTTCGCGTCCGCGAAGAACCCCGGCGGCGGCTTCCTCAACGGCGCGCACGCCCAGGAGGAGGGCCTCGCCCGCTCGTCCGCGCTGTACGCGTCGCTGACGTCGGCGTGGGAGTACTACAACTTCCACCGGGAGCAGCGCGACCTGCTGTACAGCGACCACATGATCTACTCGCCGGGCGTCCCGGTGTTCCGCGACGACCGGGGCGTCCTGCTGGAGGAGCCCTACGAGGTCGCGTTCCTGACCTCCCCGGCCCCGAACCGGGGCGCGATCCGCGACCCGGACAAGATCGCCGAGGTGCCGCGGGTCCTGGACGTCCGCGCCCGCAAGGTGCTCGCGGCGGCGCTCGCCCACGGGCACCGGCGGATCGTGCTGGGGGCCTGGGGCTGCGGCGTGTTCCGCAACGACCCGGCCGAGGTCGCCGAGACCTTCGCCCGCGCGCTGCGGCCGGGCGGCGCGTTCGCCGACCGGTTCGAGCACGTCGTGTTCGCGGTGTGGGACACCGCGAAGGGCGCCCCGAGGCACGCCGCCTTCCGGAGCGTGTTCGGCTGACCCGGCTGGGCGGACGCCCGCCCAGCCGGGCCGACCGGAGCCCCGGTCAGAGCTTGCCCATCACCTCGGCGGCGATCAGCTCCAGGTGCTCGAGGTCGGACAGGTCGAGGACCTGCAGGTAGAGCCGCTCGGCGCCCAGCTCGCCGAACCGGCCGATCTTGTCGACGAGCTCCTGCGGGGTGCCCGCCAGACCGTTCTCCCGCAGCTCCTCGGGCTTGCGCCCGATCGCGTCCGCGCGGCGCCGCACCTCGGCCTCGTCCCGCCCGCAGCACACCACCTGCGCGGCCGAGTACACCATCGGCCGGGTCCGGCCCGCGTCCCGGCAGGCCGCCCGGACGCGCTCGAACGCCGCGCCCGTGTCGTCCAGCTGGTGGAACGGCACGTTGTACTCGTCGGCGTAGGCCGCGGCGAGGCGCGGGGTGCGCTTCGCGCCGAACCCGCCGATCAGCACCGGCGGGCCGCCCGCCTGCGCGGGCTTCGGCAGCGCGGGCGAGTCGGTGAGCGTGTAGTGGTCGCCGCTGAACGAGAACGTCTCGCCGGACGGCGTCCCCCACAGGCCCTTGCAGATCTGGAGCTGCTCCTCGAGCTTCTCGAACCGCTCGTTCAGGCTGGGGAACGGGATGCCGTAGTGGGCGTGCTCCTCCTCGAACCAGCCGGTGCCGAGACCGAAGTCGACGCGGCCGCCGCTCATCTGGTCGACCTGCGCGACGGAGATCGCCAGCGGGCCGGGGAGGCGGAACGTCGCGGCCGTCACCAGCGTGCCGAGCCGGATCCGGCTCGTCTCGCGGGCGAGGGCGCCGAGCGTGACCCACGAGTCGGTCGGGCCCGGCTCGCCCGTCACGTCGCCCATCTTGGTGTAGTGGTCCGAACGGAAGAAGGCGTCGAAACCGAGGTTCTCGGTCGCCTTCGCGACGGTCAGCAGTGTCTCGTAGCTCGCCCCCTGCTGGGGCTCTGTGAAGATCCGTAGACGCATGTCTCCATCCTGGTACCCGGACGGCGGTGCTCGCGCCGCGGGTCAGCCGCCGGGCGGGCCCGGCGGGGAGCCGAGGGGGGAATCGAGGGGGGAATCGAGGGGGTTCGTCTCGGGCGGCGCCGCGCTCTGCGGGCCGCTCCCCTCGCTCGGGAACCACAGGACGAACGTGCTGCCCTCGCCCTCCGCGGAGAACAGCCGGACGTGGCCGTGGTGCGTCTCCACGATCTGCCGGACGATCGCGAGCCCGAGGCCCGTGCGGCGGTCGCCCGTCCGGCGGTCGTGGTCGCGCGTCCGGCGGTCCTGCGCGCCCCGGTAGAACCGGTCGAAGACGCGGTCCTGCTCGTGCGGCGCCAGCCCGGGGCCCGCGTCGCCGACCGCCGCCCACAGCCAGCCGCCGGCGGCCCCGGCCCCGACCGTGATCGCCGACCCCTCGGGCGCCAGCCGCACCGCGTTCGACAGCAGGTTCCCGACGGCGCGGCGCAGCGCGTCGTGGTCGCCGATCAGCACGAGGCCGTCCCGGATCCGGTGCTCCAGGGTGAGCCGCCGGACGGACGCGAGCGAGCCGAACTCCTCGGCGGCCTCGCGCGCCACGACCGCGAGGTCGACGTCGGCGTCCTCCAGCGCGGGCGCCGAGCGGCGCGCCGTGGCCAGCAGGTCCTCGACGAGCCGCGTCATGCGGGTGGTGGCGCGGTCGACGACGTCCACGGCGCGGCGCCGGTCGCGCTCGTCGGCGTCCGGCGCGCTGAGCACGGTGTCGAGGTTCGCGCGGATGATCGCGAGCGGGCTGCGCAGCTCGTGCGAGGCGTCGTCGATCAGCCGCCGCTGCGACTGGAACGCGCTGTCGAGGCGGTCGAGCATCGAGTCGACGGTGTCGGCGAGCTCGCGCAGCTCGTCGCGCGGCCCGGACAGCCGGATGCGGCGGGACAGGTCGGTCGCCTGGATCTCCTCGGCGGTGCGGGCGATCGCGCGGACCGGTTTCAGCGCCCGGCCCGCCAGCACCCAGCCGATGCCGAGGCTGGCGACCAGCAGCCCGCCGAGCGTCCCGAGCGAGTAGTTGCGCAGGGTGCGGCGCGTCTCGTAGTTGACGGCCTGCTCCACCTGCTGCACCTTGACCACCTCGACGTCGCCGAGCCGCACCCCGCCGACGTACTTCTGCGCCTGGTAGGTCTCGGTGATCGGCTGCGCCTCGGTGCTGCGGACGACCGCGAGGTACGTCCCGCCGAGGACGAGCGCCGTCACGGCGAACAGCAGCGTCGAGTACAGCACGGTCAGCCGGAACCGGATCGACTGGGCGAACCCGGGCAGCGGCGGGCGCCGCATCCGGAACGCGGGCATCACGCCTCCCTTCTCGTGGCCTCGCGGAGGCGGTAGCCGTGCCGGACGACCGTCTCGATCAGCGGGTCCTCGCCGTCCCCGGCGAGCTTGCGGCGCAGCGTGCCGACCGTGACCCGCACGGTGTTGGTGAACGGGTCGGCGTTCTCGTCCCACACGTGCTCGAGGAGGTCCTCGGGCGAGACGACCTGGCCGGGCCGGCTCATCAGGTACCGCAGCACCGCGAACTCCTTCGGGGAGAGGTTCAGCCGCCGCCCGGCGCGGGACGCCTCGCGGCGGCCGGTGTCGAGCCGCAGCTCGCCGACCGTCCACACCGCCGACCCGCCGCCGCTGTCGCGCCGCAGCAGCGCCCGCACCCGCGCCAGCAGCTCGGGGAACGCGAACGGCTTGACCAGGTAGTCGTCCGCGCCCTCGTCCAGGCCGCGGACCCGGTCGGCGAGCCGGTCCCGCGCGGTCAGCATGAGGATCCGCAGGTCGGGGCCGGTCTCGCCGTCCAGCTCCCCGGCCCGGACGGCCCGGCACAGGTCGAACCCGTCGCCGTCCGGCAGGTTCAGGTCCAGGATCATCAGGTCGTAGGACGCCGCGTACAGCTTCTGCGACGCCTCGTTCACGTCGTACGCCACGTCCACCGCGTAGTCCGCACGGACCAGGCCGTACCGGAGCGCCTCGACGAGGTCCTCTTCGTCCTCCACCACGAGCACTCGCATGGCGTGACGTTATCCTCCCCCGCTCCCCCGTTCGCCCCGGTTTCAGCCGACGATGCGGCGGACGCCGTCCACCGCCCGGTCCGCCGGGATCGCGAACCCGATGCCGATCGACCCGCCGCCGCGCACCGTCGCGATGGCCGTGTTCACCCCGATGACCTCGCCGCGCGCGTTCACCAGCGGCCCGCCCGAGTTGCCCGGGTTGATGGACGCGTCGGTCTGCAGCGCGATCTGCCGTTCGCGAGGACCGAGCCGCACCTCGCGGCGCGGCGCGCTGACCACCCCGGCGGTGACCGTCCCGGCCAGCCCGAGCGGCGACCCGATCGCCAGCACCGGGTCCCCGACCCGCGCGTCGGCGGACCGGCCGAACGTCAGCGGGGGCGGCGCCTCGGACGCCGGGACGGCCAGCACGGCGAGGTCGTTCGCGGTGTCGGAGCCCACGACGCGGGCGTCCAGGCGCCGCCGGTCCGGGAGGACCACGGTGACGTCGTCGCTCCCGTCCACGACGTGCGCGTTCGTCAGGACGTGCCCGGCCGCGTCGATCACGAAGCCCGACCCGCCGCTGCTCCCGCTTCCCGACCTGACCTCCACCTGGACGACGCTCGGCAGGACGCGCGCCGCGACACCGCTGAGGTCGCCCGCGCCGTCCACCGGCCCGCCCGCCGACTGCGTCACGACGGACGCCCCGCCGTCGCGGGTGAGCACGGCCCCGGCCGTCCCGGCCAGCGCGCCGGTGATCGCCGCGGCGGCGATCGCCGTCACGATCACCCCGCGCGGGCGCCGCACCATCGGGCCCGGACGTCCCGGACGTCCGGGCGGCGGCGCCGCGGGCGGGACCGGCGGGACGACCGGCGGCCACACCATCACGGGCCGCACGGCCTGCGGGGGCGGCGGCGGCGCGAAGTCGGGCCCGTGCGGTTCGCCCAGCCCGATGCGGGCGTCCCCCGGATGTCTTCCGTGATTCATTGTCGACTCCCTCGTGCGATCAGGGGATGCGGGAGAACCAGAGCAGCGACGTCAGCGCCGCGATGCACGCGGCGACCAGGCCCGCCCCGACGAACCAGGCCCAGATCTCGCGCTGCTCGACGCGGTACCCGACCGTGCTGCCGATGTCCGCGTAGACCTGCCGCAGCTCGTCGCCGCTGGCCGCCTCGTAGAACCCGCCGCCGGTCTGCTGCGCGAGCCGCTCCAGCGCGGGCCCGTCCACCGGCACCGGCAGCGGCGTCCCGTTCTGGTAGATCACGCCCTCGGCGGTGCCGTACGCGATCGTCGAGACCGGCACCCCGGCCTGCACCGCGCGCTGCGCGGCCTCCTCCGGGGTGCGCCCGGCGGTGTTCGTCCCGTCCGACAGCAGCACGACGTGCCCGGGCGGGGCCTCCTCGCCGAACTGCGCCCCGAAGTCGGAGATCGCCTGCAGCGAGGCGAACACGCCCTCGCCGATCGCGGTACGCGGGCCGAGCGCCAGCCCGTCGATGCCGGACCGGACGGCGCGCCGGTCGGTCGTCGGCGGCACCGTCACCGACGCCGACCCGGCGAACGCGACGAGCCCGACGTTGAACCGTTCGGGCAGGCCGTCGAGGAACGTGCGGGCGGCGCTCTGCGCGGCCGCCAGCCGGTCCGGCTCGACGTCCTCCGCCTCCATCGAGCTGGACACGTCCACCGCCAGCATGATCGTCGCCTGCTCGCGCGGCACCTCGACGTCCGCCGCCGGGCGCGCGAACCCGGTGACGAACAGGCCCATCATCAGCAGGAACGCCGCCGCCGGGACGTGCCGGCGCCAGCCGGGCCGCAGCGGCGCGACCTTCTCCAGCAGCGCGAGGTTGGTGAACCGGGCCGCGTACCGGCCGCGCCGCAGCTGCATCACGACGTACGCGGCGGCGAGCCCGGCGAGCGCGACCGCCAGGAACAGCCGCTCGGGCGACAGGAACGTCACGCCGCACCTCCCGGGACCGGGCCGGGCGCCGCGACGGCGAGCCGCCGCTGCGCCATCACGTGCCAGGCGATGTCGCGCACCCAGTCGCCGTCGGTGCGCAGCCGCAGGTGCGCGGCGCCCGCCCGCCGCAGCCCCGCCGCGATCGCGGCGCGCTGCTCCATGGCGGCCGCCGCGTACCGCTCCCGCAGCCGGCGGCTCGCCGTCGGGACGTCCCGCCGCCGCCCCGACTCGGGATCGACGACCGTGAGCAGCCCGACGTCGGGCAGCGTCAGCTCGCGCGGGTCGACCACCTCGACCGCGAGGACCTGGTGCTGCACCGCCAGCAGCCGCAGCGGCCGCACCCAGCTCTCCGGTGGTTCGAGGAAGTCCGACACGACCACCGCGAGGCCGCGGCGCGTCCCGGCCGTGCGGCGCAGCAGGTCCGCGCCCGCGCCGAGGTACCGTCCGTCCGGGGCGTCCTGCGGGGTGCGGGGCGCGTCCAGCAGCGCCCGCAGCAGCGCCAGCAGGTGCGGGCGGCCGGTCCGCGGCGGGACGAGCCGCGCCCCCGAGCCCCCGACGATCTGCGCGCCGATCCGGTTGCCGGTGCGGTCGGTGAGGAACCCGACGGCCGCGACCGCCGCCACCGCCAGGTCGCGCTTCTCGACCCGCCCGGTGCCGAAGTCCATGCTCGCGGTCGCGTCGACCAGCGCCCACGTCTCCAGCTCCCGGTCGGCGACGCGGTCCCGCACGTGCGGCACCGCCGTCCGGGCCGTCAGCGACCAGTCCATCGCGCGGACGTCGTCGCCCGGCGCGTACTCGCGTCCCTCCGCCGGCTCGGAGCCGGGGCCCGGCATCAGGCCGAGGTGGTCGCCCTGCAGCAGCCCGTCGAGCCGCCGCACGATGACGATCTCCAGCCGCCGCAGCGCCTGCTCGGGCGCGAGGTCGCGCAGTCGGGGAGCCGTCACGCCGCCCGACCCCCCTCCGCCCCGCCGGGCCCCGGCGCGCCGGTCCCGCCGAGGCCGTCCACGCCGGGATCGCCGTCGCGCGGCGCCAGCCGCGGCTGCGGCACGACCGCCGCGATCCGCTCGACGATCGCGCGCGGCGACACCTCGTCGGCGAGCGCGTCGAACGACGGCACGAGCCGGTGCGCGAGGACGTCCCCGCACAGGTCCCGGACGTCCGCGGGCAGCACGTAGTCGCGGCCGCGCAGCAGCGCGAGCGCCCGCCCGGCGGCGACGAGCCCGAGGGTCCCGCGCGGGCCCGCACCGTAGGTGAGCAGCCGCGCCAGGTCGGGAGCCCCGTACCGGGCCGGGTCCCGGGTCGCGCCGATCAGCCGCACCGCGTACCGGGCGACCTCGTCGTGCACGAACACCCGGTCGGCGGCGCGCCGCAGCTCCGCGAGCCGCGGCGGGTCCAGCAGCCGGGACGCCGCGGGCGGGTCGACGCTCATCCGGTAGAGGATCGCCAGCTCCTCCTCCTCGGAGGGATAGCCGACGTCGATCTTCAGCAGGAACCGGTCGCGCTGCGCCTCCGGGAGCCGGTACACGCCCTCCGACTCGATCGGGTTCTGCGTCGCCAGCACCAGGAACGGGTCCGGCACCGCAAGCGTCCGGCCGCCGATGCTGACCTGCCGCTCCCCCATCACCTCGAGCAGCGCCGACTGCACCTTCGCGGGCGCCCGGTTGATCTCGTCCGCCAGCACCACGTTCGCCATCACCGGGCCCGGCTCGACGTCGAACGCCTCCTCCGACGGCCGGTAGATGCGCGTCCCGACGATGTCGGACGGCACGAGGTCGGGGGTGAACTGGAGCCGGGCGAACGAGCCGCCGACCACCGTCGCGAGGGTCTGCGCGGCGAGCGTCTTCGCGACGCCCGGCACCCCCTCCATTTCTGGGCATGCCGAGTATGGCGAGCAAGAGCACAGGAACCGGTGGCGGAATCGAGATGACCACGAGTGCATAGCCAGTAGGAGAAGCGACGTG
>NZ_JBFAUZ010000023.1:0-132048 GCF_040679555.1 Spirillospora sp. NPDC052242
GCGAGTTCGAGCGGGTCGCGCTGCGCAGCGCCGAGTTCGGGGCGATCAACGACGCGCTGCACGACGGGGCGCAACTGACCGACCTCACGCCCGGCCTCCGCCTGCCGCACGGCGTCGGGGCCGCCCGGCGTGGCGACGACGAACCCGGACGCGGCCGTCACCATCGTCATCATCCGGATCCGGTCGGCGCGCGCGAGACCGGCGTCCGCGAGCCGGTCGTGCAGCGCCTCGGCGATCAGCGGGTGCGGGCCCAGCGGTTCGGCGGCGACGGCCGGCACCGGCGCGTTCGCGACGGCCGCGCGGACGGCGCCGTCCAGCGCCGCGTCGGGACCGGTGGACAGCGGGACCACCACCGCCGCGAGCTCCCCCTCCTGCCGCGGCAGCCCGGCGAGGACCCCGTGCAGGGACGCCTCGGCCCCCTCCAGGTGCCCGACGTGGGCGCGCTGGCCGGTGTGCTCGATCTCGACGAGCCGGGCGAGCTCGTCCGCGACCTCCGTGCCGGGGCGCCGGGCGCCGGGAACGGCCAGGACCAGCGCGGGGGATCCGGGGGGCAGCAGGAAGGACTCGTCGCCGCGATGGCGGCCGCCGCGGGGGGTGCGGCGGCGTCGCGACGGAAGTGCCTCGGATGCCTGGCTTTCGGGACTCACGGCGGGCATCGTAACGTCCCGCGCCGCACCTGTCGGCGTCCCGGCCTGATGAGGCGGTATCTGTGACCCTGTCGTGAGGGAGGGGAGACAGACGCGTAGTACCGGGTCACGGGGGAAATGACCGGTCCCATTATCATCGCGGGAACCCTCCGTAACGGGACGCCGACACGAATCCGATGACGCTCGGTCGTCGATCACCCCGAACCCGTGACGTAGTAGGCTCCGCAGACCCCCGTACACGACGCATCGGGAGGTTTCCCCCCGCATGTTCCACCCCCGAGTGCCGAGACCCGAACCCGCGAGCAGGGGCTGTCGACCGTGACGACCTCGCGTTTCTCCTCCATCCGGTCGCGGATCACGCTGCTGCTCCTCGCGCCGCTGCTGGCCGTCGCGTCGCTGTGGGCGTTCCTGACCGCCGTCACCTACGGCGACGCGAACCAGCTCATGCAGGCGCGGGCGTTCCAGGAGAAGGCGGTGCAGCCCACGCAGCGGCTCATCGACGCGCTGCAGAAGGAGCGGCGGCTGTCGATGACCTCGATCGGCAACGGCGGGCCGGAACTGCGCGAACAGCGGCTCGCCACCGACCGGGCCGCCGCCTTCGTGGCCTCCGGCGCCCGGGACGAGGGACTGCGCGAGGACCTGCTGCCCCAGGTGGTCGCCCGGTGGGACGCGCTCGTGAGCGCGCTGCGGTCGCTGGACTCGATCCGCGCCGGCGTCGACCAGGCGACCGACGACCGCGCGACCGTCCTGCGGGACTACACCTCCCTCATCGACGCGGGGTTCGCCGTCTACACCGCCACGACCCCCGGCAACGGCGAGATCACCGCCGACGCGCAGACGCTCGTGCTGATGGGCCGCGCCCGCGAGTTCCTCGCCCGCGAGGACGCGCTGCTGACCGCCGCCCTCGCCGACGGGCGCCTCACCGCCGCCGAGCGCGGCGAGTTCGCCCAGCTCGTCGGCGCGCAGCGGTACCTGTACGAGGACAACGTCAAGAACCTTCCGGGCGCCGGGCGCGAGCAGTACGAGCGGTTCGCCGCGTCCGAGGAGTTCCGCCGCTTCCGCCAGTTCGAGGACCGCGTCGTCCGCGGCGAGGTCCGCGCCGCCCGCACGGCCGGCAACGCGACCGGGACGGCCGGGAACCGGGCCGCGTCGCCCGTCGACCCCGCCGACTGGCGGGCCGCCGCCGACGCCGCCAACGCGGGACTGTTCCGCCTGGAGAACCAGGTCCTGAACGACCTCACCGGGCGCGCCCGCGACATCGCCACGGACGTGTTCGTCCGGCTCGGCGCCGCCGCCGGGCTCGGCCTGCTCGCGGTCGCGCTGTCGGTGTTCATCGCCGCCCGCGTCTCCCGGCGGCTGGTCCGCGAGTGCCGGACGCTCGCCGACGCCGTCGTCGAGTTCACCCAGCGGCGGCTGCCGAAGCTCGCCGAGCAGATCCGCGCCGGCCGTCCCGCCGAGGCCCGCACCCTCCGCGACGAGCACTTCCACATCAACGAGGTCCGGCAGATCGCCGAGTCGTTCGACCGCGCCCACGAGGCCGTCATCGTCGCCGCCGAGGGCGAGATCGCGGCGCGGCGCGGCATCAGCGAGGTCTTCGTGAACCTCGCGCGCCGCAACCAGGCGCTCCTGCACCGGCAGCTCAGCCTCCTCGACACCATGGAGCGCCGCACCGAGGACCCGGCCGAGCTGTCCGACCTGTTCCGCCTCGACCACCTCGCCACCCGCATGCGCCGGCACGCCGAGGGCCTGGTGATCCTCGCGGGCAAGACCGCGGGCCGCGGCTGGCGCCGTCCCGTCCCGCTCGTGGACGTCGTGCGCGGCGCGGTCGCCGAGGTGGAGGACTACCCGCGGGTCCGGGTGCAGCCGCTGCCGCGCGTCGCGCTGCTCGGCTCCGCCGTCGCGGACGTCGTCCACCTGCTGGCGGAGGTCGTGGAGAACGCCACCACGTTCTCGCCGCCGCAGTCGCCGGTGCGGGTCAGCGGGCACCCCGTCGCCAACGGGTTCGCGATCGAGGTCGAGGACCGCGGGCTCGGGATGACCGAGGAGGCCATCCGCGCCGCGAACGCCCGGCTGGCCGACCCGCCCGAGTTCGACCCCACCGACAGCGCCCAGCTCGGCCTGTTCGTCGTCGCGCGGCTCGCCGCACGGCACGACGTCAAGGTCACCCTGCGGCCGTCCCCGTACGGCGGCACGACCGCGATCGCGCTCATCCCCGGCTCCCTCCTGGTGGAGCCCGCCGAGCAGGAGCGGCTCCAGCGCAGGACCAGCGGGCCCATGCCCGCGATCCAGCAGCCGACCGCGGCCCTGACCGCCGGCGCGCGCCCCGCGGAGGAGACGGGCGGCGTCGTCCGGCTCGTCGCCGAGGCGGAGCCCGTCCGGCCGGAACCCGTTCGGCCGGAGCCCGTGCCCGTGCCCGAGCCCGAACCCGAGCCCGTCCGGGCGGAACCCGCGCCGGAGCCCGAACCCGAGCCGCCGCTGAAGGAGGGCGAACTGCCCAAGCGCAGGCGGCAGACGCACCTCGCGCCGCAGCTCAAGGAACGCGTCGACGCCCACCTCGCCGCCCAGGGCCGCACGCCCCCCGAACCCGCCGCGCCGCAGGAGGCGCCGTCCCCGGCGCCCGGCTGGTCCGCGCCGCCGTCCGTCGGCCGGCACGCCGCGCCGCCGCCGGACATGCCGCTGCCCGCGCCCGTCCCCGCCGACGCCGCGCCCGCCGACGTGCCGGACGAGCCCGACGGAGCACGCTCGCCCGAGGCGCTGCGGTCGATGATGTCGGCCATGCAGCAGGGCTGGCAGCGCGGCCGCGACGAGTCGGCGGCCGGCGAACAGACTTCGCAGAACCGAGGCGACCAGGAGGACGACACCCCATGACAGATGCCCAGCACTCCGGCGCGGAGCCCGCTGGCGGCGGCCTGAACTGGCTGCTCGACAGCCTCGTCGACCGTGTCGCGCCCGTGCAGAACGCGGTGGTGCTGTCCAGCGACGGGCTGCTGATGGCCGCGTCGCGCGGGCTCGCCGACGAGGAGTCGGCCCACCTCTCGGCCGTCGCCGCGAGCTTCCAGAGCCTCGCGCGCGGCGCCGGCGAGTCGTTCGGCGGCGGCCCGGTCCGGCAGACGATCGTGGAGATGGAGTCGTCGTTCCTGTTCGTCACCGCCGCCGGGCGCGGCGCGTGCCTGGCCGTGCTCGCCGACGCCGACGCCGACCTCGGGATCATCGCCTACGAGATGGCGATGCTCGTCACCCGCGTCGGCCAGCACCTGTCGGCCGACCCCCGCGTCGCGGCGGTCGAGCCGGGCGGCGGCTGACATGGAACGCTCGGAGGGGGCGGGCTGGTACGACGACGCGGCCGGGCCCGTCGTCCGCCCGTACGCGCTCACCGGCGGACGGACGCACCACGACGACGCCGACCAGTTCGACATGGTCGCCCTGATCGTCGCCGCACCGCGCCCGGCGGGCGACCCGGAGGGCGACCGCGGCCCCGCGTCCGGGTGGGCGCCGGAGCCGGAACATGACATGATCTTGGAGCTTTGCCGCACCCCGTTGTCGGTTGTCGAGATAGCGTCGGATCTGGAACTTCCCCTCGGAGTCGTCCGGGTCCTGCTCGGCGACCTGCTCGACCACTCGCTGATCGAGGTTCGACGCCCCGCGCCGGTGGCGCAGTTCCCCAGCGAGCGCGTACTCAAGGAAGTGATCGATGGAATCCGTGCGCTCTGACGCGGTCGCCTCGGCGGGCGATTCCGCGCTGACCGTCAAGATCCTGGTCGCCGGTGGTTTCGGCGTCGGCAAGACCACCCTGGTGAGCGCCGTCAGCGAGATCCGGCCGCTGCGCACCGAGGAGTCCCTGACCGAGAAGAGCATCGGGATCGACGACACCAGCGCCGTCTCCCAGAAGACGACGACGACCGTCGCGATGGACTTCGGCCGCATCACGCTGCCGAACGGCCTGGTGCTCTTCGTGTTCGGAACCCCCGGCCAGGACCGTTTCTGGTTCATGTGGGACGAACTGGCCAAGGGCGCCCTCGGCGCGGTCGTGCTGGTCGACACCCGCCGGCTGGCCGACTGCTTCGCGTCCGTGGACTACTTCGAGCGGCGCGGCGTCCCGTTCATCATCGGGGTGAACCGCTTCGACGGCGCCGGGCACCACCCGCCCGAACAGGTCCGCGACGCGCTCGACCTGCCCCCGGACGTCCCGGTGATCTCCTGCGACGTCCGGGACCGGGAGGACGCCAAGCGCGTTCTCATCACCCTGGTCGAACACATCATGCGAACCATGAGCACCCAGCGCGCCGTGTCTCACTAGCACCACCCTCGGCGTCAGGCCGCCGGGCGGCCTTCCTGCAACGGGCGGCGCGTGCGATAGCTGCATCGCTCCGACTCGCCCAGGGGCTCGCTGCGCGATCAGGTTCTCGCAAGCTCGAACCCGCCTTCGGTCGCGATCGCAGTGGCCCGGGCCCGCTCGGGCCAGGGTGACGGCCGATGGCGGCATGGCCACACGCGGGAAGCGCGCCCCCAGCGCGCGAACCCGCGACGCCGCTTCGCCCGACGGCGGGTGACGCACCACGGCGGCCTCGGCCCCGGGCCCGAAAGGACCCACCGCCGAGGCCGCCACCACCATGCCCACCCCCACCCGCGCGCGCCCGCCCGCGCGCGCCTACCCGCCGCGCCCGTTCCGCGCCCCACCCGTTCCGCGCCGCGCCGCCCCGCGCCGTGCCGCGCCGCCCCGCGCCGTGCCGTGCCGCCCGTTCTGCGCCGACTGACGCCCGTGCCGTGCTGCGCGGCCGTGTCGCGATGTTGCCGCGCGCTGGCGGGCGTTCGGTGCGCCGCCTTGGTCGGGCGCCGCTGAGCAGACGCCGCCGCGCCGCACTTCGTCGCCCGGTTCTGCGGCGGCCGGAATGACTGGGCGGCATGACGGCGGCTGATCGGCCGTGCGGTCGTCGGGCGTGGTCGGTGGGCGCCGCGGGGCCGTGATCGTCCGAGGGCGCCGCGAGTCGAGGCGGCGGGCGAGGCGGGAGCGGCGAACGCGGCGGCGGTGGGGCTTTGTCTTTTGAGTGGAAAAAGTTCGGGTGATCTCGCGGAAAGGTCTTCTCAACGCGGCGAAAGCCGGTTACGTTCTCGGCACGACCGGCGCGGCCGGCCCGTTCGGGGGCCGGGTCCGTGAGTCCGGTGCTGCGTGGACCCGGAGGGACGGCGAGATGCGCATGACGGCTCGTCCGCAGAACGTGCATCAGGCACGACTGCTGCGGCTGCTGCGCGACGAGGGGCCGCGGTCGCGGGCCGAGCTGGGCGACGTCGTCCGGCTCTCGCGGTCCAAGCTCGCGGTCGAGCTGGACCGGCTCGTGGAGCTCGGGCTCGTCGAGGGGGCGGGCCTGGCGGCGTCGCGGGGCGGGCGCAGGTCGGGCATCGTGCGGCTGTCGCCGCGGCTGCGGTTCGTCGCGTTCGACATCGGCGCGACGTCGATCGACGTCGCGGTCACCGACGGGGAGCTCGAGGTGCTCGGGCACGTCAACGAGCCGTGCGACGTGCGGCAGGGCGCGACGGTCGTCTTGGACCGGGCGCTCGACCTGCTCGGCAAGCTCCGGGACCAGGGGCTCATCGACGGGCAGGTGCACGGGACGGGCATCGGCGTTCCGGGGCCGGTCAGCTTCCGCGACGGCATGCCGGTCGTGCCGCCGATCATGCCCGGCTGGGACCGGTTCCCGGTGCGGGACGCGATCGGGCAGGAGCTCGGCTGCCCGGTGCTCGTCGACAACGACGTGAACCTGATGGCGCTCGGCGAGCTGACGTCCGGGGTGGCGCGGTCGGTGGACGACTTCCTGCTCGTCAAGATCGGGACGGGCATCGGCTGCGGCATCGTGGTGGACGGCGCGATCTACCGGGGTGTCTCGGGCAGTGCGGGCGACATCGGGCACATCCGCGTCGACGACGACGGGCCGGTGTGCGCGTGCGGCAACGCCGGATGTCTCGAGGCGTACTTCGGCGGCGCGGCGCTGGCGCGGGACGCGGCGGCGGCCGCGGCGTCGGGCGAGTCCGCTCATCTCGCGGCGCTGCTGGAGACGCACGGCGAGCTGACGGGCGAGCACGTGTCGATCGCGGCGGCGGCGGGCGATCCCGCGTCGGTGCGGATCATCCGCGAGGGTGGGCGCCACGTCGGCCAGGTGCTCGCCGGGCTCGTCAGCTTCTTCAACCCCGGACTGGTGATCATCGCGGGCGGCGTCGCGGGGCTCGGCCACACGCTGCTGGCCGAGATCCGCAGCGTCGTCTACCGCCGGTCGGCTCCGCTCGCCACCGGCAACCTGCCCATCGTGCTGTCCGAGCTCGCCGGCGCCGCCGGCGTGGTCGGCGGCGCCCGGCTCATCAGCGACCACGTCTTCTCCACCGCCTAGGAGTCCCGATGGGCGAACCCCTGCTGCGGATGCGCGGCATCGTCAAGCAGTTCCCCGGCGTCCGCGCCCTGGACGGCGTCGACCTCGACGTCCTCCCGGGCGAGGTGCACTGCCTGCTCGGGCAGAACGGCGCCGGCAAATCCACGTTGATCAAGGTTCTCGCGGGCGCGCACCAGCCGGACGAGGGCGAGATCGTCCTCGACGGTGAGACGGTGCGGCTCGCGGGGCCCACGGCGGCCATGCGCGCCGGAATCGCCACCATCTACCAGGAACTCGACCTGGTGGACGGCCTGTCGGTGGCGGACAACATCTTCCTCGGCCACGAGAAGGCGTCGTTCGGGTTCACCCGGCGGGGCGACGCCGAGCGGGCGGCGCGCGAGCTGCTCGGCCGGCTCGGGCACGGGGAGATCCCGCCGCGCCGGGAGGCCGGCCGGCTCCCGGCGGCGGGCAAGCAGGTCGTCAGCATGGCGCGGGCGCTGTCCCACGAGGCGAAGCTGATCGTGATGGACGAGCCGTCGGCGGCGCTCGCGCACGACGAGGTCGACAACCTGTTCCGCATCATCCGCGAGCTGACGGCGGCGGGCGTCGCCGTCGTCTACATCTCGCACCGGCTGGAGGAGATCCGCGAGATCGGCGACCGGGTGACCGTGCTGAAGGACGGACGGTCGGTCGCGAACGGGCTCCCCGCGAAGACGACGTCGACCGACAAGGTCGTGTCGCTGATGACCGGACGGGACGTCGAGTACGTCTTCCCCGAGCGGGGCGAGGCGCCCGACGGCCCGGAGGTCCTGCGCGTCGAGGACCTGACCGTCCCGGGCGCGTTCGCGGACGTGTCGCTGACGGTGCGGGCCGGCGAGATCGTCGGCCTCGCGGGGCTCGTCGGGTCGGGCCGCTCGGAGATCCTCGAGACGATCTACGGGATGCGGCGTCCCGCGAAGGGCCGGGTCCTCGTGGACGGGCGCCGCGTGCGGCCGGGCGACACGGGCGCGGCCGTCCGGCGCGGCATGGGCATGGCGCCGGAGGAGCGCAAGAGCCAGGCGCTGCTGCCGAACGAGACCGTCGCGGCGAACGTGACCGTCGCGGGGCTCGGCCGGTACTCGCGGCTGGGCTGGTTCGACCGGCGGCGGGAGCAGGACGACGTGCGGCGGCAGATCGCGTCGCTCGACATCCGGCCGCCCGACCCGAGGCGTCCCGTGGTGACCCTCTCGGGCGGCAACCAGCAGAAGGTCGTGCTGGCCCGCTGGCTGCTGGGTTCCGACGACCTGCGGCTGCTGATCCTCGACGAGCCCACCCGGGGAGTCGACGTCGGCGCGCGCGCGGAGCTGTACGCGGTGATCCGGGAGCTGGCCGGGCGCGGCATCGCGGTGCTGCTGGTGTCCAGCGAGGTGCCGGAGGTGCTCGGGCTGGCCGACCGGGTCTTGGTCGTCCGGGAGGGACGGGTCGTGCACACCGGCGACGCCCGCGACCTCGACGAGGCCGCCGTACTCAACATGATCATGGAAGGAAGCGCGTTGTGAGCGATGCGGGCGTGGACGAGCGCGGCGAGGCGCCCGTCTCGGTGGGCAAGGAGGCACCGGCCGCCAAGGCCGCGGACGTCCCGTGGTGGCGGCGCCCGCCGCTGGACGACACCCGGCACCTCGGGCTCGTCCTGGCGCTGCTGCTGCTGTGCGCCGTCGGGGCGATCACGGAGCCGGACAACTTCCTCACCACCGGCAACATGGTCGGCATCCTGGTGCTGGCCGCGACCATCGGCGTGATCACGGTCGGCCAGACGTTCGTCATCATCGGCGGCGGCATCGACCTGTCGGTCGGGTCGGTGATGGCGCTGGCGTCGGTGTGGGCGACGACCGTCGCGACGCAGTCGTACGGGCCGTGGGTCATGGCGATGTGCGCGATCCTCGTCGGGACCGGCGCGGGCGTCGTCAGCGGGCTGCTGATCTCCTACGGACGCCTGGTGCCGTTCATCGCGACGCTGGCGATGCTCGTCGCCGCGCGCGGCCTGGCGCAGCGGCTCTCCGACCGCAAGACGCAGCTCGTGCAGCAGGAGAACAACGCGATCGTGGAGCTGTCCACGACGAAGGTGCTCGGGCTGCCGCTGGTCGTCTACATCTTCCTGGCCGTCGGCGCCGCCGGCTGGGTGCTGCTGAACCGCACCACGTTCGGCCGCCGGACGTTCGCGGTCGGCGGCAACCCGGAGGCCGCGCGGCTCGCCGGCATCGACGTCCGCCGCCACACGGTGCTGCTGTACGCGCTGTCCGGGTTCTGCTGCGGTGTCGCGGCGCTCATCATCATGGCCCGGACGACGACCGGGTCGAGCACGCACGGCGACCTGTACGAGCTGGACGCCATCGCCGCCGTGATCATCGGTGGGACGCTGCTGACCGGCGGCCGCGGCACCGTCATCGGCTCGATCCTCGGCGTGCTGGTGTTCACGCTCATCACGAACCTGTTCATCCTCAACGGCCTGCAGACCAGCGACCAGCTGATCGCGAAGGGCGCGATCATCGTCGTCGCCGTGCTGCTGCAGCGCCGGGCGCTGCGCTCGCCCACCTGACGTCCCCCCGCCCCGATCCCGCGTCACCCCACCCCCCGATCAGGAGCACGACATGCGCGATCAGAGCAGCCCGTCCCGTCCGAGCCGCAGAGGCGTCCTGTTCGGCGGCGCCGTCGTCGCCGCCGGCACCCTCGCCGCGGCCTGCACCAGCAACGCCGAGCCGGACGACGGCAACACCGCCGCCCGGGCCGGCACGCTGGCCGGCGACAACGACAAGCCCGGCAAGAAGGTCACGATCGGGTTCTCCGCCCCGGCCGCCGACCACGGCTGGATGGCGGCGATCGCCAAGGACGCCGAGGCGCAGGCCAAGAAGTACACCGACGTGAACTGGAAGCCGGTCGAACCGACCAACGACATCAACCAGCAGATCTCCGCCGTCGAGTCGCTGATCCAGGCGAAGGTCAACGCGCTGGTGATCCTGCCGAACGACGGCGAGCAGCTGAACCAGGTCGCCCGCAAGGCGATGGACGCCGGCATCCCGGTGATCAACCTGGACCGCGTCTTCCCCGACAAGCTGTCGTACCGGACGTGGCTCGGCGGCGACAACTACGGCATGGGCGTGTCCGCGGGCCACTACATCGGCAAGAAGCTGAAGGACGAGGGCGTCTCGAACCCGGTGATCGTCGAGGTGCAGGGCATCGCGACGCTGCCGCTCACCCAGGAGCGCAGCAAGGGCTTCGCGGACACGCTGAAGACCTACGGGTTCTCGGTCACCGACAGCCAGGCCGCGGAGTTCACCGTGGAGTCCGGCAACGAGGTCACCAGCAACCTGCTGTCGGCTCACAAGAAGATCGACGCGCTGTGGAACCACGACGACGACCAGGGCGTCGGCGTCCTCGCCGCGATCACGCAGTCCGGACGGAACGAGTTCTTCATGGTCGGCGGCGCCGGTTCCGCCAACGCCATGCGGGAGATCAAGAAGGGCGGGGTGCTGGAGGCGACCGTCACCTACCCGCCGACGATGGCGGGTTCGGCGGTCAAGCTGGCGCGGCTGATCGCGCAGGGCAAGGGCATGGCCGACCTCGTGGAGCTGCAGGTCCCGCAGTCGATCACGCTGGCGTCCGAGACGATCACCAAGGCGAACGTCGACACGTACATGCCGCTCGGCTTCGAGTCGTAGGCGGCTCCGAGCCGTAGGCGGCCGCGCGTCGCAGGCGGCCGCGCCCGCGTCCCGGACCCGTCCGAGCCGTCCCGGGACGCGCCCGCCGAGACCCGGCGGGCGCGTCCCGGGCGATACAGAGAGGTGAGCAGGAAATGACGACCGTCGGAGTCGGGATGGTCGGGCATGCGTTCATGGGGCGCGCCCACTCCCAGGCGTGGCGCAGCGTCGGGCCGTTCTTCGGTCCGCCGCTGACCCCCGTGATGACCGCCCTGGCCGGGCGCGACGCCGAGCGCACGTCCGCCGCGGCGCGCGCGCTGGGGTGGGCGTCGGCCGAGACCGACTGGAAGGAACTGCTGCGCCGCGACGACGTCCAGCTCGTCGACGTCTGCACGCCGGGCGACAGCCACGCCGAGATCGCGGTCGCCGCGCTGGACGCGGGCAAGCACGTGCTGTGCGAGAAGCCCCTCGCGAACACGGTCGCCGAGGCCGAGGCGATGGTCGCGGCGGCCGAGCGGGCCCGGGAGCGGGGCGTCCGGTCGATGGTCGGGTTCAACTACCGGCGCGTCCCGGCGGTGACGCTGGCGCGCCGCCTGGTCGCCGAGGGCCGCATCGGGACCGTCCGGCAGATCCGGGCGCAGTACCTGCAGGACTGGCTGACCGACCCCGAATCCCCGCACACCTGGCGGTTGGACCGTGACAGGGCCGGGTCGGGCGCGCTGGGCGACATCGGCGCGCACATCATCGACACCGCCCAGTTCGTCACCGGGCAGCTGCTGACCGGCGTGACCGCGCTGACCGAGACCTTCACCCACGAGCGGCCCCTGCCGGGCGGCGGGACGGCCCCGGTCACCGTGGACGACGCCGCGCTGTTCCTGGCCCGGACGGACGGCGGCGCGGTCGCGTCGTTCGAGGCGACGCGGGTGGCGGCGGGCCGCAAGAACGCGCTGCGGATCGAGGTGAGCGGCTCGGCGGGGGCGTTGTCGTTCGATCTGGAGTCGCTGAACGAGCTGTGGCTGTTCGACGCGGCCGAGGACGCGGCGACCGCCGGGTTCCGCCGGATCGTCGTCACCGAGGACGTGCACCCGTACGCGGGGGCGTGGTGGCCGCCCGGTCACATGCTCGGCTACGAGCACACCTTCACCCACCAGATGGCCGACCTGCTCACCGCGATCGCCGAGGGCACCGACCCGGCGCCGTCGTTCGCCGACGGGCTGCGGGTTCAGCGGGTGCTGGCGGCCGTCGAGCGCAGCGCCGCCGAGAACGGCGGCTGGACCACCGTCGAACCCACCGTTGAAGGGAACGCGTGACATGCCGGACAACATGCCCGACAAGGCGGCACGGCCGATCACCCTGTTCACCGGCCAGTGGGCGGACCTGCCGTTCGAGGAGGTCTGCCGGCTGGCGTCCGGCTGGGGGTACGAGGGCCTGGAGATCGCCTGCTGGGGCGACCACTTCGAGGTCGACAAGGCCCTGGCCGACGACTCCTACATCCCCCGCAAGCTCGAGACGCTCGCCAAGCACGACCTGAAGGTGTGGGCGATCTCCAACCACCTGGTCGGGCAGGCCGTCTGCGACATCCCCGACGAGCGCCACCAGGCGATCCTGCCCGAGCGGATCTGGGGCGACGGCGAGGCCGAGGGGATCCGGACGCGCGCCGCCGAGGAGATCAAGGACACCGCGCGGGCCGCCGCGAAACTCGGCGTCGACACCGTCATCGGGTTCACCGGCTCGTCGATCTGGCACACCGTCGCGATGTTCCCGCCCACCCCCGAGGCGATGATCGAGCGCGGCTACGCCGACTTCGCCGACCGGTGGAACCCGATCCTGGACGTCTTCGACGAGGTCGGCGTCCGGTTCGCGCACGAGGTCCACCCGAGCGAGATCGCCTACGACTACCACTCGACCGTCCGGACGCTCGAGGCGATCGGCCACCGTCCCGCGTTCGGCCTCAACTTCGACCCGTCCCACTTCGTCTGGCAGGAACTCGACGTCGTGGGGTTCCTGTTCGACTTCCGCGACCGGATCTACCACGTCGACTGCAAGGACACCAAGGTCCGCACCGGCGACGGCCGCCGCGGCCGCCTGTCGTCCCACCTTCCGTGGGGCGACTTGCGGCGCGGCTGGGACTTCATCTCCACCGGCCGCGGCGACGTCCCGTGGGAGGACGTGTTCCGCGCCCTCAACGCCATCGGCTACGACGGCCCCGTCTCCATCGAATGGGAGGACGCGGGCATGGACCGCCTGCAGGGCGCGCCCGAAGCGCTCCAGTTCGTCCGCGCCCTCAACGCGATGGAGCCGCCGACGGCGTCGTTCGACAGCGCCTTCGCCAAGGACGACTAGGGCGCGCGAGGGCGGCTAGGCGCGGAAGTCGGCGAAGTCGAAGCCGGGGGAGACCACGCAGCTCACGAGGACCTCCTCCGGCCCCGCCGGCCGCGCCGCCTGCCACGTCCCGGCGGGGACGACCGCCTGCGGCTCCTGCCCGGCCGCGACGTCCCCGCCGACGACGACCGTCCGGTCCTCGCGGGGGCTCTCCCCGGTGCCGCCCAGCACGAGGTGCAGCGGTCCGCCGCGGTGCCACAGCCACAGCTCGGCGGACCGCACCACGTGCCACATCGACTCCTCGCCCGGCGGCAGCAGGAAGTAGATGCCGGTCGCGCTCGCCCGCTCGCCCGGGTAGCCGTCCGGGACGAACCGGACGTCCGAGCGCCACGTCTCCCGGTACCAGCCGCCCTCCGGGTGGGGCAGCAGGTCGAGCGCCGCGGCCGTCGCGGGACGGTCGAGGACCGCCGCGTGCCGTCCGTCCGGGCCGCGCCGCAGGTACCGGACGGACGTCGCGGTCGTCCGGTCGATCACGGCCTGCGGCGGGCGGATCCCCGGGGCCGGGTCGAGCGTGATCGCGAGGACCTGGCCGTCCGGGAACGCGTCGTCGGCGACCGCGAGGGCGTCCTGTTCCTCCTCCGGCGCCCACACACCCCCCGCCTCGGACAGGACGAACCGTGGTCCCGGCTGCGCGCGCCAGCCGTCCAATGTCGTGAGCAGCAGCATGATCACAACCTAGAGGTCGGGCGGCGGCGTCAGACCATGGTCAGGACGATCTTGCCGGTGACGTGGCCCGTCTCACCTCGCTCGTGCGCGCGCGCCGCCTCCTCCAGCGGGAAAACCGCGTCGATCTCGGCGTGCAGCCTCCCGGCCTCCGCGAGGGCCGCTATCTGCCGCATCGCGTGATGGTCCGGCTCGACAAGAAGCTGCTCCCAGCGCACCCCGGCGTCCTCGGCCGCGCCCGCGAACCCCTCCTCGGCGTTGCGCAGCAGCGACACCAGGACGCCGCCGGGCCGCAGCACGCGCAGCGACCGCGTCCCGTACTCGCCGCCGATCGGGTCGAGCACCACGTCGACGTCCTTCGCGACCTCGGCGAAGTCCGCCGAGGTGTAGTCGATCGGCTCGTCCACCCCGATCCGCCGCAGGAACCCGTGCTTGCCCCCGCTGGCCGTCCCGAGCACCTCCGCGCCGCGCGCCTTCGCGATCTGCACCGCCAGGTGCCCGACCCCGCCGGCCGCCGCGTGCACCAGCACCCGCCGTCCCTCCCGGACCCCGGCCGTGTCGACCAGCGACTGCCACGCGGTCAGCGCCGCCAGCGGCAGCGCGCCCGCCTGCACGTGGTCGATGTTCGCGGGCTTGCGGACGAACGTCCGCGACGGCGCCGTCACGTAGTCGGCGTGCGCGCCGACCCCGAACGGGTACCGCAGCATCCCGAACACCTCGTCGCCCGGCTTGTGGATCGTCACCCCGACGCCGACCGCCTCGACCACGCCCGACACGTCCCAGCCCAGCGTGAACGGCGGGTCGAGGAAGCCCTTGCCGGCCCGGTGCTTCCAGTCGGTCGGGTTCACCCCCGCCGCGTGCACCCGGACCAGCACCTCCGTGGGCCCCGGAACCGGCCGGTCGACCTCCACCAGCCGCAGCACGTCCGGCCCGCCCGTCACGTCCTGCCGGACCGCTCGCATCTTCTCGCTCATCGTCCCCTCGTTTCCCTCGACGGGGCGATCATTCCATTTCGGACAGCCGGGCCGGATCGAAGGCGATCGGGAACGGCCGCTCCACCTCGACCGTCTCCCCGGCCCGGACCCGGCGGACGATCTCGTACCGTCCGTCCGCGAGCTCCATCAGCGTCAGCGCCGGACGCGGCTCCAGATCGACGAGCCAGTAGTGCGGGATCCCCGTCGCCGCGTACTCCTCGACCTTGCGCACCCGGTCCGTCTGCTCGTTCCCGGTGCGCGGCGTCACGACCTCGGCGACGAAGATCAGATCGGGCCCGTAGTACGTGCGGGTGCGGCGTTCGAGCGCCAGCCGCGCGACGTCGCGCGCGACCGCGAACACGTCCGGCCTGCGGATGCCCGCGCGGGTCGTCACGTCCTGCGGCGCTCCCGCCACGTGGACGTCCGCGTCGGCCTGCCGGGCCGCGTCCCTGAGGATCTCCTTCAGCCGGTCGGCGGCATGGTCGTGCCAGACGTCGCCCGGCAGCTCGGTCAGCCATCCGTCGGCGAGTTCGTAGCGCCGCCCGTCCTCGGGCAGCGCGTCCAGGTCGTACAGCGTGTAAGGGCCGTGCGCGCGGCCGAGCGTCCCCCCGGTGGCGGCTACGTGCATGTCCGAAACCTAGCGCGGCGGACGTCCGTCGAGCATGATCACGCGGCGGGGTGGCCGGATTTGGCGATATGTCTCGATGATCGGAGCCGCCCGGGTTAAGATACATCTCGTCTTCTCGAAGGAGAGATGCGATGAGCGTCGAGCACCAGCCCCTCCGCGCCTCCGACCGCGACCGCGACGAGGTCCTCGTCCGGCTCCACACCGCCTACGCCGAAGGCCGGCTCAGCGAGACGGAACTGGACGAGCGCATCGACCTGACCCTCGCCGCGCGCACCCACGACGACCTCGGCCGCGTGTCGGCCGACCTCCCCGGCACCGCCGCACCCGCCGGCCCCGGATCCCCAGCGGGCCGCCTGCAGGTCGCGTACAAGGACACCGTCACGCGCGCCGGCCGCTGGCGCGTCCCCGACACGTTCACGTCCGTCGTTTACAAGGGCCGCGCCCTGCTCGACCTGCGCGTCGCCGAACTCACCGAACCCGTCACGACCCTCCGCGTCGTCGCGTACAAGTCGACCGTCGAGATCGTCGTCCCGCCGGCCGTCCGCGTCGAGATCTCCGGGATGGGCGTCTCCACGGACGTGCACGGCACCCCGGCCGCCGGCGCACCGGTCGTCCGCGTGCAGGGAATCGCGTACAAGGGCCGCATCGAGACGCGCGGGACCCGCGAATACTCCGTTGCCTGACCGGGGCCGTCCCGGCAGTATGCTCGCCGTGGACGGACCCCGCACGACCGCAACGGACGACCTGCGCGCGATGCAGGACCTCGCCGCCCGCGTCTTCCCCGCCACCGGCTTCCGCCACATCGGCGACCTCGCCTGGTCCGCGACCCTGCACGACGACGCCCCCACCGCGCTCTGGACCCGCGACGGCCGCACCCTCGCCTGGGCCCGGCTCGAACCCCCGGACGGCCTCCAACTCCAGGTCGACCCCGCACACCCCGACCTGGCCCAGGCCGTCCTCGCATGGGCCGAACGCACCGGATCGCCCCCGCTGACCGTCGAAGCGGCCGCGACCGAACCCGTCCTGACCGCCGCACTCGAACGACGCGGCTACACCCGCGCCCGCACCGGCCCGTACCTCGTGTGCCTCGGCCGTCCGCTCGCCGCGCCACCGGTCGTCCCGCTCCCCGACGGCTACACCCTGCGTCCCGCCGTCACCGACATCGCGGGCCGCGCGGCCGCCCACCGCGCCGCCTTCGCGTCCACCCGGATCACCACGGAACGCCACGCCCGCATGACCGAAACCCCGCCGTACCGTCCCGAACTCGACCTCATCGCCGTCTCGTCCGACGGCGAGGTCGCCGCGTACTGCCAGGGCTGGTACGACGAGACGAACGCGGTCGGCGAGTTCGAACCCGTCGGAACCCACCCGGACCACCGCCGCCGGGGCCTCGCCCGCGCCGTCTGCACCGCGGTGCTGCACGCGTTCGCCGCCGCAGGCGCCCGCCGCGCCGTCGTCTACGCACGCGGCGACACCGCCTACCCCGTCCCCCGACGTCTGTACGAGTCGATGGGCTTCACCGCATACACCCGAACCCACACGTACACGGGCCCAAGGTAAAGCCCCCGCCCCACCAAGTGCCGCCCCCGCGCCCCGCACGCCGGACGCAGGACAGCCCACCCGCCGCATCGTCCTCCGGTTGCCCAGCCCCACAGGCCGGTTTGCCCACAGCTTCGGTTCGCCCACACGCCTGATGCGTCCACACAACCGGTGTGTTCACACGCCCGGTGCGCGCACATGCCTGGTGCGCCCGCCGCTGGGCGACTGGGCGGACCTACGGGTGGCCGGTCACGTACTCGCGTGTGGAGGGCCTCGACGGCCCGATATTGCGGCATGCGTTCGAGTGGCTACGGATTCGAGCGGCTCGGGTGCCCTATCGCTAATGCCGCCGAAGGTCACGGTGTGTCTATTCGGGTCGACTCTTCGGCATATTTCGGCTGTTGCCCGTGAAAGGTGATAGAACCCTCACGCGGCCCGATCGGCCGCCGTTCACCTCAATGTCCGAACAGGCCGCCATGTGGCGCGGTTTGATGGTGTGCCATCACCAATGGCCCGAAAAGGAGCGCGTGTGACGGCGAGGAGCCCGCAGCAGGACGAGGCCCGCTCCGAAGACCCGGCCGACTCCCGCGAGATCCGGCGCCGCCTGACGTTCGGTGTCGCCGCCGACCTCGCGGCGTCCCTGTCTCCCTGGCAACGCGCCCTTCGGGCCTGGCGCGCCGCCGGGATCCCGTGGCGCCACGCGCCCGAACCCGACGAGCCGTCCGCCGCGAAGCCCGACAGCAGCGAGAGCACCCGTTTCCGCCCGTCGGCGCCCACCTCCCCGTCCGAACCCCCCGCGAAGTCCGAGCAGGCGTCGAGTGAGGCAGCGTCGGCGGGTGTGTCGGGTGCCTCGGTACCGCCGGACGCTGTGGGTGTTGCTGAGCCGGTCGCGAAGTCCGAGCGGACGTCGAGTGACGCTGGAGCGGATGATGAGGGCGCGGTGGCGTCTCCCTCGTCGGCGGGTGTGATTGGTGGCGCTGAGCCGGTTGCGGGGTCCGAGCGGGCGTCGGGTGAGGGCAGGGCGAATGGTGGCGCCGCGTCGGACCGGCCCGCGTCGGTGGGCGTGTCTGGTGCGTTGGCGCCGGGTGCTGTGGGTGTTGCTGAGCCTGTCGGCGCGGAGTCTGAGCGGGCGTCGAGTGGGGCGGGGGCGGATGGTGAGGGCGGGCTGAAGGGCGCTGTGCGGGTGGGCGGGCAGGGCGGGAGCCGGGGCGAGACGGGTGCTGCGTCGGAGGTGGGCGTGTCCGGTGATCGAGTCGCGTCCGGTCCGGGTGCGGTGTCCGGGGAGAGGGCGGGGACGGCCGATGCGGGCGTTGCTGCTGGAGCGGAGGCGGGTGTGACCCCTGGGGGCGACGACGTGGCCGGGCCGGGTGCTGCTGCAGGGGGCGCGGAACCGGACGCGAAGGTTCGTCCCGGGAAGTCTGGGTCGGGTGGGGCCTCCGTTCGGCCTCGGAAGGCGGCCTCGGCGAGTGGGGCGCGGCGTGCTGCGGCGCCCGCCGGGCCGGGAGTCGTCGCGATGGCGGCCAAGCGGAAGACGATCGACGCGCCGCGCGACGTCGAACCCGCGAAGGCACCGCGCGACGCCGATCCTGCGGACGTGAATCCTGGTGGGTCTGCTGCCCCCGAGACTGTGAAGCCTGGTGGGCCTGCTGCCCCCGAGCCCCCCGTGAAGGCCGACGAGCCTGCTGTCCCCGAGCCCGTGAAGGCGGTGCGCGTCCAGCCCGTGGACGTGAAGACCGTCGAGCCTGCGGCCCCCGAGCCTGCGGCCGTCGAGGGGACGTCGGGTGGTGAAGGCGCGGGCGTTCGGCCTGCGGGGACTCACCGGGGACGGCGGGCGCTCGCGGGAGGTGCGGTCGTGGCGGCGATCGCGCTGGTGGCGGGCGGCGCGGTGTTCGTCGCGGGCCGCGGGGACGACGGGTCCGTGCGGCCGTCGGTTCCGGGGGTCGTGGCGGCGGACGCGCAGTTCGCGCTCGACCCGGGGGCGGCGGACGACGGGCTGGTGCAGGAGCTCGCGGCGGTCGACGCGGCGGGCGGGACGGTCGTCGCGGTGGGGAGCGAGGACGGCGGCCGGGCCGAGTTCGTGGCGTCGGCCGACGGGGGACGGACGTGGTCGGCGGGCTCGGCGCGGACGGAGGACGGGACCGTGCCGGCGCGCGGGGACCGGCCGCGCCTGGTCGCGGGCGGCGCGGGGCGCTGGGCGGCGCTGGGCCTGGCGGCCGACGGCGAGCGCGTGGCGTGGACGAGCGAGGACGGCCGGGCGTGGACGCGCCGGGCGCTCGGGCCCGCGTTCCGTGCGTCCGACGAGGTGAACGACCTGGTGCGGACGCCCGCGGGGTTCGTGGCCGTGGGGGCGGCGGACGGGCGGGGCGTGGTGTGGAGTTCGGCGGACGGGCGCGTGTGGCGGCGGGGCGAGGGCGTCCCGGGGATCATCGGCCTGTACGGGGTGGCGGCGTCGGGGGACGCGCTCGTGACGCAGGGCACGTACCCGAAGAAGGTCGTGCAGCGGAAGGGTCGCCGGAAGGTCGAGCGGACGGTCGCGGCGCAGGGGCTGTGGCGTTCGGCGGACGGCGGGGGCACGTGGCGGCCGGTCCATGTGCGGCAGTCCCACGGGTCCCACGGGGCGACGAAGGGGCTGGTCGCGGGGCCGGGCGGCTTCTACACGGTGCGGGACGCGAAGGACGGGAAGAAGCGGTTCGCGATCGTGTTCGGTTCGACGGACGGCGCGCGGTGGAGCGCGATCGGGAAGTTCGGCGTCGCCGGGCACCGGGGCGTGGAGTCGTTCGGCGGGTCGCGGGCGGGGCTCGTGGCGGTGGTGCGCGGGAAGCGGCGGGAGGTCGTGCGGAGCGGGGACGGACGCGGGTGGCGGGCGGCCGGGACGGTCGGGCGCGCGGAGGTCGCGGCGCTGACGGTCGTCGAGGGCGGCCGGCTCGCGATCGCCGGGGCGCTCGACGATGACGCGTACCTGTTCGGCGTCGATCTGGGGAAGGTGCCGGGCGCGGTGCGGGTGCGGCGCACGGTCGGCGCGGTGGCCGCGGCGGGCGGCCGGGCGGTCGCGGTCGGCGCGGGCAACGGGGACGCGGCGGTGTGGAGTTCGGCGGACGGCGCCGCGTGGGCCCGCGCGAAGGCCCCGGCGTCGCCGGGGAGGCTGGCGGACGTCGCGCACGGCTCGCGCGGCTGGCTGGCCGTGGGCCGGACGGGCGAGGCGGCGCTCGCGCTGCGGTCGTCCGACGGCGTGGCGTGGCGGCGGGCGGCGTTCCCGGCGGAGCGTCCGGCGGCGGTCGCGGCGGGCCCGGCCGGGTACGTCGCGGTCGGGGAGGGCGCGGCGTGGCGTTCGGCCGATCTGGAGCGGTGGCGGGCCGCCCGTCTGGACGGCGCCGCGGCCGATGTGGCGGCGACCGCGAACGGGTACGTGGCGGTCGGCGCGCGCGCGAAGGCGCCGGCCGTGTGGACGTCCGCGGACGGCGCGGCGTGGCGGCCGGTGCGGCTGCCGTCCGGCCTGAACGGGCCGCTGACCGGCGTCGCCGCGGCCGGCGGCGCGGTCGTGGCGGTGGGGCCGGGCGTGCCGCCGCTGGTGTCGGCGGACGGCGGCGCGACGTGGACGCCGCGGGGCGTGGGGGACGTGTCGCCCACCGCGGTGACCGCGACGCCGGACGGGTTCGTCGTCGCGGGCGTCACCGGCGCCCGGGACGGCGTCGTGTTCGCGTCCCCGGACGGCGGGGGGTGGCGCCGCGTGGCCGTGCCGGGGCTCGACGGCCCGGCGGACCGGAGGCTCACCGCGCTGGCGCCGTTCGGCGGGGGAGTGCTCGGCACCGGGAGCAGCGACGACGGCGCGGCGGTGACGCCGCTGCTGTGGCGCGCGGACGTCCTGGGGAGCTCCCCGGCGGCCGGATGACCGGCACGCGGTGGCCCCGGCTCCGGGCGCCGGAGCCGGGGCCACCGCGATCGGCAGGGCTTCGGGTGAGGCGGTGTTCAGCCGTTACAGCCGCAGGAGCAGCCTTTCGGGCATGAGCATCCGCCGCCGTGTCCGCAACTGCAGTTCTTCTGAGTCATGCCCGAAACGTAACCTCTGTGCCGATTTGGGGTCTATGGCCGGGGCGGCGAGGTGCATGTGTCCGCGCCGGGGACCTAGGTGTCGATGGTCAGGTCGACGCCGAGCAGGACCAGGAACCACAGGACGACGGCGAGCACGGCGCTCAGCAGCTTGCCGAGCAGGTCGGGGGTGATGTAGCCGCGGTCCCACGCCACGAACAGGCCGATGACGAGGTAGATGATGCCGACGAGCCCGATGTGGGTGCGGCGGTAACGGTAGGCCATGGGGGTCGTCTCCTCCCGGAGGAATCTGACGATCCACCGTTGCCCCGGCCCGTGCCGGGATAACTCCGGACGCCTACAGGGACGTCCGTTGACGATCTTTTGGTGCGTCCCAAATTCAGCGGGCGGGCTTCGCCCCCCGCGGCGCGCCCTGCTTCGTCAGGTCGATCCGGACGACCGTGGGATCGTGCTCGCCCGGCCGGTCGGCGAACTCGGCGGTGCGGTGCACGATGTCGAACTCGTGCTTGCGCCGCTTCAGCGACTCGCTCAGCATGATGTGGTCGAGGGCCTGCGCGTTGCCGTCCGTCACGGCGGTGTAGCGGTCCTTCGGCGGCAGCCCCGCGGGCAGGTCGGTCAGGCCCGTGTCCGCCAGCGCCTGCACCGGCAGCGACTCCGGGGTGTCGTTGAGCCGGGCCGCGACGACGACGTTGGCGTTCCGGTCGACCTTCTGCACCGACCGGACGAACCCGGCGACCACCTTCGCCTGCGCGTCGCGGCGCCAGCGGGTCGGCTGCTGCGGCGGCTGGTTCCGGCCGAACAGCGGCTCGTCGTCGGCGGTGCTCGGGTACCACTCGCCGGTCACGACGATGATCCGCTCGCCCTGCCAGGTGACCTCGCCCGCGAGCGGCTTGCGGGTGCCCGCCCACACGGCGTCGGTGGGCGCGATGCGGCCGGGGCTGCGGGAGAGCCCGGCCGTCCCGCCCTGGGCGACGGCGCGGACGGCGGTCACCGCGGGATTCGGCTCGTTCGCGGGCGTCTCGTCCGGGAGCGTTCCCGACCGGGCGGGACGGTCGACGAACGCGAGGCCGCGGTCGGTGCGGAACAGGAACCCGACGCGCGGGTTGCTGCCCTTGTCGCCGCCGTCGGCGTTGTTCTTCGGCTCGACCGAGCGCCACTCGTAGGCGGGGCCGCCGGCCGCGCTGATCTCGGTGATCAGCTCGGCGACGGTCTGGTCGGCGGCGACCGTCCCGTCGTTCCTGGCGCCGCTGTTGTCCTGGAGGTCGTCGACCGCGATCAGGTCGGGCGAGGCGAGGCCGGTGACGATGTCGTCGGCGACGGCGCGGAACCGGTCGCGGGGGGTGTTCGGGCTGAGGCCGCCGAGGCCGATCGTGGCGATGGCGATCTCGCCGGGCCGCTGCGGGCGGGTCGCCTCGCGGGGCAGGCCCCCGGCGGCGTGGCGCGGCGTCGCGGTCGGCAGCACCTTGAAGTGGCCGAGCGCGTAGTCGACGACGCCGACGCTGTCGCCGGGCAGCCGGTCGCCGACGTTCACGACCGGCAGCGGGGCGAGCGAGTCGTCGAGGATGATCCGCTCGGGGTTGGCGTCCCCGTCGCGCTGCAGGATGCCGCCGCGCCCGGTGCGCGTCCCGGCGCCCGCGCCGCCCGCCGGGAGGACGGGCAACTCGCCGAACAGGGTCGGGCCCACGGCCACGGCGTCCTGCAGCCGCACCTGCATGCCCTCGAGCGCCTCGTAGAAGTCGAGCCCGTTGCGGCCCGGATCGAACGCGCCGCCGCGCTCGACGTTCCCGTGCGTGCTGCGGACGACGTCCGTCGGCGCGCTGACCCCCCTCGGACCCAGCAGGATCGGGGGCGGGGCGTCCGCGCGCCCGGCGACGGCGACCTTCGTCGCGCCGATCTCCGTCCGGGTGAGCCCCCCGGACTCCGCGCCGCCCGGCCGGAACTCGCTGACCCGGCCGTTCACCCGGACGACCTCGCCGGGCGCGACGCTCGGACTCGTGCGGGTGAACACGAAGATCCCCTCGGACGTCGCGGCGTGCCGGTCGGGCTTCGGGTCCTGCATCCAGAAGCCGGTGCCGGCCACGGCGGTCACGACGCCGGGGACGCCGACGACCGAGGCCCCGTTGAGCGGCGAGACGTGCGCGGCGCCCTGGATGTCGTGGATGCGTGCGGGCCGCGGCGCGGCGTGCGCCACGGACGGGACGAGGCCCAGCGGGACGGCGAGGACCGCCGCGGCCGCGAGCCGGGGGAGCCCGCCGAACGCCCGGACCGTGCGGGGGCGGCGCGGCCGCCCCGATCCACCCGTGTAGGCCACCCCGAACTCCATGATCGTCTCGTGGTCCGCGCCGAACAGGCAGCAGGATGGCACGCGAGGGGTTCCGGTGACCAACCGCGCCGCGAAATCCGTCCGAATCCGCCTACAGCGGGTCCGCGCGACGGCCCGGGAGGACGGCCGGCGGCTACTCCTCGAGCGTCAGCGCGGCCTTCGGGCACGACCGCACCGCGTGCCGCACGCGGTCGGCCTCGCCCTCGGGCACGTCCGGCCGCAGGATCTCGAGCTCGTCGTCGTCGCTGAGGTCGAAGACCTCGGGGGCGAGCCCGACGCACACGCCGTTCGCCTCGCACACCAGCGGGTCGACTCCTACTCTCATCGCCTTCTCCGTTCGCGGGGTCCCGGTGAGCGTTCGATGGCCCGGAGCGCGCGCGGGACGCGCGGACCCGGGCCGTCCTCGGCCGCCAACCTACCGAACATGGTTCGGAGAGGTGCACTCAGGGAAAAGTAGAACACGTTCCACTATTGATCGGCAAGTGAAGGCGCCGGGTGGCCCGCCGCCCTTCGGCGCCGGGCCACCCGGCGCGGAGACGACCCGTTCCCCTCCAGAGGCACCCGCCGCCCGCCCCCGATCCATGGCGCCGAGGCTTGGTCCCCCGCGCGTGGTGCCCTCCAGAGGGGCGCCGCCGCGCGGGCGCGGCCGGTTCCCTGCGCTGGGGCTCGGTTCGCTGCGTGGAGGCGGCGCGGGCCGGGGCGGCGTGGCGGGGTGGGGCATGTCGGATAAAGTGCCCGGCGGAGGCGAGGCGATGAGTCAGAGCGAGGCGTCCACCGGGCCGGGGACGACCGGGATGCCCGCGGCGCTGCTGCGGGCGGCGCGCGCGGCGAAGGGGTTCATGCCCGACGCCGAGGGGGCGGCCCTGTACGAGACGGCCCTGGAGTACGGGGGTCGGCTCGCGGCGGTCGGCCCGCTGCTGGAGGTCGGCACGTACTGCGGCAAGTCGGCGATCTACCTGGGCGCCGCCGCGCGGGCGGCGGGGACGGTCGCGGTCACCGTCGACCACCACCACGGCTCGGAGGAGAACCAGGCGGGGTGGGAGCACCACGACCCGTCGCTGGTCGATCCGAGCACGGGGCGGATGGACACGCTGCCGACCTTCCGCAAGACGATCGGGGCCGCGGAACTCGAGGACCACGTCGTCGCGGTCGTGGGGCAGTCCCGCACCGTGTCGGCGTTCTGGCGCACCCCGCTGGCGCTGCTGTTCATCGACGGCGGGCACGCCGAGGAGCACGCGCAGGGCGACTACGAGGGCTGGGCGCCGCACGTGGCCGTCGGGGGCGCGCTGGTGATCCACGACGTGTTCCCCGACCCCGCGGACGGCGGGCAGGCGCCGTACCGCGTGTACCTGCGGGCGCTGCGCAGCGGCGCGTTCGAGGAGCGCCGGGTCGAGGGATCGCTGCGCGTACTGGAACGCGTTTCAGACGCGGACCCGCGCGCCGAAGCGTGAGGGCGGGGGCCGTGCCGGACGGGCGTCCGGTGCGGCCCCCGCGGCGCCTCAGAGGCGCGTGCGGACCGGGTTGGCGACGGGCACGAGGGCGCAGCCGCACGCCGCCGGATCGGACGCCTCGGACGGCCCCAGCGGGCGCCCGGCGATCTCCTTGAAGATGCGGGCGCCGGGGGACGCGCCGTCGAGTGCGTCCGCGGCGAGGATCACGGCGGCCGCGGTGTAGGTGGAGCGGTCCCCCGGGAAGTGCCGCCGGTTCTCGAACTGCCAGCCGGTCCAGTACGAGCCGTCCTCGTGGCGGAGGTGCTGGATGGTCGAGAACAGGTCGAGGGCGCGGTCGCGGTCGCCGGACGCGTCGAGGGCCATGACGAGCTCGCAGCTCTCGGCGGCCGTCACCCACGGCTGGTCGGACACGCACCGGCAGCCGAGGCCCGGCACGACGAAGACGTCCCACCGCTCGGCGAGGCGGCGCGCGGCGGCCTCGCCGCGGACGGGGCCGCCGAGGACGGGGTAGTACCAGTCCATCGACCAGCGGCTCTTGTCGGCGAACGCCTCGGGGTGCGCGGCGACGACGTGGCCGAGCTGGTCGGCGGCGAGCTCCCACTCGGGCTGCGGCTCGCCGAGCCGCTCGCCGAGCGCGACGGCGCAGCGGAGCGACTGGTAGATCGACGAGCAGCCGGTGAGCAGCGCGTGGTCGGACGCGCGGCCGTCCTCGGTCCGCATCCAGATGATCTCGCCGCGGCGGGTCTGCAGGCCGAGGACGAAGTCGATCGCGCGGCGCACGGTCGGCCACATGGCGCGGGCGAAGTCCTCGTCGCCGGTCATCAGCAGCTCGTGCCAGACGCCGACCGCGACGTAGGCGGCCTGGTTGGACTCGCCGCCGGGCTCGGTGACCTCGCCGAGCACCCACTTGGCGGGCCACGACCCGTCCGGCCGCTGGACGTCCGCGAGCCACGCGTAGGCGCGGCGGGCGGCGTCGCCCATCCCGGCGACGGTCAGCGCCATCGCCGCCTCGACGTGGTTCCAGGCGTCGACGTGCCCGGCGATGCCGTCGATCGGCGCGAACCAGGGGATCGCGCCGGACGGCTCCTGCTGGCGGGCGATGCTGCGGGCGGTCTCGACGATGTCGCCGCGGGTCAGGACCCCCGGGACGGCGGGGATGTCAGACCGCATCGGCGGTCTCCTCCGCCGGGGTCTCCGACGTGCCCGTCTTGACGGGCTTGTTGCAGTACACGACGACGCTCTTGCCGATCAGGGGGTTCAGGACCTGCTCGGCGACCCGGGTCGCGAGGGGGCGCTTCATGATGTCCCACACCAGGAGCCGGTGGTACGCCTTGGCGAGCGGGTTGCCGTCGTTCTCCACGCCGACGGCGCACTTGATCCACCAGTAGGGGGCGTGCAGGCCGTGCGCGTGGTGGTGCCCGCCGATCGTGAAGCCGGTCGACTTCAGCTTGGCCTCCAGCTCGGCGCGGGTGTAGATCCGCACGTGGCCGCCGGGGGCGGTGTGGTAGTCCTCCGACAGGGCCCAGCAGACCCGCTCCGGCAGCCAGGACGGGACGGTCGCGGCGAGCCGCCCGCCGGGCCGCAGCACGCGCAGCAGCTCGCGCATCGCCCGCATGTCGTCCGGGATGTGTTCGAGCACCTCGGAGGCGATGATCGCGTCGAAGTGGTCGTCGGGGAACGGCAGTTCCAGCGCGTCGCCCCGGACGGTCTCGGCGGCGGCGTCCTCGGGGACCTCGCCGGCGAGCCGCATCGCGCCGAACATCTTCTCGACGCCGGCCAGCTCGTCGGCGTCCTGGTCGAAGGCCACGACGTGCGCGCCCCTGCGGTACAGCTCGAACGCGTGCCGTCCCGCTCCGCAGCCCATGTCCAGGATGCGGTCTCCGGGTGCGACGCGGAACCGCTGGAAATCCACGGTCAGCAGGGTCGTGCTCCTTCCATGCGGGGAACGCCCGGCGGGCGTTCCCACGGGCCTTGCTGTTGGGGTGGGGTCTTCAGCCGCGCCGCGCCAGCCGCAGGTAGTTCTGCTGCGCGACGGCCTCGCGGTAGTGCCGCACGGTGGCCTGCGCGACGGCGGGCCAGGCGAAGCGCTCCTGGACGCGGGCGAGACCGGCGGCGCCGGCGCGGGCGCGCTCGTCCGCCGAGTCGTGCAGGCCGCGCAGGGTGGCGGCGAGCTCCTCGACGTCGCCCGGCTCGACGAGGACGGCCGCGTCCCCGACGACCTCGGGCAGCGCCCCGGCGCGGGACGCCACCAGCGGCGTGCCGGACGCCATGTGCTCGACCGCGGGCAGCGAGAAGCCCTCGTAGCGGGACGGGACGACCGCGATCTCCGCAGACGCGAGCAGCTCGCCCAGCTCGTCGTCGCTGATGCCGCTCACGAACCGGACGCGCTCGCCGAGGGCGAGGTCGCGGACGAGCTTCTCGGTCGGGCCGTCCTTCTGCGGGCGGCTCACGATGACGACGTGCACGTCCCGCTCGGTGGCGAGCTTCGCGACCGCCCGCAGCAGCACGTCGACGCCCTTGATCGGCGCGTCCGCGCTGGCCATGGCCACGATCCGGCCGGGGACGCGCTCGCCGCGCGGGTGGAAGATCCGGGTGTCGACGCCCAGCGGCAGGATGTCGATGTCGCGGGGGTCGACCTTGAAGTCCTTGACGATGTCGACCTTCGACGACTCCGACACCGTCAGGACGGGCCCGATCCGCCGCGACACCTGCGACTGCATGGTCACGAACCCGTACCAGCGGCGCTTGCCGAACTTCTGCCGGACGCCCTGCGCCGCCTCCAGCTCGATCCGCCGGTCCACGCTGATCGGGTGGTGGATGCTGGTGACCAGCGGCAGCCCGAGCTTGGGGATGCCGAGGTTGCCGACGCCGAGGACCTGGTTGTCGTGGACGACGTCGAAGTCGCGGCGGCGGCGCCGCAGCTCCCGCAGGACGCGGATGCTGAACGTCAGCGGTTCCGGGAACCCGCCGGTCCGCATGTGGGCGAACTCGAGGACGTCCACCCAGTCGCGGAACTCGCCGAGGGCCGGGGTGCGGAACGGGTCCTCGTCCCGGTACAGGTCCAGGCTCGGGAGCTTGGTCAGCTCGATCTCGTCGCGGTCCAGCTCGGGATAGGGCTGCCCGGAGAACACCTCCACGGTGTGCCCGAGATCGACCAGTTCCCTGCTGAGATGCCGCAGGTAGACGCCCTGGCCCCCGCAGTGCGGCTTGCTCCGGTACGAGAGCAGGGCCACCCGCAGTGGACCGCCCGGCTCGTCTGCCTCACCCACGCCAGCCCCTGCCCACGCACCACTCCCGTCAGTCCCGGGACACCGGTCGCACACGCACCGGCATCTCCTTTATGCCGTTGATGAAACTAGACCTTAGCCTCCGTACGTTACCGCTGAGTTCGATATTGGGCATAGCGTCCAAGAGTGTTTCGAAGAGCACACTCAGCTCGAGTCGGGCGAGGTGGGCGCCCAGGCAGAAGTGGGGGCCGCCTCCGCCGAAGCCGATGTGCGGGTTGGGGTCGCGGCCGACGTCGAACGCGAACGGGTCGTCGAAGACGGCCTCGTCCCGGTTCGCGGAGGCGTAGAACACCACGACCTTGTCGCCCGCCGCGATCTTCTTGCCGCCCAGTTCGACGTCGCGCACGGCCGTCCGCTTGAACAGGTTGACCGGCGTCACCCACCGGACGATCTCGTCCGCGGCGGTCCGGACGAGCGACGGGTCAGCCCGCAGCCGCGCCCACTGCTCGGGATGCTCGAGCAGTGCGAGCATCCCGCCGGACGCGGCGTTGCGGGTCGTCTCGTTGCCCGCGACCGACAGCAGCATCACGAACAGCTCGAACTCGTCGCCGTCCAGCACCTCGCCGTCGGCGTCCGGCTGCAGCAGCTTCGTCACGATGTCGTCGCGCGGGTTCTGCCGCCGCTCCGCCGCGAGCTCCGCCGCGTACGCGTACAGCTCCGTCGCGGCCTGCTGCCCCTCCTCCGGGCTCCGCTGGAAGTCGGGGTCGTCCGCGCCGATCAGCGTGTTCGACCAGTGGAAGATCTTGTCGCGGTCCTCCGGCGGGGCGCCGAGCAGCTCGCAGATCACGTAGAGCGGCAGCGGCGCCGCCAGGTCGCGGACGAACTCCGCCTCCTCCCCGCGCGCCACCGTCTCCGCGACGAGCCGCCGGCAGATGTCGCGGATGTGCTCCTCCAGCGCGCCGATCGCGCGCGGCGTGAACCCGCGGTTCACGATGCTCCGCTTGCGCGAGTGGTCCGGCGGGTCCTGGTTGAGCATCATGAGCCGCTGCAGCGCCAGGTGCTCCTCGTCCGGCTCCTCGAACAGCGCGAGCCGCTCGTACGAGGAGAACACCTCCGGGTGGCGAGACACGTGGACGACGTCCGCGTGCCGCGTCACCGCCCAGAACGGCGGGCCGCCCCGCTCCGGGTCGCCCTTGTGCCGGTGGACGGGATCGTGTTCGCGCAGCCACGCCAGCTGCTCGTGGGGGATGCCGCCGCGCTCGTACGAGCCCGGCTCGACCAGGTCGATGTCGGGAGTGACCGTCATCGTCGCGCCTCCAGTCCCAGGGGCAGGTCTCGGGTGGAGTCAAGCACGCTGAGCCGACGGCGTGAACCGGACCGGCAGCTCCTTCAGCCCGTTGACGAAGTTGGAGCGCAGCCGGCGGGGCTCGCCGGCGGGCCGGATGTCGGGCATCCGGTCCAGGATCGTGTCGAACACGACCTTCAGGTTCATCCGGGCGAGGTGGGTGCCCAGGCAGAAGTGGGGGCCGCCTCCGCCGAAGCCGATGTGCGGGTTGGGGTCGCGGGCGATGTCGAACGTGAACGGGTCGTCGAAGACCGTCTCGTCCATGTTCGCGGAGCTGTAGAACAGCACCACCTTGTCCCCGGCCTTGATCGTCTTGCCGCCCATCTCGACGTCAGCCGTCGCCGTCCGGCGGAACTGGTTGATGGGGCTCACCCAGCGGACGATCTCCTCGACGGCCGTCGGCAGCAGGCTCCGGTCCTCCCGCAGCCTCCGCCACAGCTCCGGACGCTCGAAGAACGCCTGCATGCCGCCCGCCGTCGCCGTCCGGGTCGTCTCGTTCCCGGCGATCGACAGCATGATCACGAACATCGCGAACTGGTCCTCGCTGATCCGCTCGCCGTTCTCGTCCGGCGTGAGGAGCTTCGTCACGATGTCGTCGCGGGGGGTGGACGCCCGCTCCCGGGCGAGCTCGCCGGCCCACCCGGCGAACTCGGCCGCGTACATCTGCGACTCGGACCGGTCGCCGATGAACTCGGGGTCGTTGAACGCCACGAGCTGGTTCGACCAGTGGAAGATCTGCTGCCGCTGGTCCAGCGGCGCGCCCAGCAGCTCGCAGATCGTGTAGAGCGGCAGCGGGGCCGCGAAGTTCTCGACGAAGTCGCACTCGCCGAGCGGCGCCGCCTCGTCGATCAGCTTGTTGCAGATGTCGCGGATGTGCTGCTCCAGCCGGCCGATCATCCGGGGCGTGAACCCCTTGTTGACCATGCCGCGCAGCTTCGTGTGGTCCGGCGGGTCCTGGAACAGCATGATCTGCCCGTAGAGGGCGATGTCGTCGTCGGTGAACTCCTCGAACATCGCCGTCCGGGTCTGCGAGGACAGCAGGTCGGGACGGCGGGACGCGCGGACCACGTCCTCGTGCCGGGTGATCGCCCAGAAGCCGGGGACGCCCTCGTTCGGGTCGGCGTGCCAGTGCACCGGGTCGTTCTCGCGCAACCACTTGAACTGCTCGTGCGGGATGCCGCCCCGCTCGTACACGCCGGGATCGATGACGTCGATCTCCCGGCCGGTGGAGGCGAGGGCCACGTCCTGTTGCGTCACGGTCGTCCCTTCGTGAAGAGCCGGCCCCGCGTCGCGCCGCACGGGACTCTGACTGAGCGCTTGCTCGGTCGTAGATCTAGAACACGTTCTAGCATGAGACTCCAGTCTCATCAAGAGTCTCAACCCGGAATCGTCCGCGCCGTGACGCCCCTCTCACCCCACCGTCACCACGCAAAACGCCCGTAAGCGCACAATGCGCTCACGGGCGTTCGGTGCCGGTCGGTGCCGGTCGGTGCCGACAGGTCGGGGCGGTCAGGCGGCGCGGGGCCAGTTCTGGTGGCGGCCCACGCGGTCCCACCACTCGACGGCCCGGTCGACGGCGAGGCCGTCGAACCACAGGTCCTCGGGCTCGTCCGGCATCAGGACCTCGCGGAGCGCGTCGTCGAGCTGCCACGACTCGTGCTTCGCGAGCTCGCCCGTCTCCGGGTCGCGGTAGAGCGCGGCGACCTCGGCCGGCAACCCCGACGACTCGTCGTCCCGGCCGACCGTGTACGAGAACCCGTACGCCGCGGACGCCGCCGTGTGCAGGCGCAGTCCGGTGGCCTCGGCCAGCCGGTGGACCGCCCGCACGTCGTAGGGGGCCGGGCCGCGCTCGTCCAGCAGGCGCAGGAAGCGGGCGACGCGGTCGGCGCCGCCCCAGCCCTGCGGGCGCGGCTCGTGCCCGGTCGTCCAGCCGGGGAAGACGAAGTCGCGGAAGGACGCGTCGGGGGAGTACTCGATCGCCACCGCCTCCTTGTGCGGGTGGTCCTGGAAGGACAGGATCACCATCGCGCCGTTCGGGGTCCGCCAGACCTGCCCGACCGGGTCCTGCGTCGCCTTCGCCCGGAACGACAGGCGCCGCCACCGGCCGCTGCCGTCGCCCCACGGCGTGTCGCCCAGCGCGCCCAGCAGGTCGCGGGCCCGCGCGCGCTCGTACTCCGGCGTCCACGGACGGGACGCGCGCAGCGCCTCGCCGCCCAGGGCGCCGAACCGCAGGTAGTTCGGCACGGGGAGGTCGACGCGGCCGAGCGGGTGCGGGGTGTCGTAGGCCGGGCCGGACCCGGCCGCCTCCGCCACCACCTCCGCGAGGTGCCGGATGGCCGGGACCTCCCCGATGTACCGCCCGTGCCGCAGCCCGCCCGCGCTCGCGACCCGGCCCGGCGTGCCCGCCGGGCGCGGCAGGCGGAGCGCGTCGCGCAGCCGCAGCGCGCGGCGCAGGGCCGCGGCGGCCCGGTCGGCGAGCGTCCGGACGGCGCCGCGGAGCCGGGCGTCGGTGACGTCGGGCAGGACGCGGGCGAGCGCGGCGTCCAGCTCCCGCGCGTTGACGAGCGCCGCGTCGACGAGCCGGACGAAGCCGTCGCGGTCCAGCCGGCGCAGCGCCGCCGAGCCGTCCGGGTCGGCGGGGGGCAGGTGCGGCCAGAAGCCCGGCGGGGGCAGGACGGCGCCGTCCACGGGGCCGTGCGGGAACCGCCGCCGGGCGACCGTCCGGCCGTCCGCGAGCAGCCGCAGGACGCCCCGGTCGAGCGTCACCTGCACCGGTTCGGCGGCGCCGGGGAACGTCACCGGGACGGACGCGGGGCTCTGCGGCCAGCGCAGCCGTTCGCCGTCCGGGACCTCGAGGAGGCCGCCGTCCACGATCCGGTACGTCTCCGGGCGCCCGTCGTGCAGCCGCGACAGGTAGGCGTCCGTGCCGTCGAACCACGGGAACGTCCCGGGCGTCAGGGGCGTCGGCCGCTCGTGCACGATCCCGCCGGGGCCGTGCACGACGATGCGCTCGCCGTCCAGCCCGAGCGTGAGCAGGTCCCCGTGCAGGACGGCCGTCACCGCGCCCTTCCCGGCGTTCGGGAACCGCAGCTCCTCCGGGAGGCCCGCGCGCAGCGCCCGCCACGCGGCGTCCACCGGGTCGGCGACCTCGAGGCCGGCGAGCACCTCGGCGTCCGGCACCGTCTCGGCCAGCGGGACGAGCCGGGGCAGCGACAGCTCCAGCCCGTCGAGGTCGGCCGCGCACTCGTCGCGCCACTCGGCGAACTGCTCCGCGAGCACCCGCCGGATCGGGCCGTGCTCCAGCATCGCGCGCATCACGGCCGGGTAGTCGATGTTGCCGTAGTGCCCGAGGGCGCGGACGAACGCGTCCAGCTTCCGGCGCTCCTCCGGGGATCCCTCGATCGTCTCGGCGATCGCGGCGAAGTCGGTGTCGCCCCACCAGCGCGGCGCCTCCTCGTCGAACCTGCTCTTCGGCTTGACGGGGGTCAGCGGGTGCGGGGCGGCCCGGCCCACGACCGGGTCGGCGGCGGGGTCGAACCAGGGGCCGGGCGGCGGGAACAGCCGGTCGCCCGCGGCGGACGCCAGCCGCAGCAGCTCGGCGGCCGGGAGCGGGCCCGCGTCCCGGAACCAGGAGCGCGACAGCCGCCGCCCCGCGCCGACCAGCCCGAGGAGCCGCAGCCAGTGCCGGTGGTGCGCGGCGCGCGGCTCCGGGTCGTCGTACAGGGCGGGGTCGGGGCGAGCCGCGATCAGCAGGTCGAGCGGCTCGTCGTCCGCGGCGAGCCCGCGCAGCGCCCCGTCCAGCGCCTCCCACACCGGCAGCGGCGCGCGCGGCAGCAGCCCGTCCCGCAGCAGCCGCCCGGCGACGAACCGCTCCTCGGCGGCCGGGTCCGCCCCCGCCGCCCGCGCCACCGGCAGCAGGTCGCCCACGACGTTCGGGTAGGGGACGGTGCCCGCGTCGAAGAACGCGCCCACCGCCTCGCGCGCCCACCGGTGCGCCGTCTCCCGCTCCGGGAGGATCGCGAGGCGCCGCAGGTGGTCGTGCAGCAGGCTCGCCGTGACCGCCCCGGACGGGACGAGCGCCACGAGCGTCCGGTGCGTCCGCGCGGCGTCCGCGGGCAGGCCGAGGAGCCGCGCGTGCGCGTCCGCCACGTCGCGGGCCCGGCCGAAGAGGAACGCCGCCTCCTCCGGCGGCGCCGCCGCCGCGAAGACGCCGGCGGCGTGCTCCAGGAACTCCGGCACCGCGCCCGCCGCGAGCGCCCCCGCCGCCCGGAGCACGTCCGCCCGCGCGCCCTGCGGGTCCTCCGCGGCCCGCGCCACGGCCCCGTCCAGCCGCTGAACAAGCCAACCGGGCCATTCCTTTGACATCCGCACCCTCCTGATCGTCGCGTTCCCCAGTGCGACGATCGTCGCCGCTTTCCGGATCCGCCGGGCGGAAATTCGGTTGTGCGGCATCCGGGCACGGTTGGTAGCGTCGATCCCGTGCCACGCTTGTTCTTCCTCTGATCCCCTTCCGGACGGCCCGTCCCTCGCGCAGCGCGAGCCACGGGCGGTCTGACGCTGCCATCAGCCAGCTCGAAGGCGCCGCTTCCACGTGCCGTCCGCACGTGCGCGCCTCCGTCCGGAGGAAGAATGAACACCCTTTCCATCACCCTGCCCGCGCGCGCCCGCGCCCAGCTCGTCGCAGAACAGGTCCGCGTCGCCCGCGGCGGGCGCACCGTCCTCGACGGCGTCACCATGACCGTCTCGCCCGGCGCGCGCTGGGGGATCGTCGGTGAGAACGGGCGCGGCAAGACGACCCTGCTGCACGTCCTCGCGGGCGTTCTCACGCCCGACGAGGGCGACGTCCAGCGCGTCGGCACCCTCGGGATCGCCGAGCAGGCCATGCCCGCCGGGGACGGCGCCACGGTCGGCGACGCGATCGACGCCGAGCTCGCGGACGCGCGCGCCGCGCTGCGGGCCCTCGACGACGCGACCGCCGCGCTGACCGACGGGCGGCCCGGCGCCGACGACGCCTACACCGCCGCCCTCGACGCGGCCGAGGCCCTCGACGCCTGGGACGCCGACCGCCGCGTCGACCTCGCCCTGGAGCACCTCGGCGCCGTCACCGACCGGACCCGGCCGCTCGCGGCGCTGTCCGTCGGGCAGCGCTACCGGGTCCGGCTCGCGTGCCTCCTCGGCGCCGAGCACGACTTCCTGCTGCTGGACGAGCCGACGAACCACCTGGACGCGTCCGGGCTCGACTTCCTCACCGCGCGGCTGCGCGCCCACGCGGGCGGCGTCGCGGTGGTGAGCCACGACCGGGCGCTGCTGTCCGACGTCGCCACGACGATCCTCGATCTCGACCCGAGCCGCGACGGGCGGCCCGCCGTGTACGGCGGCGGCTTCGCCGGGTACCGGGAGGGGCGCGAGGCGGAGCTGCGGCGCTGGGAGGACGAGTACGACCGGCAGCGGGCCGAGCACGCGCGGCTCACCCGCGACCTGTCGGAGGCGCAGAACCGGCTCGTCACCGGGTGGCGGCCCGACAAGGGCACGGGCAAGCACCAGCGGGCGACGCGCGCGCCCGCGCTCGTCCGGTCCGTGCACCGCCGCCGCGACGACCTGGAGCGGCACGCGGTGACCGCGCCGGTGCCGCCGCTGCGGTTCCGGATGCCGGACCTCCCGGCGCGGCCGGGCGCCCGGCTGCTCACCGCGACGGACGTCCGGGTCGACGGGCGGCTGCACCGGGAGGCGTCGGTCGCGCTGGAGTCGGGCTCGCGGCTGGTCGTGACCGGCCCGAACGGCGCGGGCAAGTCGACGCTCCTGGCGGTGCTGGCCGGGACCCTGGAACCGACGTCGGGGTCCGTGCGGCGCGCCCGCAAGGCGCGGGTGGCGCTGCTCGCGCAGGAGTCGCCGAGCGCGAGCGGCCGCCGCGCCCGCGACGTGTTCGCCGCGCACGTCGGGCGGCTGGTGAGCACGGGCGTCCTCGCCGAGGGCGAGGCGGTCGCGCTGGGCGACCTCGGCCTGCTGCCGTCGGCGGACGCGGGCCGGCCGGTGCGCGAGCTGTCGATGGGCCGGCAGCGCCGCCTCGACCTCGCGATGGCGCTGGCCGCGCGCCCGCACGTCCTCCTGCTGGACGAGCCGACGAACCACCTGTCGATCGCCCTCGTGGACGAGCTCACCGAGGCCCTCGACGCGACCCCGGCGGCCGTCGTCCTCGCCACCCACGACCGCCGGCTGCAGAAGGACGTCGCCCCCTGGCCGCGCCTCGACCTGCGCGCGGACTGACCGGGAACGCACCGGCGGTGATCGCCCCCGGACGCGCGCGCGGGAACGCGCGACGCGTCCGGAGCGCCGGGGCGTGCGGGTGGCGGTCGGGGGAAGCGGACATGATCATGGAAGGTTCGAGTCCGCCGCTGCGGGGATCCCCTGGGTAAAGAAGCCGTCGCCGGTTTCCGCGCTTCCGGTCATGCGGGGCCGGTTCCGACCGGGCCGTCCGTACGGTGGGCGACCTGAGGGGAGGTCCCGCCGTGGTCGTCGGAGTGCTGGTCTGCGGGGTCCTCGTGTACGCGCTGTTCGACGTCGTCCGGACGGTCGTGCGGCGGAGGCGCGCCGTGGCGGCCGCCGAGGCGGCGGCCGCCGCGTGGGCGGACGGGCTGGAGACCCTCGAGCCGATGCTGTGGACCGAGGCCGACCAGGAGTGGCTGGAGAGCCGCCGGATCAGCCTGCCACGGTGAAGCTCAGGACGCCGTCGACGTCCGCGCGGCGGACGAGGCCGCGGTTCTCCAGCGTGCGCAGATGTGCCGCGGCCTCGCCGGTCGCCATCCGGCGGGCCTCCATGGGCATCTCGGTCCACGGGTGGCGCCAGGTGAGGCCCGCCGCCACGTCCCACAGCGAGGTCGGGGACGCCGACAGCAGCGCGGTGACCTCGCCGAGCCGCTCCTCGTGGTGCTCGACGATCTCGCGGACGCGCGCGGACAGGTCGGCGAACCGGTACTGGTGGGCGGGCAGCACCTCGTCCACGGTCATCTCGCCGATGCGGGCGAGCGAGCCGAGGAACGCGCCGAGCGGGTCGACGTCGGGGATGTCGTAGGGGTACAGCCCGATGTGCGGGGTGATGCGCGGCAGGACGTGGTCGCCGGTGAAGATGCGGTCCGCGTCCTCCAGGTGCAGGCAGATGTGGCCGGGGGAGTGCCCCGGGGTGTGGATCGCGCGGAGCTTGCGTCCCGGCAGGTCGATCAGGTCGCCGTCGGACAGCTCACGGTCCGGGATGGCGGGCGGGTCGACCCGGCCGCCGCCGCCGACGAAGCCCTCCAGTTCGGCCGCGGACGCCCCGGCGCGCTTCATCGAGTCGTGCTCGATGCCGGTGCGCTGGGCGCGGTCGACCGAGTGGAACAGCCGCACGATGTCGGCGTCCGCGCGGTGCATCGCGATCCACGCGCCGGACGCCTCCCGCACCCGGCCCGCGAGGCCGGCGTGGTCGGGGTGGAAGTGCGTGACCACCACGCCGCGCACGTCGGCGACGTCGATCCCGAAGGTCGCGAGGCCGCCCGTCAGGGCCGCCCAGGCGTCCTCGTGCTGCCAGCCGGCGTCGATCAGGACGGGGCCGCGCGGGCCGTCCAGCGCGTACACCAGCGTGTACGCGAGCGGGTTGCCCGGGATGGGCACGGGAACGCTCCACAGGCCCCCGCCGAGGTCCTCCGGTTCCGGCTGCAATGGCAGACCGCCTTTCGCGCCTGGGGACGCCCGCGTCCGGGGCCGGACGCGGGCGGTGCAACTGTCTCCGCGCCCGGACGCGTCCGGGCGCGGATGCGTCCGAGGTCAGACGCGCTCGAGGATGGTCGCGGTCGAGAGGGCCCCGCCGCAGCACATGGTGACGAGGGCCGTTCCCGCGTCGCGGCGCTCCAGCTCGTGCAGCGCGGTGGTGATCAGCCGGGCGCCGGTCGCGCCGACGGGGTGGCCGAGCGCGATCGCGCCGCCGTTGACGTTGACCTTGTCCATGTCCGGCTCGTGGACGGACGCCCACGACAGCGCGACGGACGCGAACGCCTCGTTGACCTCGGTGATGTCGATGTCGTTCATCGTCATCCCCGCGCGGGCCAGCACCCGCTCGGTGGACTGCACGGGGCCGTCCAGGTGGTAGTACGGTTCGCCGCCCACGAGGGCCTGGGCCTTGAAGCGCGCGCGCGGGCGCAGGCCGAGCGCCTCGGCCTTCTCCTCGGACATGACGACGACGGCCGCGGCCCCGTCGGAGATCTGCGAGGACGTCCCGGCGGTGTGCAGCGCGTCCTCGCCGAGGACGGGCTTGAGCTTCGCGAGGCCCTCGACGGTGGTCTCGCGCAAACCCTGGTCGCGGGTCACCGTGCGGGTCTCCCCGGTCGGGTTGCCCTCCGCGTCCAGGACGGGCGCCTCGATCGGGACGATCTCGCGCTCGAACCGGCCGTCCGCCCACGCCTTGGCGGCGAGCTGCTGCGACCGGGCGCCGAACGCGTCGATGTCGGCGCGGGTGAACCCGCGGCGGGCCGCGATCCGCTCGGCGGCGCCGAACTGGTCGGGCATGTCGAGCGACCAGTCGTCCGGGCGCGGGTCGGCGGGGTAGACGTTGGCGCCGAGCGGCGTGCGGCTCATCACCTCGACGCCGCAGCCGATGGCGACGTCCACGACCCCGGCCGCCACCTGCGACGCGGCGAGGTGGACGGCCTGCTGCGCGGAGCCGCACTGGGCGTCGACGGTCGTGACGCCCGTCTGCCAGGGCAGCCCCGCGTACAGCCAGGCGTAGCGGCCGACGTGGCCGCCCTGCTCGCCCGCCTGCGTGACGCACCCGGCGAAGACCTGTTCCACCTGGCCCGGGTCGATGCCGGAGCGCTCGACGGCGGCGGTCAGCACGTGCGCGAGGACGGCCTGCGCCTTCAGGCCGGCGAGCACGCCGTTCCGCTTGCCGAGCGGCGTCCGCACGGCCTCGACGATCACCGGGTTCCCCATGCGATCTCCTTCTAGAACGAGATTCGCTTTCGAATGTAACGCGTTCTAGTTCGGGTCGGAAGGGCGGTCCCGGAGAGTGAGATCGCGGCGGCGCGGCGGCGCGGCGCCGCCGCGGGTCAGCAGAAGCGGACCGGAAGCTCCTTGATCCCGTTCAGCCAGGCCGAGCGCAGCCGCCGCGGCTCCCCGGCCCGGGCGATGCCCGGCATCTGGTCGGCGAGCGCGTCGAAGATCAGCCCGATCTCCAGGCGGGCGAGGTTCGCCCCGATGCAGTAGTGCGCGCCGGTGCCGCCGAACCCGAGGTGCGGGTTGGGGGAGCGGCGCACGTCGAACGCGGCCGGGGCGTCGAAGACGTCCTCGTCGAAGTTCGCCGAGCTGTAGTACATGGCGAGCCGCTGCCCGGCCTTGATCTCCACGCCGCCGAGCTCGGTGTCGCGGACGGCCGTGCGCTGGAACGCCGTCACCGGCGTCGCCCACCGGACGATCTCGTCCGCCGCCGTCTCGGGACGTTCGGCCCGGTACAGCTCCCACTGCTCCGGGTGGTCGAAGAACGCGATCATCCCGTGCGTGATCGCGTTCCGCGTCGTCTCGTTCCCGGCCACCGCGAGCAGGATCATGAAGTAGCCGAACTCGTCGTCGGTGAGGCCGCGGCCGTCCACGTCCGCCTCGACCAGCTTCGTGACGATGTCGTGCGCGGGGCAGCCGCGGCGCTGCTCGGCCAGCTCCATCGAGTAGCCGATGATCTCCGCTGCGGCGCACGCCGGGTCGCCGTCGTACTCGGGGTCGTCGTAGCCGAGCATCTGGTTCGACCAGTCGAACAGCCGCCGCCGGTCCTCCTGCGGGACGCCCATCAGCTCGGCGATCGCCTGCAGCGGCAGCTCGGCGGCGATCTCGGTGACGAAGTCGCCGGTGCCGCCGCGGCGCCGCGCGTCCGCCACGATCCGCTCCGCGCGGTCCCGCAGGGCGTCGTGCAGCCCGTTGATCACGCGCGGGGTGAAGCCCCGGGAGACGATCCGGCGCAGCTTGGCGTGCGTCGGCGGGTCCATGTGCAGCAGCAGGTTCTCGCGCTGGACGTCCAGTTCCTCGGGGGCGAACCGCTCGTTGAACCGGATCACCGACCCGTTCGCGTTCGCCGAGAACAGCTCGTGGTCGCGCGAGATCTCCTTGATGTGCGCGTGCTTGCTGATCACCCAGAAGCCGTCGTCGGCGAAGCCCGTCGTGCCCCGGGGCTGCGGGTTCCACCACGGGCGGGCGGTGCGGCGCAGCGCCGCGAACTCGGCGAGCGGGACGCGCTCGGCCATCAGGTCGGGGCTGCTGAAGTCGAACCCGGCGGGCACGGCGGTCCCGGGTGCGGCGGTTTCCGGGGCGGCGGTCTCGGGTGCGGTGGCGGTCATGGCGGCGCTCCTTGCCTGCGACGACGCTGCTGCTCGAGCCCACCGTAGAACGCGTTCCACGGGCCCGACAAGAGAAAATGAGACTCGAGTCTAATCAGGAGTCTTATTCAATCGCTTGCTTGGTATGACGGGCTTTCATCAGGCGAAACGGGCGGCGAGTGTGCTGCCATGGAAGCACGGTCGATCTCAAGGGGGAGTGCCGGTGAGCTTCGTCACCGGGCGGTCGAGGTTTAGATAGAACACGTTCTAGTCAGGGTGTGGCGTCGGACACGCTGCGGCGGAACAACCGAGAGTTCACTTTCGGTCGTGTTAGCCTCGCCAGAGCATTAAGTGATAGTTGCGTATCACTTGTGGCCGTCCCCGGACGGACGCCACCCGATCCACCGAGCGCGATCCGTCGTGATCATCCGAAAGCTCCTACGGAGGCTCGATACATGTCCCATGCGCAACCCCGGGCCGCGGGGCGGGAGGCGCCCGCGCCCGTGCGGGTGAACCTGGTCGTGGCGGTCCTCGCCTTCAGCGGGATCGTGGTCTCGCTGATGCAGACCCTGGTCATCCCGATCGTCCCGGACCTGCCCCGGCTGCTGGACGCGTCGGCGTCGGACGCCGCCTGGGCGGTCACCGCGACGCTGCTCGCCGCGGCCGTCGCCACCCCGGTCAGCGGACGGCTCGGGGACATGTACGGCAAGCGCCTCATGCTGCTGATCAGCGTGGCCGCGATGGTGGTCGGCTCGGTCACGGCGGGGCTCAGCGACACCCTGCTCCCGATGATCGTCGCCCGGGTGCTCCAGGGGCTGTCGGCCGGCGTGATCCCGCTGGGCATCAGCATCATGCGCGACGAGCTGCCCGCCGAGCGCCTGCCGTCCGCCATCGCGCTGATGAGCGCCTCCCTCGGCGTCGGCGGCGCCTTCGGCATGCCCGCCGCCGCGCTCATCGCCGACACCTTCGACTGGCACGCCCTGTTCTGGTTCTCGGCCGGCCTCGGCGCCGTCGCGTTCCTGCTCGTGCTGACCCTGGTGCCGGAGTCGCGGATGCGGACCGGCGGACGGTTCGACCTGGTCGGGGCCGCCGGCATGGCGATCGGCCTGGTCTGCCTGCTGCTGGCCATCTCCCAGGGCGCCGACTGGGGCTGGACGAGCGGCACGACCCTCGGCCTGTTCGGTGCGGCCGCCGCCGTCCTGCTGGTGTGGGGCGCGTTCGAGCTGCGCGTCCGGGACCCGCTGGTCGACCTGCGCACCACCGCGCGCCGGCAGGTGCTCGTCACCAACATCGCGTCGATCGCGATCGGCTTCTCCATGTTCGCGATGTCGCTGGTCATCCCGCAGGTCGTCCAGCTGCCCACGGCGACCGGGCACGGCCTCGGCGAGTCGCTGCTGGTCGCGGGCCTGGTCATGATGCCCGGCGGCCTGGTGATGATGGCGATGGCCCCGGTCTCCGCCGCGATCTCCAGGAGCGCGGGGCCGAAGGTCACGCTGATGATCGGCGCGCTGATCGTCGCCGCCGGGTACGGGGTGAACATCCTGCTGATGGAGGAGATCTGGCACCTCGTGCTGGCCACCTGCGTCATCAGCGCCGGCATCGGCTTCGCGTACGGGGCGATGCCCACGCTCATCATGGGGGCGGTGCCCGCGTCCGAGTCGGGCGCGGCGAACAGCCTCAACACGCTGATGCGGTCGATCGGCACGTCGATCGCCAGCGCCGCCGCGGGCGTCGTCCTCGCCGAGATGGTCGTGAGCCTCGGCGGCGTCCCGGTGCCCTCCGAGGACGGCTTCAAGGTGGTCATGGGCGCGGGGGCGGGCGCCGCCCTGCTGGCCTTCGCCATCGCGTCCCTCATCCCGCGCCGCCGTCCCGCCGCGGAACCGCCCGCGCCCGGGGCGGCGGCCGAGGGGGCGCCCGGCGGCGAGGCCCGCGAGCCGGTCGCCGCGGCCGAGGTGAAGCAGGAGGCGCTTGTCGCCGCCCGGGGGTCCGGCGCCGCCGCCCCGGCGGCCCCGGCGGCCTCGGGTAGTGCGCACGACGGTGCGCCGGACGGGCCGGGCGCGACCGGGGTCCCCGTCACCGGGCACGTCCGCGGGGTGGAGGGCGCGCCCGTGGCGGGCGCCGCCGTGACGCTGATCTCGCAGGCGGGACGCCAGGTGGGCCGGGCCGTCGCGCACCGCGACGGCGCGTACGCCCTGACCGCGCCGGAGGCCGGCTCCTACGTGCTGATCGCCTCCGCCGACGGCCACCAGCCGCAGGCCGCGTCGATCGCGGTCGGCGACGGGCCGGTCGCCCACGACGTCCTGCTGGGCGGGACGAGCGGCCTGTCGGGGATCGTGCGGTCCGCGCATGGCGGGGCGCCGGTCGCCGGTGCCGTGGTCATCGTGACGGACGTCCGCGGGGACGTCCTCGCGACGGCGGAGACCGGCCCGCCGGGGGAGTTCGCCGTCACGGACCTGGTGCCGGGCGCGATGACCCTCGCGGTCAACGCGCCCGGGCATCGGCCGCAGGCCGTCCCCGTCGAGGTCGGCGCGGGCGGCGTCACCCGGGTCGAGGTGGAGCTGCGCCCCGGCGCGCACGTGCGGGGCACGGTGCGCGGCGCGGGGGCGCCGCTCGGCGGCGCGCGGGTGACGCTGATCGACGCGGCCGGGAACGCGGTCGCGACGACCACGACCGGCCCGGACGGCGCCTACGCCTTCTCCGACCTCGACGGCGGCGCGTACACGGTCATCGCGACCGGCTACCCGCCGCGGGCGACCGCGGTCACCGTCTCCGGGGCCGGGCTGGACGGCCACGACATCGACCTCGCGCACGGCGACGGGTAGCCGCCGCCCCGGCCCGTCCGGGCGGCTCGTCAGCCGCCCGGGCGCCGGATCAGCAGCGGAGCCGGGGGCGGCAGCGGGCTCGCCGCCTCCGGCTTGAGCCCGTCGAGGAGCAGCCCGACGTAGCGCCGCCAGCCGTCCTCCCGCGGGTCGAGCGTCCACAGCACGCTGACCAGCATCGACATGATCCTGCGGACGTCGTCGAGCACCAGGTCGGCGCGGACGAGCCCGGCGTCCTGGCCGCGGCGGATCAGCGGGGCCAGCGACGCGAAGAACCGGGCGCCCGCGTCCATCGGGAAGCCGCCGGCGTTCCGAGCCGCGGTGACCATGTTGTGGTCGCGGGCGGTCAGCGCCACGGCCGTCTCGATCACCCGGGCCAGCCCGCGCCGCGGATCGGCGTCGTCCAGCGCCTCCTCGATGACCGGCGCGAGCTCCTCGGTGAAGCTCTGGTCGAGGGCGGCGCGGATGAGGACGGCCTTGTCGGGGAAGCGGCGGTACAGCGTCGCGATGCCCACGCCCGCGCGGCGGGCGATCTCCTCGAGCGGCGCGTCGGGGCCCTGCTCGGCGTAGACCTGCCGCGCGGCCCGCAGTATCTTCGCGGAATTGCGGGCCGCGTCGGCGCGCAGCGGTCTCGGGGGTTCGCTCGGCACCTGCTCACCCTATCAATCGATAGTCGACTATCGGTTCTGTGCGGCGTTCGGAAACGGCGCGGTGTCCGATGGGTGCCGGAGTCAACTACCGTGGAGGCGTCCGCCCCCCGCGCCGGAGCGTCCGATGCCCGCAGATTTCGACGAGCCCGTGTTCGACGAAGACTTCGTCCGCGGTGCCGCGTTCACCGAGCCCTCGGCACGTGAACGGGCCCGACCGCCGAGCCGCCGCGAACGGCGGGAGACCCGCCGCGCCCAGCGCCGCCGGAGCCGCGCCGCGCGCCCGCCGCGCGGCCGCCGGTTCCGCGACCCGAGCCACCGGATGGCGGTCGCGCAGCTCGTCGGCGGCATCCTGGTGCTCCTCGCGATCTCGGTCGCGCTGTGGTGGTGGAACTCGCCGTCCCGCGAGATGGAGGCGCCCGGACGGGGCGAGCCCGCCCCGCCGACGACCACGGTGTCGCCGCCCGCGCCGTCCCCGCCCTCCCCGGAGCCGTCCGGCGAGCTGGTGCCCCCGCGCGTCTGACCCGCCCGCTCCGCACGTCCGTCCCGTCCGCGCCCCGGCGGCCCCCGTGGTCGCCGGGACGCGGGGGACGTCAGCGGACGAGCGTCGCCCGCAGCTCCGCGTACGACGGGACGAGCACCCGGCGCGCCGCCCGCCGGTGCGTGATCGCGTACGGGCGCCCGTCCGCCAGCAGCGCCGCCAGCATCCGCGCCACCTGGACGCGCGCCACGGCGGCGCCCAGGCACAGGTGGCGGCCCCCGCCGAACCACAGCTGCCGCGTCTCCGGCACGTACGGGCGGCGCACGTCGAACGGCCCCGCGCCGTTCGTCGCCAGGTACGTGAGCACCAGCACGCGCTCGCCGGCGCGCAGCGTCCGCCCCGCCACGTCCGCGTCCCGCACGACGTGCCGTCCGATGACGGGCGCGGGCGCGGCGACCCGCAGGCCCTCCCGCACCGCGCCGTCGATGAGGGACGGGTCGTCCAGCAGCGCGCGCTGGCCGCCGGTGTCGTGCACGAGCGCGACCGTCCGGACGGTCCCGGACGCGCCGGTCTCGGTGCCCGCGATCACCAGCAGGGTCGCGAGGCCGCGCGCCATCGGCAGGCCGAGGCCGATCTCCCGGCAGCGGCCGAGCAGGGTGTCCGGCCCGCCCGTCCGGTACGCCTCGGGGACGTCCGCGGTGATGCCCTCGACGATCGCGCGGGCCCGCTCGACGGTCGCCGGGTCGAGCTCGGTGGAGGCCGTGGTGCCGAGCGCGAGGGCGGCGAGCCGCTCCCCGGCGCCGAACAGCGCCCGGTACGTCCCGTCCGGCCGGTCCGCGGGGAGGCCGAGGACGTCGGCGACCATCCGGCCGGCGAGGACGCGCGCGGTGTCGGCGACGTCGACGGTCCCGCCGGCGGCGAGGCGGCGGGCCAGGTCGGCGTGGTGGGCGCCCTGCGACCGGTCGATCAGCGCGCGGGCGGCGTCCTCGGTGAACAGGTCGCGGGCGGCGGTGCGGACCTCGGCGTGCCGGGCGCCGCCGAAGAACTGTCCCATCTCCGCGCCGAACAGCTGCGTCCACAGGTGGCCGACGCCGCCCTCGCCGTTCATGCCGAAGTGCTCGTGGTCGTTGAGGACGCGGCGGGCCAGGACGGGGTCGGTCACCACCCAGCCGAGCCGCGGCACGCGCGTCACCGGGCCGGTGCGCCGCCCGGCCTGCAGGAGCGCGAAGAGCCCCCGGTTGCCGTGCCACAGCAGCCGCGCCTCGTGCCGTTCCGCCTCCGCCGCCGTCCGTCTCGCCGCCCGCACGGTCGCCCTCGTGGTCGGCCCCGTGGTCGGCCTGGTCGTCTTTGTCCTGGTCACCAGGTGATTGTCGCGGACGGTGCGACCGGACGGACCGCCCGTATCGCTCATTCGGGATAAGTGGTAGTACTCACCTCGAACTGGGCTACTTCCCCGGTGGCCTTTCCGTAAGGTCTCGCTGTCCGGAGGGCGCCCACGTCGGCGAACCTGGCCGTCCTGGCCGCCGACCGAGCACGAGGAACCGGGGGACCCCCATGAGAGCCCGCATCACCGCCGTCGCCGCGCACCTGCCGGAGCGGACCGTCACCAGCGCCGAGGTCGAGGCGCGCGTCGCCGCCGAAAGCCGCGGCTACCGGCCGCACCCCACGATCGTCGAGCGGATGACCGGGATCCGCGCCCGGCACGTCATGCGCGACGACGAGCAGGCGTCCGACCTCGCCGTCGCCGCCGCCCGCCGCGTCCTCGCCGCCCGCGGCCTCCGCCCGGACGGCGTCGACCTGCTGGTCTTCGGGTCGGCGTCGCAGGACCTCGTCGAGCCCGCCACCGCCCACATCGTCGCGGCGAAACTCGGCGCCACCTGCCCCGTCTTCGACGTCAAGAACGCCTGCAACAGCTTCCTCAACGGCCTGCAGACCGCCGACGCGCTGATCCGCACCGGGCAGCACGAGCGCGTGCTCGTCTGCACCGGCGAGAGCCCGTCCCGCGCGATCCGCTGGAACGTCCGCGACCGCGCGCAGTTCGTCGACGCGTTCGCCGGCTACACCCTCTCCGACGGCGGCGCCGCGATGCTCGTCGAGGCCGCACCCGACGGCGGGATCTTCTACCGCGACTTCGCCGCCATCTCCGCGTCGTGGGAGATCGGGACGCTCCCCGGCGGCGGCTCCATGCACCCCCGCGACCCCGAGCGCTCCTACTTCAGCGGGGACGGCCGCCGCCTCAAGGACGCGTTCCTCGCGGGCGGCACCGAACTGTTCACGACCGCCCTCGAGAAGACCGGCCTGACGTGGGACGACTTCGCGTTCGTCGGCGTCCACCAGGTGACCGTCCCGTACCTGGAGGTGCTGCGCGCGGCCCTCGGGATCCCGCCGGAGAAGCTCGTCGTGACGCTGCCCGACCACGGCAACGTCGCGTCCGCGAGCCTCCCGCTGCAACTGGCCACCGCCATCGCCGGCGGGCGCTGCGGGCCCGGCGACCGGGTCGCGCTCGTCGGGCTCGCGGGCGGCCTCAGCCTCGGCGTCCTCTTCGCGGAGCTGTGACCATGAACCTCTGGGTCGTCGTCCCCGCCTACAACGAGGAGCGCTCGATCGGCGCGACGCTGCGCCGCCTCGCCGAGCAGACCGACACCGCGTTCACGCTCGTCGTCGTCGACAACGCCAGCACCGACGCCACCGCGAAGATCGTCGAGGAGTTCGCCGCGGACGGCCCGGGCTTCGGCGTCCGGATCGTCCGGGAGGAGGAGAAGGGCACCGGCGCCGCCGCCGACACCGGGTTCCGGCACGCCGCCGCCGCCGGGGCCACGCACATCGCGCGCACCGACGCCGACTGCCTGCCGCACCCCGGCTGGATCGCCTCCGTGAAGCGGGCGTTCGCCGAGGGCCTCGAACTGGTCAGCGGGCCGCTGCGGCCCCGCACCGACGAGTTCCCCCTCAAGCTCTGGGAACGCCGGCTGCTGCCCGCCGTCATCGAGGTCGCCGCCCTGTTCGGCCGGTTCCGCCCGGGGAACCAGGACCCCCTCTACCTCGGTCCCTACGTGATGATGCCGGGCTGCAACGTCGCCGTCACCGCCGACCTGTACGAGCGCGCGGGCGGCTTCCCGCGCACCCGCATCGAGGACGTCCACGAGGACCGCGCGCTCGTCAACCGCGTCCGGTACCTCACCCCCGCCTACGGGCTGCGCGACGACGTGATCGTCTACGGGTCGGTGCGGCGGCTCCGCGCGTTCGGCCTGGTCCGGACCCTCGGCTGGTACGCCGACCACCGGTACCGGCCCGCGGAGGTCGACATCCGATGAACGGTCGTCCAGAGAACCGGGAACGCCGCCTCTACCTCTCCGCGCACCCGTTCGCGTACCCGCTGCTGCGCGGCCTCGCCCGGCGCGGCCCCGTCGTCCGGGTGCCCGGCGTGGGCGTCGTGGTGAACGACGCGGCCCTCGCGCGCGGCGTCCTCATGGACGGCGAGACGTTCCGCAAGGACGGCCCCGGATCGCCCGGCGAACTGTGGACGCCCGTGCTGGGGCCGTCCGTCCTGCTCAACATGGAGGGCGACGCGCACCGGGCGCTCCGGCGCCGCCTCACCGACCTGTTCACCCCCGCCTACGCGGACGACCTGTGCGCGCGCGTCCTCGCGGGCCCGCTGGACCGGCTGCGCGACCGGCTCGCGGGCGGCGCGCCCGTCGACCTCGTGGACGCCGCGCGCGTCATGGCGGGCGCCGTGATCAGCGAGGTCATCGGCCTGGACCTGAGCACCGAACGCGAGTTCCGGCGGCTGTTCGAGCAGGGCGAGCGCGTCGTCTCGGCCGTCTCGCTGCGGACCCGGCGGCTGTCGCCCGCGCAGGTCCGGCGCGCCCGCGCGGTGCTGGACCCGCTCGGCGACGCCGCCGCGAAGGCGTACGCCGCCGGGGACGAGTCGACCGTCATGGGACGCATGCGGACGCTCGGCCTGTCCGAGGACGAGGCGCGCGGCGCCGCCGGGGCGTTCTTCCTCACCGGCACCGAGACCGTCGCGACGCTCACCCCCCGCCTCGTCGCCCTCCTCGCCGACTCCGGGCTGCTCGCCGACGCCGCCGCCTCGGACGGCTTCCTGGACCGGGCGATCGACGAGGCCATGCGGTTCACCACCCCGACGCCCGTCATGCTGCGCAGCGTGCACCGGGCGTCGAGGATCGGCGGCGCGGCCGTCCGGCCGGGCGACCGGATCCTCATCGCCACGCACAACTGCTGCCGCGACCTCGGCCCCTTCGACCCCGACCGCCCGCACCCGCCCGAACTGCGCCGCCTCTGGTTCGGCGCGGGCCCGCACTTCTGCATCGGCTACCCCCTCGCCATGGCCCAGATCCGCCGCGTGGCCCGCACCGTCCTGGACGCCGCGCCCCTGCACGTCGTCGACCGAGCAGCCGCCCGGAACGTCCTGATCCCGACCTACCGACGTCTGACGATCCGCTCGGAGGCCCCACGATGACGCTCGTTCGGCGGTTGCTGGACCAGGCGGCGCGGACGCCCGACGCCGTGGCGCTCGTCGCGGGGGACGGCGCCGAACTCGCCTACGGGGAGCTGCGGCGGCGCGTGCTGGCCGTCCGGTACGGGCTGATCTCGGCGGGGATGGCGCCGGGGGACGGCGTGCTGTTCTCCGTGCGGCCGTCGCCCGACTCGCTCGTCCTCGCGCTCGGGGCCGTCGCGGCCGGGGGAGTGGTGGTGTTCGCCGACCCGGGCGCCGGGCCCGAGATGTTCACCGCGCGGCTGCGGCTGGCGCGGCCCCGCTGGTCGGCGGCGGAGTCGGTCCTTTACGCGGGCAGCCGGCTGCGGCCCGTCCGGGCCTACGCGCGGCGCCGCGGGCTGCTGCTGCCGAACCTCGGGGACCTGCGGATACCGGGCGCCGGGCCGATGCGGCACGTCCACGTCGGCCGGCGGCTCCCGGGCGTCCCGCGCGGGTCCCTCGCGTTCGCGCGGCTCGCGTCCGGCCCGGCGCCCGAGCCCGGCGCGGACGCCGACCCGGACGCGCCCGCCGCCGTGATCTTCACGTCGGGGACGACGGCGGACCCGCGCGCGGTCGTCCACACGCAGGGCTCGCTCGCGGCGGCGCTCGACCTGTTCCGGGCGCGGCTGCCGCTCGGCCCGGGCGACGTCGTCCACACCGACCAGCTCATGCTCGGGCTGCCCACGCTGATCTCCGGCGCCCGCTGGTCGCTGCCGCCGCTCGGCCGCCCGCCCGCCGAGTTCGCCCGGCTGCTGCGCGACCGCCGGGCGACGCACACCTTCTGCGTCCCCGTGCACCTCGCGGAGATCCTGGACGCGGCGCCGGAACTGCCGGGAACGCTGCGGCACGTCCTGCTCGGCGCGGCCCCGGCGCCGCCCGCGATCCTGCGGCGGGCCATGGCGGCGGCGCCGTCGGCCGAGGTCGCGTCGGTGTACGCGATGACCGAGATCCTCCCGGTCGCGATCGCGTCGGCTGAGGAGAAGCTCGCGTTCGCGGGGCCGGGCGACCTGCTCGGGGCGCCGCTGCCGGGCGTCGCCGCGCGCCTCGCGGACGACGGCGAACTGCACCTCGCGGGACCGAACCTGTGCCGCGGCTACCTCGGCGCCGACCCCCTGGCCGAACTCCCGACCGGGGACCTCGCGCGCCTCGACGGCGGACGGCTCGTCCTCACCGGGCGCAAGAAGGACATGCTCATCCGCGGCAAGTTCAACCTGTACCCGGGCCTGTACGAGCCGTCGATCGCCGCGCTCCCGGACGTCGCCGAGGCCGCGATCGTCGGCGTCCCCGACCCGTCCACGGGCGACGAGGAGGTGGTCCTGGCCGTCGTGGGGCCGCCCGACCTGCCCGGACGGCTCCGCCGCGCGCTCCCGGGCGTCATCGACCACGACGCGCTGCCCGACCGCGTCGTCGTCCTCCCCGAGCTGCCCCGGTCCGGACGCACGCGCAAGCTCGACCGCGATCGTCTGCGGGAGCTGGTGGCCCGATGAGGATCGCCGTGACCGGTGCGTCCGGGTTCGTCGGCGGCGCGGTGTGCCGCGCGCTCACCGCCGAGGGCGTGACGGTCTTCGCGTTCGGCCGCCGTCCAGCCGTGTCCCCGGGGCACCTGGGCGGCGCGCCCTACCGGCCGTGGGACCTCGTGCGCGGCCCGCTGCCCGGCCCGCCCCGCGTGGACGCGGTGATCCACTGCGCGGGGAGCGTCACCGACTGGGGACGCCCGGCCGACCTGTTCGCCGCGAACCTCACCGGCACCCGCAGCGCCCTCGCGACGTTCCCGGACGCGCGGTTCGTGCACGTCAGCACGGCGAGCGTGTACGACCCGTTCCGGCCGAGCGTCATGGCGACCGAGGACGAGGCGCCCGTCCGCCGCTACATGAACGCCTACGGGGCCTCGAAGGCGGCGGCCGAACGGGTCGCGCTCGCCCGCGGCGCGATCGTCCTGCGGCCGCACGCCGTCTACGGGCCCGGCGACACGACCCTGCTCCCGCGCGTGCTCTCGGCGGTGCGGGGGCCGGTCCTGCCCGCGGTCGGGACGGGCGGGCAGCGGATCAGCCTCACGTCGATCGGCAACCTCGTCCTGGCCTGCGCTTTGGCCGCGACCGTCCCGGGCGTCGTCCCGCGCGCGTTCAACGTCGCCGACGCCGAACCGGTCACGATCGACGCGGCGTTCCGGGAGATCCTGCGCGAGCGCGGCGTCCGGGCCAGGCCGGTCTACGTCCCGGCGGCCCTCGCCCGTCCGGTCGCCGCCGTCGCCGAGGGCGCGTTCCTGCTGGCCGGACGTCCCGAACCGCCCCGGATCACCCGGTACGCGATCAGCCATCTCGCGGTCGAGCGGACCCTCGACATCTCGGCGGCCCGCGCGTTCCTCGGGTACCGGCCGCACGGGACGTCCTTCGCGGGGGCCGCCGGATGGTGATCGTCAACGCGCGGTTGACGGTCCGAGGTCGTCAACCTATGGTTGACGTATGACGGAATCGGGACGGCCGATCGGCGACGTCCGGCTGGACGAGCTCATCGACGCCATCAAGAAGGTCCACACCGACCCCCTCGAGCAGCTGACGGACGCGGTCCTCGCCGCCGACCACCTCGGCGAGATCGCCGACCACCTCATCGGCCACTTCGTCGACCAGGCCCGCAGGTCCGGGGCGTCCTGGACCGAGATCGGCAAGAGCATGGGCGTCACCAAGCAGGCGGCGCAGAAGCGGTTCGTCCCGAAGGAGGGGACGCCGCTCGACCCGGCCGAGAACTTCCAGCGCTTCACCCCGCGCGCCCGCAACGTCGTCGTGGCGGCCATGACGGAGGCGCGCGCCGCGGGCAACGAGCGCATCGAGCCCGCGCACCTTGTCCTGGGGCTGCTCGCCGAACCGGACGCGCTCGCCGCGAAGGCGATCACGGCGCAGGGCGTCCTGCTCGACACCGTCCGGCAGGCCGCCCGGGAGACGCTGCCGCCCGAGAGCGGCGGCCGGCCGGACGAGATCCCCATGGGGCCGCACGCGAAGAAGGCGATGGAGCTGACGTTCCGTGCGGCGTTGCGGCTCGGCCACAACTACATCGGCACCGAGCACCTCCTCCTCGCCCTTCTCGAACTCGAGGACGGCGACGGCGTCCTGTCCGGCCTCGGCGTCCGCCGGGACGCGGCCGAGGAGAACATCGCCGCGGCCCTCAACGCCCTCAAGTCCTGACCGCTCCGGCCGGTGGCGCCGCCCGGCGCCGCCGGCCGATGAGTTCCGGACGCCGCGCGGGTCCGAACGGGTATGGAAGAACTCATCAAGGCCAACGGCGTCGAACTGTGCACGGAGACCTTCGGCGACCCCGCCGACCCGCCGATCCTGCTCATCGGCGGGACGATGCTCACGTGGCCCGACGCGTTCTGCGCGCGCCTCGCGGCCCTGCGGCGCTTCGTCGTCCGGTACGACCTGCGCGACGTGGGCCGCTCCACCACCGTCGACCCGGACGCCCCCGGCTACACCCTCCGCGACCTCGTCGCGGACGCCGCCGCCCTGCTCGACGCCCTGGACCTGCCCCGCGCGCACGTCGTCGGCGCGGGCCCCGGCGGCTGGATCGCCCAGCTCCTCGCCCTCGACCACCCCGGCCGCGTCGCCACCCTCACCCTCATCGGCACCCGGCCCGTCGCCCCCGGCCCGGTCGACCCCGACCTCCCCGACCACGCGCCCGAGCTCATGGAGCACTTCACGAACGCCCCGCCGGTCGACTGGACCGACCGGTCGTCCGTCGTCGCCTTCCAGCTCGCGAGCGCCCGCGCCATGGGCGGCCGCGACTTCGACGAGGACGAGGCCCGCGCGGCCATCGAACGGATCCACGACCGCACGCTCCCCGGCGCCGACCCCGGCAAGGCGCACCGCGCGAACCAGATGGGCACCGTGTTCGCCGCCCTCGACTGCGGCGACCGCTGGCGCGAGCGCCTCCCCGCCATCGCCGCCCCGACCCTCGTGATCCACGGCGAGGACGACCCGTTCTTCCCGCTCGGCAACGCCGAGGCCCTCGCCGCCGAGATCCCCCGCGCCGAACTGCTGATCCTCCCGCGCACCGGCCAGGGTCTGCCCGGCCGGACGTGGGACACGGTCGTCCCCGCCCTCGCCCGCCACACCGCCTGAAAGCGAGGAATCCCATGAACGGCGATGCACCCGTCACCGAGTTCGACGGCCGCTTCAGCGACCCGTCCGCGCGCGCGACTCCGTGGCCCGACGCCCGGCGCGTGCTGCAGGACGCGGAACTGTACTGGCTCGCCACCGTGCGAGGGGACGGGCGGCCGCACGTGACGCCCCTCATCGGGGTGCTGCACGAGGACGCCGTCCACTTCTGCACCGGCCTGCGCGAGCAGAAGGCCCGCAACCTCGACCACAGCCGGCAGGTGACGCTGACCACGGGGAACAACGCGTGGGCGCAGGGCCTCGACGTCGTCGTCGAGGGCGTCGCCGTGCAGGTGACCGACGGTCCGTCCCTGCGGCGCCTCGCCGACGCGTACGTGGACAAGTACGGCGAGACCTGGCGCTTCGAGGTCGGCGACGGCGTCTTCGGCGCGGGCGACGACGCCGCGGCCGTGTACCGGATCGAGCCGGCCACGGCCTTCGCGTTCGCCAAGGACCCCCACGGACAGACGAGGTACCGCTTCGCCGGAAAATGATCGGCGTAACCCGCTGCCGCACGCGGCGGCGCGCCTCGGCTCCGGCTCGGACGTGCTCGGGTCCGGGGGTCGACGGCGTCGACGTCCTCATGGACCCTGCCCGCCGGGCCGCCCTCCAGACCGCCTACCGGGTCTGGCTCCGCCCCGGAGGCGGCCCTGAGTCGCCCGGGGCGCCGGGGACGCACCCTGAGGGCGACCCCGGGGACGAACCGGGGTTCGCGCGCGGAATGCCGGGGTGATCCCCTATGGCCCGGGGCGGCGGACCGGGCGACTCTTGCGGCATGACGAACCACGCGAAGTCCAACAGCACGAAGTCCAACAGTACGAAGGCCAACAGTACGAAGGCCAAGCGCACGTGGCGCCGGCTGACCGTCACCGGGGTCGCCCTGCTGGCGGGGGTGACGGTGCCGTCGGTCGCCGTCGCCGCGGAGGACCGGGACGGGAGGGCGCGGCTGCAGCGGGACGTGGACGCGCTGGCGGCGACCGGGACGACCGGGGTCCTCGCCGAGGTGCGCACGCCCGCGGGACGGACGGCCGCGCGCGCCGGGGTCGCCGATCTCGAGTCGAACCGCCCGGTGCCGTGGGACGCGCGGCACCGGGCCGGCAGCACGACGAAGGCGTTCGTGGCCACCACCGTCCTTCAGCTGGTGGGCGAGGGCCGGATCGGGCTCGACGACACGGTGGAGCAGTGGCTGCCCGGCCTCCTCGACGTCGGCGAGTACGACGGGTCGAAGATCACCGTGCAGTACCTCCTGGGGCACCGCAGCGGGCTCCCCGAGTACGCCGACTCCGTGCCGCTCGAGCGGGCGACCACGTACGAGGAGTTCCTGCAGGAGCGGTTCCGCACCTTCCGGCCCGAGGAGCTGGTGGCCATGGCGCTGCAGAAGGAACCGGTGTTCAAGCCGGACGGCCGGCAGTGGGGCTACTCCAACACCAACTACGTGCTCGCCGGGATGATCATCGAGAAGGCGACCGGCCGGTCCTGGCGGGAGGAGGTGCGCGACCGCGTCATCGAGCCGCTCGGCCTGCGGGGCACGATCCTGCCCGGCGCCTCGCCGCACCTGCCGTCCCCGCGCCTGGCCGCGTACAAGCGCTGGACCCCGGGCGGCCCGCTGACGGACGTGTCGACGTTCGCGGCGGGGCAGGCCGACGGGTCCCTCATCAGCACGACCGAGGACGTCAACCGCTTCTTCCGGGCGCTGCTCGGCGGGCGGCTGCTGGCTCCGGCGCAGCTGAGGGAGATGCAGAAGACCGTGGAGGCCACGGGCTTCGAGATGTACTACAAGGAGCCCATGTACGGGCTGGGGCTGATGCAGCGCACGACGTCGTGCGGGAAGAAGGTCTGGTTCCACGGCGGCGGCGGCTGGAACGCGATGACCGACAACGCCGTCACGGCCGACGGCCGCCGCTCGGTGACGGTGTTCTACGCGAGCGCGCTGGAGCCGGACGAGTCGCCGCTGGAGCAGGCCAAGGCGTCCGCCGCGCTCATCGACCGCGCGCTGTGCTCCGGACGGTCCTAGGCGAGGCGGAGGGCGAGGAAGAAGTCGACCCGGTCCTCCAGGCGGGACAGGTCGCGGCCGGTGAGGTCCTCGATGCGCTGGATGCGGTACCGGACGGAGTTCACGTGCAGGTGCAGCTGTTCGGCGCACCGGGTCCAGGACCCGGAGTTCTGCAGGAACGTCTCGAGGGTGCGGATCAGGTCGGCCTTGTGCACGTCGTCGTAGGTCCGCAGGGGGTCGAGGAGCCGCATCTCGAACATCTGGCGGACGTCGTCCGGCACGCTCGCGAGCAGCAGGACGTGGGTGGCGAGCTCGTCGTGCCGGACGACGCACACGGGGGCGGTGCGGCCGGTGGCGAGGCGGCGCGCGTAGCGGGCCTCCTCGACGGCGCCGCGCAGTTCGGCGGCCGGGGCGACGTCGCTGACGCCCACGGCGATGCCGGAGCCCGCGAGGCCGGGGGCGAGGGCCTGCAGGGTGGCGTGGACGCCGGCGGCGACGTCCGTGCCCGGTGCGGTGGGGACGAGCGCGACGGCCTCGTCGTCGAGCAGGCCCACGAGGGGGTGGGGGACCGGCGCGGCCTCCGCGAGGAGCGTGCGGAGCTCGCCGGGCCGCAGCGACCCGCGTCCCGTGGCGGCGACCGCGACGAACGACGCCGCGGGGTCGAGGCCGGCGAGTTCGAGGCGGGGGACGATCTCGTCGGGGGGCGCGGCGGCGACGACGAGGCGGACGAGTTCCTGCGCCAGCCGGCCCTCCATGCTGAGGCGGTCGTCGAGGCGGGCGCGTTCGAGCGCGGCGAGCGCGGCGAGTTCGGTGGCGACGGCGCGGCGCTCGGGGGGCCACTCGGCGGCGTCGCCCTCGCAGGCGAGGAACCAGTCGGCGACGCGTGAGGTGGTGTCCTCGGCGACGGGGAAGAGGGAGACGCCCCTGTCGGCGAGGTGGTGCGGGAGCCGCGGCGCGGTCAGGAACGCGCGGGCCAGGGCGTCCGGTGCGGGCGCGGGCGGCCCGGCGACGACGCGGCCGGTGGGGGTGAGCACCCGGCAGCGCATGCCGAGGTCGCGGTCGAGGAGGTCGAGGACGGCGTCCAGGCCCGCGCCCTGGCCCGCGACGAGCCGGCGGTGCCGGTCGAGGACGGCGGTCAGGTCGGCGGCGCGGGCGCCCGACAGCTGCCGGACGACCTCCTCGGTGACGGTCGCGAACGCCACGTCCTCGGGGACCTTGAACAGCGGGATCCGGTGCCGCTCGCACGCCGCGACGAGGTCGTCCGGGACGGTGCCGGACGCGAGGTCCCATGCGGCGAGGGCGGAGACGCCGGCCGCGGCGAGCGCCGACACGAAGGTCTCGGAGTCGGCGGGGCCGGTGCGCCAGACGAGGCCGGTCAGCACGAGCTCGCGGCCGCGCAGGTAGCGGCCGGGGTCGAGCAGGTCGGTGGTGACGACCCACCGGATCGTCCGGTCCAGCTCGTCCTCCCCGGTGACGACCTCCAGCCGCAGGGGCATGGCCAGGAGGGAACGCAGTCTCATACGGCCAGTTAACCCAGGGGGACGGGCCGGGGTGTAGGGGGCGCGGGGGCGCTTGGAGCAATGCACGAAATCGGGACCGTGATCGGGGTCACATCTCGGAGGTCTTGTCCCTCGACCCGGCCGCGCGCCGCTGTGTCTACTGCTGTCAGGACGGACGAGAGGAGGTGCGGGTGCCGATCACCGAGGACGATCTGCGGGCCTGCTGCGCGTCCCGCGCGTGGCTCGAGGCGGTGCGCGGCCTCGGCGCCGCGGAGTTGCGGGCGGCGTCGGCGCGGGCGCTGGACGGGCTGGACTGGGCCGGCGTCGAGGAGGCGCTCGCGGCGCATCCGCGGATCGGCGACCGGGTGACGGGCGACGATCGCGAGTCGGCGTGGTCGCGGGGCGAGCAGTCCGGGATGGACGCGGCCGCGGCCGGGCCGCGGGACGCGCTGATCGAGGGCAACCGCGCATACGAGGAGCGGTTCGGGCATGTGTTCCTCATCTGCGCGACCGGCCTGAGCGCGGCGGAGATGCTGGCCGCCCTCCGGGAGCGGCTGGGCAACGACCCGGAGGCCGAGCGCGCGGTCGTCCGGGAGGAGCTGGCCGCGATCGTGGATCTGCGGTTGGCGAAGCTGATCGAGGAGTCGACGTGAGCCTTTCGACGCACGTGCTGGACGCGTCGCGCGGGCTGCCCGCGCGGGACGTCCGGGTGCGGCTGGAGCGCAGGGAGCCGGACGGGACCTGGACCGGCCTGGTGGAGACCCGGACGGACGACGACGGCCGCGTCCGCGACTGGGGGATCACGCCGGGCGCGGGCGTGCACCGGCTGACGTTCGACACGGCCGGCCTGTCGGACTTCTACCCCGAGGTGACGGTCGCGTTCACGGTCGCCGACCCGGACGCGCACCTGCACGTCCCGCTGCTGCTCAGCCCGTTCGCGTACTCGACCTACCGAGGGAGCTAGACCGCATGACGATCGTGCTCGGCGACAACCGGTACGGGAAGGCGGAGACGCGGGTCGTCCGCGTCACCCGGGACGGCGACGTCCACCGGATCAAGGACGTCAACGTGAGCGTGCTGCTGTCGGGCGACATGGAGGACGTGCATCTGACCGGCGACAACGCGGCGGTGCTGCCCACGGACACGCAGAAGAACACCGTGTTCGCGTTCGCGAAGCGGTACGGCGTCGGGGAGATCGAGAACTTCGGGCTGCGGCTGGCGCGGCACTTCGTGGACGCGCAGCCGGCGGTCGCGCACGCCCGGGTGGCGGTCGAGGAGTACGCCTGGAATCGGATCACCGAGCGGCACTCGTTCGTCCGGGACGGCACGGAGGTGCGGACCGCGCTGGTGCACAGCGACGGGACGGGCGGGCGGGAGACGGTCGTGTCGGGCCTGAAGGACCTCGTGGTGCTGAACTCGACGGGCAGCGAGTTCCACGGGTTCGCCGTGGACGAGTTCACGACGCTGGAGCCCACGGACGACCGGATCCTGGCGACGGCCGTGACGGCGACCTGGCGGCATCGCGGGGTCGGCACCGACTGGGGCGACTCGTACGGGGCGGTGCGGGAACACCTGCTGAGGGGGTTCGCGGAGACGCACAGCCTGTCGCTGCAGCAGACGCTCTACGAGATGGGACGGCGCGTGCTGCGGGAGCGGCGCGAGGTCTGCGAGGTGCGGATGTCGATGCCGAACCGGCATCACTTCCTCGTCGACCTGCGGCCGTTCGGCATGGACAACGACAACGAGGTCTATTTCGCGGCCGACCGTCCGTACGGGCTCATCGAGGGCACGGTGCTCGACGACGACGCCCCGGATGCGCCGGACGCGTGGAACTGAAGGGGGCGCGATGGAGTTCCTGCGACCGGTGAGCTGGGCGGACGCGCTCGCCGCGAAGGCCGCGCACCCCGGTGCGCTGCCGATCCAGGGCGGCACCGACGTCATGGTCGAGATCAACTTCGACGTGCGGCGGCCGGAGGCGCTGCTCGACCTGAACCGCGTCGGCGAACTGGCCGGGTGGGACGAGGACGGCGGCGTGCTCCGCGTCGGCGCGGGCGTCCCGTACGCGCGGCTGATCCGGGAGCTGAGCGACCGGCTGCCGGGGCTCGCGCAGGCGTCCCGGACGGTCGGGTCGCCGCAGATCCGCAACCGCGGGACGGTCGGCGGCAACCTGGGCGCGGCGTCCCCGGCGGGCGACGCGCACCCGCCGCTGCTGGCCGGGGACGCGGTGATCGAGGTGGAGTCGGCCGCGCGCGGCGTGCGGCTGATCCCGGCGGAGGAGTTCTACCTGGGCGTGAAGCGGTCGGCGCTGGAGCCGGACGAGCTGATCCGCGCGTTCCGCGTCCGGCCGGCGCCCGGCCCGCAGTACTTCTCCAAGGTCGGCACCCGGAACGCGATGGTGATCGCGGTGTGCTCGTTCGCGGTGGCGCTGCACCCGGACGAGCGCCGCGTCGGCACCGGGTTCGGTTCGGCCGCCGTGACGCCGCGCCGGGCGCGGGAGGCGGAGGAGTTCGCCGCCGCCGAGCTCGACTGGGACGGGCGCGGCCCGCTGCCGGACGCCGCGGCGCGGGAGTTCGGCGCGCTGGCGGCGCGCGCGGCGGCGCCGATCGACGACGTGCGGGGCACCGCCGGCTACCGCAGGCACGCCCTCGCGGTGATGGCGCGGCGCACGCTCACCTGGGCCTGGAACGACCACCGGGCGGGCACGAAGGGAAGGGAGGCGTCCTGATGCGCGTGAACGTCACCGTCAACGGCTCGGCGGAGACCGTGGACGACGTGTGGGAGGGCGAGAGCCTGCTGTACATGCTGCGGGAGCGCATGGGGCTCCCGGGCTCGAAGAACGCGTGCGAGCAGGGCGAGTGCGGCTCGTGCACGGTGTACCTGGACGGTGTGCCGGCGTGCGCGTGCCTGGTCGCGGCCGGGCAGGCGGAGGGCCGCGAGGTCCGCACCGTCGAGGGGCTGGCCGCGGGGGCGCCGGGCGAGGAGCGGCTCGATCCCGTGCAGGAGGCGTTCGTGGAGGCGGGCGCCGTCCAGTGCGGGTTCTGCACGCCGGGCCTGATCGTGCAGTCCCACGACCTGATCGAGCGCAATCCCGCGCCGAGCGACGCGGAGATCCGCGAGGCGCTCGCGGGGAACCTGTGCCGTTGCACCGGCTACGAGAAGATCCTGGACGCGGTGCGCCTCGCCGCCGCGCGGAAGGCGGCCGCCGAATGACGAACGACCGAGCGACGGACGACCGGGCGAAGGACGACCGGGCGAAGGACGACCGGGCGACGGACGACCGAGCGAAGATCGTCATCGAGAACGCGCACGTCGTGACGGTGTCCGGGGAGGAGCATCCCGGCGGGCACGTCGTGATCGACGGCGACCGCATCGCCGCGGTGGGGCCCGGCCCGGCCCCCGAGACCGCGGGCGCCGAGCGGGTCGACGGCACCGGCTGCGTCGCCACGCCGGGGCTCGTCAACGCGCACCACCACCTGTACCAGTGGGCGAGCCAGGGCATGGCGAGCGACAGCACGCTGTTCGAGTGGCTGACGACCCTGTACGAGCCGTGGTCGAGGATGGACGCCGAGGTGGTCGCGGGCGCGGCGAGCGCCGGGCTCGGCTGGCTCGCGAAGTCGGGCTGCACCACGGCGTCCGACCACCACTACCTGTTCCCGAAGGGGCGCGGCGACCTGTTCGCCGCCGAGATCGGCGCGGCCGCCGAACTGGGCGTCCGGTTCCACGCGGCGCGGGGCTCGATGGACCGGGGCCGGTCCGCCGGGGGCCTGCCGCCCGACGAGGTCGTCGAGGACCTCGACACGATCCTTGCCGAGACCGAGGCCGCGATCGACCGGTACCACGACCCGTCGCCGGGCTCGATGCTGCGGGTCGCGGTCGCGCCCTGCTCGCCGTTCTCGGTGACCCGCGACCTGCTCGTCCGGTCGGCGGAGCTGGCGCGCGCGAAGAACGTCCGGCTGCACACGCACCTCGCCGAGACCCTCGACGAGGAGGAGCACACCCGCGAGCAGTTCGGGATGACGCCGGCCGAGTACCTCGACTCGATCGGCTGGCTCGGCCCCGACGTGTGGCTCGCGCACTGCGTCCACCTGCACGACACCGACGTGAAGCGGCTGGCCGAGACCCGCACCGGCACCGCGCACTGCCCCAGCTCCAACGCCCGGCTCGGCGCCGGCATCGCCCGCGTGTCGCACCTGCTGCGGGAGGGCGCGATCGTCGGGCTCGGCGTGGACGGGTCGGCGTCGGCCGAGCTCGTCCCGCTCGCGGGGGAGATGCGGCAGGCGATCTACATGCAGCGCGCCCGGTACGGGCCGACGGCGCTGACCGCCCGGCAGGCGCTGGAGATGGCGACGCTCGGCGGCGCCCGCTGCCTCGGCCGCGACGGCGAGCTGGGCACGCTGGAGCCCGGGAAGCTCGCCGACGTCGCGCTGTGGCGGGTGGACGGCTTCCACGCGGCCGTCGACGACCCGGTGGTCGCCCTCGCGTTCGGCGGCACCCCGCCGCTGGAGCGGCTGCTCGTCGGCGGCCGGACGATCGTCGACGGCGACGTGCTGGTGAGCGTGCCGCAGGACGAGGCGGCGCGGCGCGGCGCGGACGCGCACCGCCGGCTCATGCGGCTCGCGGAGGAGGTGCTGTAGATGGCGTCCCCGATGAAAAGCGGCCCGGTGCGGAGCGGCCCGGTGCGGAGCGGCCCGGTGAAGAGCCCGGGAAAGGTGGAGGCGCCGGGCATCGGCGGCGTCGGCGACAGCCCGCCGCGCCCCGACGGCACCCTCAAGGTCACGGGCGAGTTCGCGTACGCGTCCGACCTGTGGACGGACGGGATGCTGTGGGGCGCCACGCTGCGCAGCCCGCACCCCCGCGCGCTCGTCCGGTCGATCGACGTCGGGCCCGCGCTGGCGGTGCCGGGCGTGCACGCCGTCCTCACGCACGAGGACGTGCCCGGCAAGAAGGTGTACGGGGAGGACGGCACCGAGGACCAGCCGGTCCTCGCGTTCGACGAGGTCCGGCACCAGGGCGAGCCGGTCGCGATCGTCGCCGCCGACCACCCCGAGACGGCGCGCCGGGCCCTCGCCCGCATCGCCGTCGACTACGCGGTGCTGGAGCCGGTCACCGACCCCCGCGCGGTGATCGCCGACCCGGACGGGCTGCGGGTGCAGCCGCTCGGCGGCGTCGTCCGGCACCAGCCCGTCCGGGTCGGGGACGTCGACGCCGCGCGCGCCGAGGCCGCGGTCGTGGTGTCCGCGGAGTTCGAGGTCGGCATGCAGGACCAGGCGTTCCTCGGGCCGGAGGCCGGGCTCGCGGTCCCCGCCGAGGACGGCGGCGTCGAGCTGTACGTGTCCACGCAGTGGATGCACAACGACCTGGCGCAGATCGCGCCGTGCCTGGACCTCCCCGAAGACAAGATCCACATGACGCTCGCGGGCGTCGGCGGCGCGTTCGGCGGCCGCGAGGACCTGTCGGTGCAGATCCACGCGGCGATGCTGGCGCTGCGCACCGGCAAACCGGTGAAGATGTCGTACAACCGGGAGGAGTCGTTCTTCGGGCACGTCCACCGGCATCCCGCGCAGATGCGGTACGAGTACGGCGCCACGGCGGACGGGCGGCTCCTGTACGCCGACGTGGAGATCGTCCTCGACGGCGGCGCGTACACGTCGTCCACGCGCAACGTCGTCGGCGGCGCCGCGTCGCTCGGCGTCGGCCCGTACGAGATCCCCAACATCAGGATCGACGCGTACGGGGTCTACACCAACAACCCGCCGTGCGGGGCGATGCGCGGGTTCGGCGCCGTCCAGGCGTGCTTCGCCTACGAGTCGATGATGGACCGGGTCGCCGCCGCGTGCGGCATCGGCCCGGTCGAGGTCCGCCGCCGCAACGCCGTCTCGCAGGGGTCGACGATCGCGACCGGGCAGGTCATCGACTCGCCCGCGCCGCTCGCGGACATGCTGACGCGGCTGGAGGGCATGCCGATGCCCGCGGCCGCCGACACGTCCGACATCCGGAACCTGCCGGGCGGCGCGTCCCAGACCACCCACGGCGAGGGCGTCGTGCGCGGCGTCGGCTACGGCGTCGGGATCAAGAACATCTGCTTCTCCGAGGGCGCCGACGACCTGTCCACCGCCCGCGTCCGGCTGGAGGTCATCGGCGGCGAGGCGACCGCGCTCGTCCACACGGCGGCCGCCGAGGTCGGGCAGGGCCTGGTGACCATCCAGGCGCAGATCGCCCGCACCGAACTCGGCATCGGGAAGGTGACGATCGCCCCGGCCGATATCAGGGTGGGCGACGCCGGCTCGTCCAGCGCGTCCCGCCAGTCGTACATGTCGGGCGGCGCGGTCAAGACGGCCTGCGAGGCGGTCCGCGCCGAACTCCTCGCGCTCGCCGCCGACCGGTACGGGCGCGCCGGGACCGCGGACCTGACCGTCGCCGGCGGCAAGATCGTCTCGCGGGCGGACGGCGTGCTCGGCACGGTCGAGGACGCGCTCGGCGACGCCGTCATCGACGAGACCCGCGAGTACCACCACCGGCCCACCGTGCCGATGGACCCGGTGACCGGGCAGGGCGCCAGCCACACCCAGCTCGCCATCTGCGTGCACCGCGCCGTCGTGGACGTCGACGTCGAACTCGGCCTCGTCAAGGTCGTCGAGCTGGCCGCCGTCCAGGACGTCGGCCGGATCCTCAACCGGCAGTCGCTGGAGGGCCAGATCCACGGCGGCTCCGCGCAGGGCCTCGGCCTCGCCGTCCTGGAGGAGATCCAGGTGTCCGGCGGGCTCGTCCGCAACCCGTCCTTCACCGACTACCTCGTCCCGACCGTCCTCGACATGCCGCCGATGCGGCTGGACATCCTCGAGAACCCCGACCCCGCCGCCCCATACGGGCTGCGGGGCGCCGGAGAGCCACCCACGCTCTCCTCCACGCCCGCCATCGTCGCCGCCATCCGCGACGCCACGGGCAGCGCGCTCACCCGAGTGCCGGTTCGACCGGAGCACATCGCCACGGCCCACGCCGGAGCCGCTCCGCCGCGCAGTTGATCAACGGGGGCCGCCCGCGCCCGGCCTCGGGGGAGGACGCGGGCGAGCCCCGCAACCGCACCGATCGTCCGGACGGACGGCCCCGCGCGTTCGCGCGCGGCGGGCCGCCCGGCGGCCGATCGCGCCCACAGTGTCTCCCCGGGGGCGACCCCGGACCCCGACGAAGGGCTCGAACCGTGACTGAGACACGCCCCCGCACCCCGGAGAACCCGCCGCCCGGCCCGTCCGGGGCCGGCGCCGCCCACCCCCTCGACCGCTTCTTCGACCTGACCGGGCGCGGGACGACCGTCGCCCGCGAGGTCCGCGGCGGCGTCACCACGTTCGTCGCGATGGCCTACCTGGTCGTCCTCGTCCCGCTGATCATCGGCGACGCGAAGGACGTTACCGGCGCCGCCCTCGACCGGCGTCCGGCGGCTGATCATGGACGCGATCCCGCTCGCGCTCAAGCAGGCGATCGGCGTCGGCATCGGCGCGTTCATCGCCCTGATCGGCCTGGTGGACGCCGGGTTCGTCGGGCACCACGAGACCGCGTCGACCGCCCTCGGCCTCGGCACCTTCGGCGAGCTCGCGAGCTGGCCGGTGCTCGTGTTCTGCGCGGGCCTCGTGCTGATGCTCGTCCTGTTCGTCCGGCGGGTGCCCGGCGCGATGCTGATCGGCATCGTCGCCGCGACCGTCCTCGCCGTCGTGATCAACGAGGTCGCGAAGGTCGCCCCGGCGAGCTGGGGACCGGTCGAGCCGAAGGTGCCCGGCTCGGTGTTCGCGTCACCGGACTTCGGCCTGCTGTTCGAGGTCGACCTCTTCGGCGGGTTCGCGCGGGCCGGGGTCGTCACCGCGACGGTCGTGCTGTTCACGCTCGTCCTGTCCGGGTTCTTCGACGACCGTCGTCGCGGTGCGGGGCAGCGCGCCCCGCCCGCCCGGCGCCGCGCCGGCCGTGTCCGCGGCCGGCGAGGCCGCCGGGAGCGTCTCCAGCGGCTGCGTCGAGCGCCGGCACCGACCGGGCCGTCGTCGCGGAGGCCCGCGCGATGCTCGAACTCGGCCGCACCGGCATGGCGTCCGTCCGCTGCCGCGACGGCGGGGAGACGGCGGACGGCCCGCACCCCGCAGGAGACGGCCGTGGCGATCGCGGCGGAGTTCACCGCCGCCCGCCACGGCGGCACCGCGCTGCCCCTCGGGCGGATCAACGGGCCGATCCACCACGACCGCCCGCGCACGGCGGCGCGCGTCACCGGCGAGGTGTACGACGTCGCGATGGACGTGCTGCGCGACCGGCTGCTGCCCGCCGAACCGCCCGAACTCGAACTCGGCGTGATCGAGCTGGCCGGCGGCTCGTCCGCGTTCGCCATGCTGTTGCGTAGGCCGTGCACGTCGTACGTCGGCCTGATCGACATCACCGAGCACGGGAGCTGGCAGGGCTACCGGAACGCGTCGAAGGAGGCCGCGTGACCGAGCGGACCGACCGCAGCGGGAGGAGGCGCCCGCCCAAGGCGGCATGTGCGGCCGATGGGAGCGGACGCGGCGAGCGGGGCGCGGGCACGCGGCCGCCTTCGCCTGGCAGGCGTCCCTTGCGGGCGGCCTGGGCGAGCGAGCGGAGAGGGAGGCGCGCATGAGGCCGCAGTGGGCCGTGAACTGCTCGATCCTGTTCACCGAGCTGCCGCTGCTCGAACGTCCGGCCGCGGCGAAGGCGGCCGGGTTCGACGCGGTGGAGTTCTGGTGGCCGTGGCCGGGCGAGCCCGTGCCGTCCGCCGCCGACGTCGACGCGTTCTGCGCGGCGATCGAGGACGCCCGCGTCCGGCTGATCGGCCTGAACTTCTACGCGGGCGACATGCCGGCGGGGGAGCGGGGCGTCCTGTCGGACCCGGCCCGCGCCACCGAGTTCCGCGAGAGCGTCGGCGTGCTGGTCCGGATCGCCGAGCGGACGGGCGTCCGGTCGTTCAACGCCCTGTACGGGCAGCGGCTCGGCGGCGTCGCGGCGGCCGAGCAGGACCGGGTCGCGACGGCGAACCTGGCGTTCGCGGCGGACGCGGTCGGGGCGCTCGGCGGGACGGTGCTGATCGAGCCCCTCGCCCGGGGGATGAACGGCGCGTACCCGCTGGAGACGGCCGCCGACGCGATGGCCGTCGTGCGGCGGGTGCGGGCGGAGGGCGCGGCGAACGTGAAGTTCCTGTTCGACGCCTTCCACCTGACCGTGAACGGCGACGACCTGGAGAAGGTCGCGCGGGAGCACGCCGCCGACATCGGGCACGTGCAGATCGCCGACGCCCCCGGCCGGGGCCGTCCCGGCACCGGGGAGATCGACTTCGCCCGCCTGTTCCGCGTGCTCGACGCGATCGGCTACGCCGGCCGCGTCGCGCTGGAGTACAGGCCGGACGGGCCGACGGAGCAGGAGTTCGGCTGGATGGAGGGGCACCGGGCATGAGCAGGATCGGATTCATCGGCCTCGGGATCATGGGCGCCCCGATGGCGCGGCACCTCGTCGCCGCCGGGCACGACGTGACCGGGTTCGACGTCGCGCCGAAGGGCCTGGACGCGCTGGTCGGGGCGGGCGGCGCGGCGGCGGACGGCGTCGCGGGCGCGGTCGCCGGCGCGGAGGTCGTCGTGACGATGCTGCCGCAGGACGAGCACGTCGAGGACGTGTTCTTCGGCGCGGGCGGCGTCCTGGAGAGCGCCGCGCCGGGCACGCTCGTCATCGACTTCTCGACCGTCCGGCCGGAGACCTCGATCCGGGTCGCCGAGGCGGGCGCGGAGAAGGGCCTGCGGGTGCTGGACGCGCCGGTCAGCGGCGGCGAGAAGGGCGCGCTGGACGAGGACCACCCGCTCTACGCGGGCATGACCGGCGTGCAGACGTCCCAGCGGTACGGCAACGCGTCGTTCCTCGAATCGGACCTCGTGCTGGCACTCGGCGCCCGGTTCGGCGACCGGCACACCGGGCGGCTCGACGTCTACCGCGCGGGACGCACGTTCATCCACGTCGACATCGAGCCCACGCAGATCGGCAAAGTGTTCGGGCCCGACCTCGGGATCGTGTCCGACACCCGGCTGTTCCTCCGCGCGATCATCGACCTCGCGCGGGCGCGCGGCGCCGGACGTCCCGCCGGGGAGTGGGCCGGGCGCGTGCGGGAGCTCAAGGCGACGCTGACCCGCCGCGAGGACTTCGACGACGTGCCGATCAAGGCGCCCCGCGTCTACAAGGAGATCAACGAGTTCTACTCGTCCGACACCTGCTTCGTGACGGCGATCGGGCTGTACCAGATCTGGGGCGGCCAGCACCAGAAGGCGCCGAAACCCCGGCACTACCAGGTGTGCGGGCAGGCGGGCCCGCTCGGCTGGGAGATCCCGGCGGCGATCGGCGTCAAGACCGCCCTCGCCGCGACCGAACCGGACGCCGAGGTCGTCGGGATCGTCGGCGACTACTCGTTCCAGTTCCTCGTCGAGGAGCTCGCGGTGGCCGCGCAGTACGACGTCCCGTTCGTCCTGATCATGCTGAACAACGAGTACCTCGGGCTGATCCGGATGGCGCAGGACCACGGCGGATACGCCATGAAGTACGAGGCGGACCTGCACTACGACGAGTACGGCACCGACAACGTCAAGATCATGGAGGCGTACGGCTGCGCGGGCACCCGGGTCGTCGAACCGGACGGCATCCGGCCCGCGCTCGAATGGGCCCGCAAGGAGGCCGACCGCACGTCCCGTCCCGTCCTCGTCGAGATCATGATCGAGCGGGAGGCCGACACCGCCAACGGCGTCCGCATCGACCGGATCCGCGAGTACGAGCCCGTCCCGTAAGCCGCCGCGGGGGCGCCGCCGTCCGCGGCGCCCCCGCTCCACCCGGAAGGAGCCGCGTGCCCCGCGACCTGGTGATCAGATCCCGCCGGACGGTCCTGCCGGACGGCGAGCGCCCCGCGGCCGTCGTCGTCCGCGCCGGCCGGATCGCCGCGATCGAGCCCCACGACACGCCGTCCGACGTCGACCTCGGCGGCACCGCGCTGCTGCCGGGGCTCGTCGACACGCACGTCCACATCAACGAGCCCGGACGCACGGAGTGGGAGGGGTTCGCGACCGCGACCCGCGCGGCGGCGGCCGGGGGCGTCACCGCCCTCGTCGACATGCCGCTCAACTCGCTGCCGCCCACCACCGACCCCGCGGCCCTCGCGGTCAAGCGCGCCGCGGCGGACGGCGCGTGCCACGTGGACGTCGGGTTCTGGGGCGGCGCCGTCCCCGGCAACCTCGCCGAGCTGCGGCCGCTGCACGAGCGCGGCGTGTTCGGGTTCAAGTGCTTCACCGCCGACTCGGGCGTCCCGGAGTTCCCGCCGCTGTCCCCGGCGGAGATGCGGGACGCGTTCGCCGAGATCGCGTCGTTCGGCGGCCTCGTCATCGTGCACGCCGAGGACCCCGCCTCCCTGACGGCCCCCGCCGGCGGGCGCTACGCCGCGTTCCTCGCGTCCCGCCCGCCCTCGGCCGAGCGCCGCGCCGTCGAACGCGTCGTCCGGCTCGCCGCGGAGACGGGCGTCCGCGCGCACATCCTGCACCTCTCCGCGGCCGACTGCCTCGCCCCGCTCGCGGAGGCGCGGGACGCCGGGCTGCCCGTCACCGCCGAGACCTGCCCGCACTACCTCACCCTCACCGCCGACGACGTCGCGGACGGCGCGACCGCGTTCAAGTGCTGCCCGCCCATCCGCGACCCCGGCAACCGGGACGAACTGTGGCGGGGCCTCGCCGACGGCGTGATCTCCTGCGTCGTCACCGACCACTCGCCCTGCGCGCCCGAACTGAAACGCGGCGACTTCGCGTCCGCCTGGGGCGGCGTGTCGTCCCTCCAGCTCGGCCTGCCCGCCGTCTGGACGGCCGCGCGCGCCCGCGGCCACGGCCTCGCCGACGTCGTCCGCTGGATGTCCGCGGCGCCCGCCGCGCTCGCCCGCGTCCCCGGCAAGGGCGCCATCGAGGTCGGCCGGGACGCCGACCTCGTCGCCTTCGACCCCGACGCGGCGTTCACCGTCGACCCCGCCGCCCTGCACCACCGGCACCCCGTCACCCCGTACGCGGGCCGGGTCCTCACCGGCGCCGTCCGGACGACCTGGCTGCGCGGCGCGCCCGTCGGCGACGTCCCGGCCGGCCGCCCGCTGACCCGATCGGAGACCGCATGACCGACTTCGCCACCCTCCCCGACCTGGCCGTCCGGACGCTCGGCGGCTCGGTGCTCGCCGCCAGCGACGAGTCGTTCGAGGAGAAGGAGAACCTGATCAACCCGTGGGCGCCCGCGTTCCGCCCCGCGACGTTCGGGCCGAAGGGGCAGGAGTACGACGGGTGGGAGACGGCCCGGCGGCGCGGCCCCGGCCACGACTGGGCCCTCGTCCGGCTCGGCCTGCCCGGCGTGATCCGCGGCGTCGTCGTCGACACCGCCTGGTTCAAGGGCAACTACCCGCCGCACGCGTCCGTCGAGGCGTGCCGCGCCGACGGGTACCCGAGCCCCGCCGAACTCGCGGACGCCGACTGGGTCGAGATCGTCCCGAAGTCCCCGCTGCGGGGCGACGCCGAGCACGCGTTCCCCGTCGACGCCGGGCGGCTGTTCACGCACGTCCGGCTGAACATGTTCCCGGACGGCGGCATCGCGCGGCTGCGCGTGCACGGGGAGGTCGTCCCCGATCCGCGGCTGGTCACCGGACTCACGGTGGACCTCGCCGCCCTCGAGAACGGCGCCCGGGTCGTCGAGTGCTCGGACATGTTCTACTCGTCGCCCGACAACATGCTGTTCCCCGGCCTCGCCCGCAACCAGGGGGAGGGCTGGGAGACGGCCCGCCGCCGCGACTCCGGCCACGACTGGGCGCTCGTCCGCCTCGCCGGCCGGGGCCTGGTCACCCTGGTCGAGATCGACACGACGAACCTCAAGTTCAACGCCCCCGCCGAGGTCGCCGTCCGGGCGATCCACCCGGCCGGGGGCGCCGACGACCGGGCGCCCCACCACGACGTCCTGCCGCGGACGCGGGTCCGGCCCGACACCCGCCACCGGTTCCGCGTGCCGCCCGTCGAGGCGTCCCTCGTGCGGGTGGACGTGTACCCCGACGGCGGCCTCGCCCGGCTCCGCCTCCTCGGCGAGCTCACCCCGGACGGCGAGCGCGCGGTGCGCGCCCGGTGGGACGACCTCACGGGCGCCTGACTCAGGACGCGGCCGCGCGCTCCCCGGGCACGGCGACCGCGCCCTGCGCGGCCGCCGGGGTGACCAACGCGCAGCTCGGTGCGCTGCTCGCCGTGCGGGACGAGCCGGACGTCACCCGGCGCGGGCTCGCCCGCACCCTGGGGCTGCGCGAGTCGGCGGTGACCGCGCTCGTCGCCCGGCTCGTCGAGGCGTGCGCGACCTCGCACACTGGGATCCCGGCGGCCCCGGCTGACCCGGCCGGTGCTCGGCGTCTCCGGGAAATTCTCGTCCGCGAGGTCTGGAAGCGCTTTCTGGAACGACGTAACATCCCTTTCGAGCCCGTCTGGAAAGCGCTTTCAGGACGATGGCGCCGACCGGACGACGTCCCGAGGAAGGTGCACCGTGATGATCGAGCACACCCCCGACACCGACCGGACCGAGGACCGCGCGGCCCGCTGGGTCACGCCCGACTACCAGATCGTGGAGACCTCGATGGAGGTCACGGCCTACTTCACGGCCGAGGGCTGATCACCCCGCGATGCGGCTGCTGATCCTCGGCACCGCGGCGGGCGGCGGCGTCCCCCAGTGGAACTGCGCGTGCCCCGGGTGCGCCGCCGCCCGCACCGACCCGGCCCGGCGGCGACGGCACGCGTCCGTCGCCGTCGAGGCCGGGGACGGGCGGTGGTACATCGTGAACGCGACCCCCGACATCGGCGAGCAGATCGAGGAGTGCGCCGCCCTGCACCCGGGGCCCGGCCGGCGGGACACCCCGGTCGCCGGGGTGATCCTCACCGACGCCGAACTCGACCACACGCTCGGCGTGCCCCGGCTGCGGGAGGCGTCCGAGCTGCGGATCGTCGCGACCGGCGCGGTGCGCGCGGCGCTCGCGGGCGGCCTCCGCCTCGACCGGGTGCTCGCCCCCTACGCGGGCCCGACCTGGACGGCGCTGCCCGTGCGGGAACCGGAGCCCCTCGACGGCGGGCCGCTCGAGATCCGGGGGATCCGGGTCTCCGGCAAGCGGCCCCGCTACGCCGCCGACCTCGACCTGGGCGCCGAGGACGACGCGTGGGTCGTCGCGCTGCGCGTCCGGGACCGGCGGGACGGCAAGGTCCTCGTGTACGCGCCGTGCCTCGCCGGCTGGCCCGCCGAGCTGGACGGCGCCCTCCGCGACGCCGACTGCGTGCTCCTCGACGGCACCTTCTGGGACGACGACGAGCCGCGCCGCGCGGGCTTCACCGAGCGGACCGCGACGGAGATGGGCCACCTGCCGATCACCGGCCCCGGCGGGACCGCCGACCGCCTCGCCGCGCTGCCCGCCGCGCGGCGCCTGTACACGCACCTGAACAACACCAACCCCCTCGTCGATCCGGACGACGCCGGGCACCGGCGGCTCGCGGCGGCGGGGATCGAGGTCGCCAGGGAGGGAGCGGTGATCGAACCGTGAGCACGCCGACGACGGACCGGGCGCCCGCGTGGCCGACCGCCGAGCTGGAGGACCGGCTCCGCGCGCTGGGCGCGGAGCGCTACCACCATCGCCACCCGTTCAACCTGCGGATGCACGAGGGCGGGCTGACCCGCGCGGAGCTGCGCCGCTGGGTGCTGAACCGGTTCCACTACCAGCGGCACATCCCCGTCAAGGACGCGCTGATCCTCGCGAAGCTCGGCGACGGCGCGCTGCGGCGGTCCTGGATCCGCCGCGTCCACGACCACGACGGCGCCCCGGACGGCGACGGGCGGGACGGCGGGATCGAGCGCTGGCTGCGGCTCGGCGAGGCCGTCGGGCTGGACCGGGCGGCGCTGCTGTCCGGCGCGGGCGTGCTGCCGGGCGTCCGGCTGGCCGTGGACGGCTACGTCAACTTCTGCCGGAACGCGTCCCGGCTGGAGGCCGTGGCGTCGTCGCTGACCGAACTGTTCGCGCCCGACCTGATGGCCACCCGGATCGCGGCGTGGGAGCACCACTACCCGTGGGTCGAGCCGGAGGGGCTGCGCTACTTCCAGGTCCGCGTCGGGCAGGGCCGCCGCGACTCCGAGGAGGCGCTGCGGCTCGTCCACGCGTGGGCGCGGACGCGGGACGACCAGGAGCGGGTGCTGGCCGCGTTCACGTTCAAGTGCGAGGTGCTGTGGTCCCTGCTCGACGCGGTCGAGCACGGTGGGGAGGCCGCCGATGGCTGAGTGGCGTCCCGTGCTGGATCGTTCCATCGTGCTGCGGTACGACCGCGTCCGCGACGCCGACCTGCTGCTCATGCCCGAGCGCGCGGTCCGGCTGAGCGGCGCGGGCGGCGGCGTCCTGCGGCTGTGCGACGGCAGCCGGACGGTGCCCGAGATCATCGCCGAGCTCGCCGCGACGTACCCCGGCGCGCCGCTCGACGACGAGGTGCCCGCGTTCCTCGAACGGGTCCGGGCGGAGGGATGGCTGCGATGACCACCGAGCCGACGACCACCGAGCCGACGACCACCGAGCCGACGACCACCGAGCCGACGACCACCGAGCCGACGACCACCGAGCCGGTCCCCGCGCCCTGGGCGCTGCTCGCGGAGGTCACCCACGCGTGCCCGCTGCACTGCCCGTACTGCTCCAACCCGCTCGAACTGGTCCGCCGCAGCGCCGAACTGGCCGCGGCGGACTGGGCGCGGGTCTTCGCGGAGGCCGCCGACCTCGGCGTCGTCCAGGCGCACGTGTCCGGCGGCGAACCGCTCCTGCGTCCCGACCTCGCGGAGATCGTCGCGTCCGCGCACCGCGCCGGGGTGTACACGCAGCTCGTCACCAGCGGCGTCGGCCTCACCGCCGAGCGCCTGGACGTCCTCCTGGACGCGGGCCTGAACAGCGTGCAGCTCTCCTTGCAGGACGCGCGCCGCCCGGGCTCGGACCTCATCGCCGGGCGCGCCTCCTACGCCGACAAGGAGCGCGCCGCCGAGGTGATCCGTGCGGCCGGCGTCCCGTTCGGGCTGAACGTCGTGCTGCACCGCCGCAACCTCGACAACCTGGGGAAGATCATCGAGGTCGGGGCCCGCTGGGGAGCCGACCGGGTCGAGCTGGCCAACGCGCAGTTCCACGGCTGGGCCCTGCACAACCGGACCGCCCTCATGCCGACGCACGGCCAGCTCGACCGCGCGAAGGCCGTGGTCGCCGCGTGGCGCGCCCGCCACGAGCGTCCCGAACTCGTCTGGGTGATGCCCGACCACCACGAGGGCGTCCCGAAGCCGTGCATGGGCGGGTGGGGCGCCCGCTCGATCACCGTGGGACCGGACGGCACCGCGCTGCCCTGCCCGGCCGCCTACGGGATCGCGGACCTCGCGTTCCCGAACGTCCGGGACGAGCCCCTCGCCCGGATCTGGTCGGACTCGCCGGCCTTCAACGCCTACCGGGGCACCGGCTGGATGACCGGCCCGTGCCGCGAGTGCCCGCGCCGCGAGACCGACTTCGGCGGCTGCCGCTGCCAGGCGCACGCCCTCACCGGTGACGCCGCCCGCACCGACCCGGCCTGCGCGCTCTCCCCGGACCACCACCTCGTTCGCGACGCGGCCGCCGCCGCGGGCGGCCCCGAACCCCCGTTCGTCTACCGCCGCCCCGGCGCCCTCCGGTAGAGCGCGCGGGGTCCGGCGGGCCGTCACGCCAGGCCCGTGGCGGGGGACGTCGTGAGGCCCGCGGCGTCGGCGGCGGCGTAGTCGTCGTCGATCAGGACGACGTCGCGGCCCGCGCGGTCGAGGAGGCTCGCGGCGATCGACGCCCGGTAGCCGCTCGCGCAGTGCACCCACAGTTCGTCGTCGGGGAGCTCGTCGAGGAGGGCGCCGAGGGCGTGCAGCGGAACGCCGATCGAGCCCACGACGGCGCCGCGGGCGCGCTCGTCCGTGCGGCGGACGTCAAGGACGGTCGCGCCCGAGGGGACGTCGGCGAACGCGGCGGTCGGGTAGCCGGTGACGCGGCTCGGGGCGGCGACCTCGGCGGGGGAGCCGACGGCGGCGCCGGCCGGACGCTCGATGCCGATGCGGACGAGCTGGCGCTGGGCCTCCGCGATCTGCTCGGGGGTGTCGGCGACCAGGGTGAGCGGGGCGCCCCAGGGGATCAGCCAGCCGATGTAGGTGGCGAACGGGCGGGCGAGTTCGACGCCGATCGTGCCCCGCACGTGGGAGGCGGCGTAGGCGGTGCGGGACCGCAGGTCGACGACCCATTCGCCGCGCGCGATGCGGGCGGCCAGCTCGGCCGGGGCGACGGGGGCGGGCGGGGAGAGGTCGGCGGGGCCCGCGCCCGCGATGTTCCGTTCGCCCATCTGGGCGTAGTAGCGCGGGTAGGCGGTGAGGCCCGCGACGAGGCGGTCGACGAAGGCGTCCTCGGACGGTTCGGTCAGCGCTTCGTTGCGGGCGCGTTCGTCGCCGAGCGTCCACACGGCGTCGTCGGTGGCGGGGGCGGACGAGCAGAAGCTGCCGAACCCGTGCGTCGGGTAGACGCGGGCGTCGTCGCCGGCGAGTTCGGCGAGGCGGTGGGCGGAGCGGTACTGGGCGCGGGCCAGTTCGCGGGTGCGGGACGGGGCCACGAGGTCGGTGCGGCCGACCGTGCCGTAGAGGAGGGAGCCTCCGGTGAACAGGGCCGTCCCGTCCGGGCCGTCGACGGCGTAGGCGAGGTGGGCGTCGGTGTGGCCGGGGGTGGCGACGGCGCGGACGCGCAGGTCGCCGACGTCGAGTTCGTCGCCGTCGGCCAGCGGGCGGTGGTCGAACGCGAGGAGGGCGGACGCGGGGAGGCCGTGGCCGGCGCCGGTGGCGCGGGCCAGTTCGAGCCCGCCGGACACGTAGTCGTTGTGGACGTGCGTCTCCAGGACGAGCGCGCAGCGCACGCCGAGTTCGTCCAGGGCGCGGGTGACGCGGTCGAGGTCGCGTTGCGGGTCGACGACGATCGCGCGCTCGCCGTCGTGCGCGATGTGGCTGCGGTCGCCCAGCGCGGCGGTCTCGATGATCTCGACGTCGGTCATGGTCGCCCCCTTCGACCGCCCGCCCGTGCGGCGGGCCGTCCGATGAGGGGTACATGCCCGACGAAAACGGGGCAATTCGGCCCCGCGGTCCGGAGCGGAGCGCGGGGCCGGACGCGGGGGTCAGGTCCCCTCGGCGGGCTCCTCCTCCAGGAGATCGTCGAACTCGCCGTCCTTGACGCCCGCGATGAAGGCGTCCCACTCGGCCTCGGTGAAGTAGAGGATCGGGCCCTCGGGGTTCTTCGCGTCGCGCATCACAACGGCCCGCTCACCGAAGTCCTTGTGCCGGACGGGGACGTCCTTGCCATCGACGAACTCGATGATGACCCCGTCGCTGAGGATCGGTTCCTGGTCGGTCACTGCACACCTTCTTCGTCCCGGCGCTGTCGGCGTCCCAGCGTAGTGCGGGACGGGGCGGTCACACAGCGGAACGCCCCGGCCGCCCACGGTGGGGAGCGGCGGCCGGGGCGGGGCCGTCACGGCCGGGAGAAGCCGAGCACGTACTCGCCGGAGCCGCTGTAGGAGTGCACCCGGTACCGGTAGTACCCGGCGGTGCCGTTGTAGGAGACGTTCTCGTCGGGCGTCGGGCCGATCGACTGCGCGACCGTCTGCCAGGAGCTCCCGCTCCACTTCTGCAGGTAGAGGTCGAAGTCGGTGCCGTCGGGCCCGTCGAGGCAGGCGGTGTGGGCGCCGGACGACGTGCTCTGGTAGTAGCTGCCGTCCGGCTGGTAGGCGCTCGCGCCGGACGACAGCGAGCCGGTCGCGTTCGTCTGGTGGCCGGTGCAGGAGCCCGGGTCCGGGCCGGGGCCGCCGTCACCGGACGTGACGAGCTCGCGGCCCTGCCGCGCGAGGATCTGCAGCACCTCGCCGACCGGCTGGAAGTACATCTCGTCGCCCGAGCCGTGGCCGTCCCGGCAGGAACCCGACCCGCCGGACGTGATGCCCTGCGCCTGGCCGTCCTCGGTGAACAGCGCGCCGCCGGAGTCGCCCGGGTCGGCGCAGATGTTCGTGCGGATCAGCCCGGTGACGGTGCCCTCCGCGTACCGGACGGTCGCGCCCCGCTGCAGGATCTGCCCGCACCAGATCTGGGTGCCGGTCGTCGCCCCGGACCGGCAGACGCGCGTCCCGACGGGGGCCTCGACGGCGCCGCTGATCGTCTGGTAGGTGCCGTCCCACCGGTTGACCTTCGGCGTCGGCGTCCACTGACCGTTCGTGTCGACCCACGCGTAGTCGTCGCCGGGGAACGACGAGCCGCCGAAGCGTCCCTGCGCCACCCGGTCGGCGCCGCTCGTCGTCTCGCCGGTGCTCCCGCAGTGCCCGGCGGTGATGTAGCCGCCGTCCACGGAGAACGCGACCGAGCATCCGGCGGACGGCGTCCAGTAGCGCTCGCCGCCGACGATGTCGTACATGGGGCGGGGCTTCGCCGCCGAGTGGACGTACTCGACCGCGCCCGCCTCGGCGCCGCTCGCCCGCACGAACCGCTGCACGGCGGCCCGCGAGGACGCCTTGACGACCACCCGGTTGCTCTCCGGGTCGACGTACCAGGCGGTGACGCCGTCCGGCGCCGACGTCGCGTGCCGGTTCAGCCGCGTCTGGACGGCCGTGAGGTCGCGGGCGTCGTACTTCACCACCTTGGGCGTCGCGCCCGCCCGCTCGATCGCGGCGGCCTCCGCCGCGTCGGTGGTGGCGACGACGACCTCGGCCGAGCGGCCGGAGCCGCGTTCGACCCAGGCGCCGCCGAAGTCGGAGCCGAGCGACATCTCGAGCTTCTTCTGGATGCGCGCCGCCTTCAGGTCGGGGTCCGGCGCGGGAGCGGCCGGTGCGGCCCGGGCGGCCTGCGGCCGTGGGGCCGCGGCGCTTCCGGCCTCCGCGAACGCCGGTGTCGCCGGCGCGGCGAGGAGGGCGGAGGCGGCCATGATGCCCAGTGCGACGCGTTTGCGGGCCATGTGGCTCTCCTGGGGGGTGGGAGACGGGAGAGGGGGACGGGCGCCCGATGCCCGGACTGTACGGCCGAGGGTGATCGGCCACAATGAATCGCCTTCGAGGGCTTTTTCACTGTGTATTGCGTTGTCGTCGAAGGCCCCGCCCGTCCCGGCGGGAATTGCCGCGAACGCGCGCCGGGGGATCGGCGAAGCGGGAGTGACCGACGCTCACAGCGGAAGGCACGACATGACCCCTGACCCCACGCGGGCGGCGTCCCCGGAACGCCCGCGCCCCCCCGATCCGGCGGGCGGCCGCGCATGACGGCGCCCACCGTCGACGGCGACGCCGAGATCGTCCGGCGCTCGGTGACGGAACCGGAGTGCTTCGCCGTCCTGTTCGACCGGCACTACCCCGCGATCCACGGGTACGCGTCGCGGCGCCTCGGGCCGACGCTCGCCGACGACGTGGCCGCCGAGACGTTCCTGATCGCGTTCGACCGGCGCGGGAGCTACGACGCGTCCCGCGCGGACGTCCGGCCCTGGCTGTACGGGATCGCGTCCAACCTCATCGCGCGGCAGCACCGCGCGGAGGCCCGCCAGTACCGGGCGCTGGCCCGCGCCGGGACCCCCGGCGTCGACGCCGGGCACGCCGACCGCGTCGCCGGACGGCTCGACGCGCAGGCCGCGCGGGGGCCGCTCGCCAGGGCGCTGCGGAAGCTGCCGCGCGGCGACCGGGACGTGCTGCTCCTGGTCGCCTGGGCCGACCTCGGCGTGCAGGAGGCGGCCGAGGCGCTCGGCATCCCCGCCGGGACGGCGCGGTCGCGGCTGCACCGGGCCCGCAAGAAGATCCGTGCCGCGCTGGGCGGCGGCTTCGACCTGCGAGAGGACACCATCCGATGAACGACATCGACGCCCTGCGCGAGGCGTGGGACGAGCCGGCGGCGCCGTCGCCCGCCGCCCGGGCCGGCGCCCGCGCCGCCCTCATGGACCGCACCGCCGGACGTGCGACCGCCGCGGCCCCCCGGCGCGCCCCGCGCGCCGGGCGCCTCCCGCGCCTCGGGATGCGGCTCGCCGCGGTCGGCGCGCTCGCCACCGCCGCCGTCGTCGGCGTGACGGTGCTCCAGTCGGGGGGCGGCGTGGACGAGCACGGGCGGCCCGCGCCGGTCGTCCCGGGCATCCCGGCGGGGCCGGTCGCGAACGCGTCCGAGCTGCTGGAGCGGGCCGCGAAGTCCGCGGAGACCCGCGCGTTCACCCCGCCGCGTCCCGACCAGTGGATCTATGTCGAGTCGCGGTCGCGGCGCGGCGACACCCCCAACGGGCCCCTGTCGGACGACCCGGCCGACACCCGCACGAACCGGACCTGGACGCGCGCCGACGGCACGGTCATGGCGTACATGGAGGACGGGCGGCTCGAACGCTCGGCGATGATGCCGGCGACGTCGCCGCCGTCGGACTACGCGAGCCTGGCGAAGCTCCCCACGGACCCGGACGCGCTGCTGAAGTGGATCTACGCGGACATGGGCGGGCTGGGCGAGACCGCCGAGGGGCGCCACTCGACCGCCTACTCGATGCTCGGCGCGATCCTGCGGAACAACGTGCTGCCGCCGAAGCTGGAGGCGGCGGTGTTCCGGGCGATCAAGCAGATCCCGGACGTGACGCTCGTCGAGGGGCGCGTGGACATGTCGGGGCGGCAGGCGATCGCCCTCGGCCGGATCACCGAGGGGTACATCCACGAGGAGATCCTCTTCGACCCGAAGACGTACGCGTACCTCGGTGAGCGCGCGGTCGCGATCAGGGACCACTCGACGCGGGGCGAGGACGGGACCCTCTCGTTCCGCGAGGGCGACCTGATGCGGCTGACGGTGCAGGTGCAGACGGGGATCGTCGACGACGCGGGGCAGCGGCCGTAGCGTCGGGCATCCGCGAAGGCTCGGCGGGCGGCCGGAGAACCTTCTCCGGCCGCCCGTCCGCCGCTTCAGTCGCCGAGGAGCCGCGCGGCGGCGATCTCCAGCCGGGCCTGGATCTCGTCGGCCCCGGCCTGCCCGCGCAGCATCTCGATCATCTCCATCGTCCAGACGGCGGTGAGCGCGCGCGCCATCACCCGCCGGGAGTCGTCCACGCGGGCGCCGGATTCGGGGGTGCCGGTCTCGGGCGCGCCGGTCTCGGGCCCCAGGGCGGCGCGCAGCAGCAGGCCGGTCATCCGGTCGCTAAAGTCGGTCTGGACGTCCGACAGCAGCAGCGACCGGATCAGCGCGGCGGCCAGTTCGGGCTCCCGCATCAGGCCGCGGGTGGCGCGCATCAGCGCCTCCACCGCCCGCTGCGGGGACGTGCCCGCGCGGGGCGGGCGCCGCTCGATGCTGCGCTCGAGCAGTTCGATCTCCTCGCCGACGACGGCCACGACGAGGTCGTCCTTCGAGGGGAAGTAGCGGTAGAGGGTGCCGAGCGCCACCCCGGCCCGCTCGGCGACGGTGCGCATCTGCATGGCGTCGATGCCGCCGCGCGACGCGAGCGCGGCCGCCGCCTGGACGATACGCTTGCGCCGCTGGTGCTGGCTGCGGGACCGCGCGTTCTGGCCCGCCCGCCCGGCGGGCTGCCCCGGGATCTCGTCCTCGGCCACGGTCGGCTCTGCGGTCACGGTCCTCACATTCCCTTCGGGCGGGCCCGATCGCCCGCCGTGTCGCCCCCCAGCCTACAACGCTTGCAAGAACCTGTTATCTGAACGGTCGGCGCAGGATGCCGTGCGCCCGCCCGTCGCCGTCCCGTCCACGCGGCCATGCTAGGTGAATCGCGGCGGAACGGTCGCCGATCATCCCTCTGGACACAAAGTAGAATCTGTTCTACTTTCGGCCGTGGGGTCGGCGCGGCCGGCCGCACCTCCTGGAAGGGAGCGGATGAGTGGACTTCAACCTCGACGAGACCCGGAGCGAACTGCGCGGTCTCGCCGCGGACGTCCTGGCGCGCGAGGCGACGGCCGAACGCCTGGAGGCGTTCGACGGGGAACACGGCAAGGGCGGGCCCGCGTTCGACGGCGGCACCTGGAAGGCCCTCGCGCAGGCCGGGCTGCTCGGCGTCGTGCTGCCCGAGGACGTCGGCGGCGCGGGCCTCGGCCCGGTCGAGCTGGCCGTCGTGCTGCGCGAGGTCGGGGCGAAGGTCGCGCCCGTCCCGGCGTACGCGTCGCTGGCCCTCGCGGCGCTGCCGATCGCCCGGCACGGCACGGCCGAGCAGCGCGCGCTGCTCGCCCCGCTGACCGAGGGCGAGACCGTCCTGACCGGCGCGTACCGCGAACCCGGCCCGGCCGGGGAGGTCAGGGCGACGGCCCGCCGGGACGGCGACGGCTTCGTCCTCGACGGCGTCAAGACGTTCGTGCCGTGCGCCCGCGAGGCCGCGCGGATCCTCGTCCCGGCGCGGATCGAGGGCGCGGGCGTCGGCGTGTTCCTGGTCGAGCCGTCCCGGGTCGCGATCACCGCGCAGCCGTCGGCGATCTCCGAACCGCTGTCGCGGATCGCGCTGGACGGCATCCGGGTCGGCGCCGACGCGCTGCTCGGCGGGCCCGACGCCGGCGCGGACGGCGCCGCGTGGGACACCCTGCGCCGGACGGCCGTCGCGGGCGCCGTCGCCGTCTCGTCCGGGGCGATCGAGGGCGCCCTCGACCTCACCAAGGAGTACGTGAAGACGCGCGAGCAGTTCGACCGGGCGCTCGCGCAGTTCCAGGCCGTCACGATGCAGATCGGCGACGTCTACATCGCCAAGCGCGCGCTCGACGTCGCCGTCTGGGCCGGTGTGTGGCGGCTCGCCGAGGGCGCGCCGGACGCCGACGAGGTGCTGGCGATCGCCGCGTTCAACGCCTGCGAGCCCGTCATACAGGCCCTGTACACGTGCCAGCACCTGCACGGCGGCATCGGCCTGGACGTCACCTACCCGCTGCACCGCTACTTCGCCTGGGGCAAGCACTACGGGCACCTGCTCGGCGGCGCGGAGGACACCCTCGACACGATCGGCGCCCTCGTGCGGGTTCAGGAGGCCTGAATGTACATCGACCTGACCGACGAGCAGAAGAAGCTCCGCGCCGAACTGCGCGAGTACTTCCGCGGCTGCCTGACCGCCGAGCAGGCCGAGGCCATCCGCCGCGACCCGTTCGGCCCCGAGTACATGGAGCACACGCGGCGGCTCGGCCGCGACGGGATGCTCGGCGTCGCGCTGCCGAAGGAGTACGGCGGCCGCGGCTACGGCCCCGTGGAGCAGACGATCTTCGCCAACGAGATCGCGTGGGCGGAGGTCCCGTACCCGCTCATCACGCTGAACTCCGTCGCGCCGACGATCCTGCAGTACGGCTCCGACGCGCACAAGGAGTACTTCATCCCGCGCATCCTCGCGGGGGAGTGCCACTTCGCGATCGGCTACAGCGAGCCCGGCGCGGGCACCGACCTGGCGGCCCTGCGCACCACCGCCGTCCGGGACGGCGACCACTACGTCGTCAACGGGCAGAAGATCTTCACCTCGGGCGCCCAGCACGCCGACTACGTCTGGCTCGCCGCCCGCACCGACCCGGACGCCAAGAAGCACAAGGGCATCTCGATGCTCATCGTCGACTGCAAGGACCCCGGGTTCTCGTGGACGCCGATCATCACGATGGACGGCCGGCACCACACGAACTCGACGTACTTCGAGAACATCCGGGTGCCCGCCGACATGCTGATCGGCGAGGAGAACAAGGGCTGGGACCTCATCGTCAACCAGCTCAACCACGAGCGGGTCACCCTCGCCCCCGCCGGGAACATCGGCCACACCTACGACCGGTTCGAGCGCTGGGCCCGCACGACGGACGGTCGGGACGGCCGTCCGCTCATCGAGGAACCGGCCGTCCGCCGCGCCCTCGGCCGGGTCTACGCGTACCTGCGCGTGAACGAGCTGCTGAACTGGCAGGTCGCCGCGAACCAGGACCTCGGCTGGCTCGGCGCCGCCGACGCGTCCGCCAGCAAGATCTACGGCTCGGAGCGGATGCAGGACGTCGGCCGGATCATCGGCGACGTGCTGGCCCGCTTCGGGGACCCCGGCGACCCCGCGACCGCCGACTTCGTCGACCGGCTCGACGAGGGCGTCAAGGGCGCGCTCGTCCTGACGTTCGGCGGCGGCGTCAACGAGATCCAGCGCGAGCTGATCTCGATGATCGGCCTCGGGCTGCCCCGCGCGCCCCGCTGACGTCCGGGGAGAACGGTGCACGACGAACTCAGCGCCCTCGCCGGCCGGCTCGCCGCCGCCGGCGAGCGGCCCGGGCCGCCCTGCCCGGACCCGGTCAACGCCGCGATGATCCGCAACTGGACGCAGGCGCTCGGCGACCCCCGCACCTGGGACGACGTCGCCCCGCCCGCGATGATCCAGGTGTGGTCGATGCCCGGCCTGGCGCCGTCCGCGGGCCGGGGCGTCGCGGACGACGTGCTGCGCCTGCTGGAGTCCGCCGGGTACACCGGGGTGGTCGCCACCGACTGCGCGCAGACGTACGACCGGTACGTGAAGCTCGGTGAGCGGCTGCGCACGACGATGCGGTTCGGCGGCGTCGCGGGCCCGAAGAAGACCGCGATGGGCGAGGGGTACTTCGTCACCTGGCACCAGAGCTGGTACGACGAGAACGGCGAGCGGGTCGCGGACATGCTGTTCCGCGTCCTGAAGTTCCGGCCGCGCGGGACCCCGGACGCCGGCGAGGGCGGCGCCGGCGGCCCCGAGTCCGTGGCCCCGGTCCCGCCGGGCGCCCTGGCGATCGACCTCACGCCGACGTTCGTGATCTCCACGGCCATCGCCACCCGCGACTTCACGCCCGTCCACCACGACACGGCGCTGGCGCGCGCGCAGGGCTCGCGGGACATCTTCGTCAACATCCTGACGTCCGTGGGCCTCGTGCAACGCTGCGCGCTCGAAGCCTTCCCGGACGCCGAACCCGCCGGGATCGAGGTGCGCCTCGGCGCCCCCGCGTACGCGGGCGACACGCTCGTCCTCACCGCGGAACGCGCGGACGACCGCACGCTGCGCGTCCGCGGCCGGGTGGGGCGCGCCGACCACCTCACCGCGACCGTCCGCCTCCGGGAGCCGCGATGAGCGGCGCCCGGACCGGCGTCAGCTGGGTGCGCCGACGGCGGCCGGGTCGGGCAGCCCGAACCGGCCGGACATCTCCTCGAACGCGGTGACCTTGTCGTCCCCGTACCGGCGGACGTGCCGGGCGAACTCGCCGGCGGACACGAACCGGGACGGGTCGCTCTTGCTGTGGAACTTGTCGGCGTACATGACGAGCTCCTCCTCCACCGTCTCCGCCAGGTAGTCGGCGACGGGGAGCGGCAGCCCCTGCCGGCGGACGTCCTCGCGGGTGAGGCCCACGCCGGTGTGGTGCGAGCAGAACCGGCAGACGGCCTCGGGGAACCCCTCGTCGGCGAGGATCTCGTGCCCGAGGATCCCGTGCCGGATGTAGCCCGCGTGGTCGAACCCGCCGTCCGCGTCGTACAGCCGGTACACGCCGATGTCGTGGAGGAGGCATCCGACGCGGACCATTTCGACGTCCACGTCGAGGGGGCGGCGCGCGAGCAGGTGCTCGGCGATGCGCCAGACGGTCTCGCAGTGCGAGTGGACGAGGTCGAACGCCTCCTGGGTCGGGGCGTATTTGGCGTGGAGCGCGCGAACGTCCTCGTCACTCAAAAGCCGCATTGCCGGATCTTATCAACCGATGACGGAATGCCGGGGGAAGCGGGTGGGCCGGGCGAGCCGCAACTGTATAAGCGTTCCTTCTAGTCAGCAGAAGAAACATCTCTTGGACTTATGGCCGTCCGGCTTCGATGATGGAGCCATGCCGAACCACGAGAAGGCCATGCGCCCCGAAGACATCACCCGCCTGTTCGTCGAGCGCTCCAACGCGGGGGACGCGGCCGGGGTGGCGGCGCTCTACGCGGAGGACGCCGTGCTGGCGTACCCGCCGGGCGCCGTCACCGTCGGCCGCGAGGCGATCCGCGACCTGTGGGAGAAGTTCCTGGCGAACCGCCCCCGCTTCGAGCCCGAGGAGCCGCTCCCCACGCTCGTCAACGGGGACATCGCGCTCACCTCGACGCCGCCGCGGGACGGCGCGGGCGCCCGCGCCCAGGTCGTCCGGCGGCAGCCCGACGGGAGCTGGCTGCGCGTCATCGACCAGCCGGAGTTCGTGCCGCCCGCCGGCTAACGGGTGATCCGGTAGGTGAGGTGGGTGACCAGGTCGGTGCCCGGCGCGGTGCCGGACGCCCGCAGAGCGAGGTCGCCCACCCCGTCGAACAGCCGTGCGCCGCCGCCGAGGATCACCGGCGCCACGTGCAGCCGCAGCTCGTCGATCAGCCCGGCGGCGAGGTACTGGTCGATCGTCTGCGCGCCGCCCGCGATCGCGACGTTCCGCTCGCCCGCCGCCTCCCGGGCCCGGACGAGCGCCGCCGCGATCCCGTCGGTGACGAAGTGGAACGTCGTCCCGCCCTTCATCGGCACCGGCTCGCGCGGGTGGTGGGACAGGACGAACACCGGCGCGTGGTACGGCGGCTCCTCGCCCCACCAGCCCGTCCAGTCCAGGTCCCACTCGCCCCGGTCGGGACCGAACATGCGGCGCCCCATGATGTAGGCGCCCGCCGCCGTGATCTTCTCGACCGCGGCGGCGTTCGTCTCCCGCTGCTCGAACATCCAGCGGTGCATCCGCTCGCCGCCCACGCCGAGCGGATTCTCCAGGCTCTGCTCCGGCCCCGCCACGTAGCCGTCCAGGGACATCGTGACGTCGCAGGTGACCTCGCCCATCGTGTGACCTCCGTCCGCGGCGCCCCGCGCGGGCGCCCTCGCCCATCGATCGGAGCCGCCGCCCGGTTCTCGACATCCCGCCCCGAAAAATTTCCGGCCGCGGTGCGCAAGAGCCCATCCCTCGGCGGGACGGCGATAAACGCGCACGTCCCGGCTTGATATGCAAGCCGTGGCTTGCGTATGGTGGGGCATGTGGCGGAAGACGTCTTCAAGGCCCTGGCCGATCCGACCCGGCGCACGATCCTCGACGAGCTGACCGAGCGCGACGGGCAGACCCTCTTCGAGATCTGCGGGCGGCTCACGACAAAGCACGGGCTCACGTCGTCCCGGCAGGCCATCAGCCAGCACCTCGCCGTACTGGAGGAGGCCGGCCTGATCCGGACGCGCCGCGAGGGCCGCTACAAGTTCCACCACCTGGACACCGAACCGCTTGAGCGCATCGCCGACCGGTGGCTCAAGCCGAATGCGAGGCAGCGATGAAGATCTACATCACCAGCGTCTACGTCGACGACCAGGAGCGGGCCGAGCGCTTCTACACCGAGATCCTGGGGTTCGTGAAGAAGACCGACGAGCCCGCCGGCGAGTACCGCTGGCTCACCGTCGTCTCCCCGGACCAGCCCGACGGCGTCGAGCTCCTCCTCGAGCCCGACGCCCACCCGGCCGCCAAGCCGTTCAAGGAGGCGCTCGTCGCGGACGGCGTCCCGCTCACCTCGTTCGCCGTGGCGGACGTCCGCGCCGAGTACGAGCGGCTGAAGGGCCTCGGCGTCCGCTTCACGCAGGAACCGGTGGACATGGGGCCCATCACGACCGCCGTCCTCGACGACACCTGCGGCAACCTCATCCAGATCGCGCACATGAACCCGTGACGGTCAGGAGGGCGGGAGGAGGGTGCCCAGCGGGCCGAGGTCGAGGTTGAGCTCGTCCATGGTCAGGCCGTGGCGCTCGCAGAGGTCTTCCATCCGGTCGTAGAGCGTCATCAGCGTCATGCCGATGCGCTCCTCCTGCTCCTCCGTCAGGTCGCCCTGGTCGACGCGGTGCAGCGCCGTGCGCTCCATGAGCTGGCGCAGCAGCTCCACGACGGTCAGGACGAGCTTGACGAGATCGCGCTCGACCGTCTCCGGGTCGGTGTTCAGCCGCTCGGCGACGCTCGGCACCCGCGGCTCGCCGGGCGGCGCGGGCAGCAGCTCGAACGCGCGGGCGGCGGCGTCGGCCACCCCGTCCAGCCGCAGGTCGCCGGGCGGGGCGGGACGGCCGGACGGGGCGCGGCCCCGCCGTTCGCGGGCGCCGGCCCCGCCGGTGACGGGCTCGCCGACGACGGGCTCGTTCGGGTGGGGCTCGTGCAAGTCGGGCTCGTTCGGGTCGGGGTCAGGGGCGGCGTATTCGTGCACGGTGCTCACCAGGGGGCCGGGTCGTCGGGCGTGACGGAATGGATGACGGCGCGCAGGTTGATCCGGACGAGGTCCACGTCGGCGATCGACAGCACCAGGTCGCCGGTCAGCACGGCGCCGCTGTTCAGCAGCCGGTCCAGCAGATCGATCAACGCGACCTGATGGCCCGCGAGGGCCGGCTCCTCGTCGAACCCCCGCAGCAGCACGTCATCGCCCACGCCGGCCCCCGTCCTGCGCGCGCGGGGCGGGCGGCGCGGCGAAGCTGTACGGCGCCCACGGGCCCGTCACCTCGACGCGCACGCCCGGCAGGTCCCGGGCCGCCTCCCGGACGGCCGCCGCGAACGCGCCGGTCGCCCCCTTCGGCACCAGGTACGCCTCGTTCGTGATGTTGCGGCCCTCCCCGGTGGCGAGTTCGCCCTGCTGCGGGCGGTGCGCCACCCGGTCGACGGCGTGCGCCGCGGCCACCTCGCGGACCCGCGCCGCGGTCTCCGCCGCCTCGCGCGCCGCGTCCTCGTGGCGGGTGCGCTGCGCCTTGCGCCGCTGCAGGTAGGCCCGGCCCGGGTTGGTCCCGCCGCCGTCCGCCCCCCGGGCGGCCGGCCGGGCGGGGGCGGACGGCGCGCTCCGCGGGCCCGGCGGCAGCGCGTACACCTTCACCCCGCACTCCAGATGCCCCGCGAGCCGCTCCAGCAGCGCCGTGAACTCGCGCCCCGACTCGTCCAGCATCGCGGCCACGCGCGCGTCGTCGCGGTAGACGGTCGCGAGCCGGAGCGGCAGGACGGTGACCGCGCGGAACAGGGCGTCCACCACCCCGTGGTGCGTCCGCGCGATCACCTCCAGCCGTCCGAGGTCCTCGAGCTGGGCCTTGAAGCCCTCCTCGCCGAACTCCGCCTCCGGCACGCTCGAGACCACCGCCGCCAGACCGCCCGACTCCACGGTGTGGACGGGCCGGTCCAGCAGGCCCGTGAGCCGCGGCGCGGCCCGTTCCAGCTCCGGGACGCGCGGGCCCACCGCGTACACGTAGCTCAGCTCGGCCGTCGTCGCCGGCGTCGGTGCGACGGTCATCGGGTGTCCTCCTCCCGGTCGGCGGCCGGCAGGCCGGCGGCCTCGCGCAGCCGCTCCAGCTCCTCGCGCAGCCGCGCGTTCTCCTCCGCCAGCGAGTCCCGCCCGCGCGGCGTGCCCGCCTGGACGGCCGGCCGCCGGGCGTGCGAGCTGAGCGACGGGTCGTGCTCCCACCAGTCGATGCCCATCTCCTTCGCCTTGTCGACGGAGGCGACGAGCAGGCGGAGCTTGATGGTCAGCAGCTCGATGTCGAGCAGGTTGATCTGGATGTCGCCGGCGATCACGACGCCCTTGTCGAGCACCCGCTCCAGGATGTCGGCGAGGTTCGCCGACGAACCGCCGTCGCGGGCCGCGTACGGGCTCACGCCGGTGGAGGGCCCCATACGGCCCGCGAGTGAGTCGGACATGTCACACCAGCCCCGTCCGGTCGTCGTCCTGCGCCGCGGCGGCCGCGTCAGCGGCGGCCGGCCTCGGCCCGTTCGCGCTCATCGTCGATCTCCTCGTCGGGCTCCTCCTCCTCGTACTCCTCGTCCCGGTACTCGGCGTCCTCGGGCTCGACCTCGTCCGCGGGCTCCTCCTCCGGCTCGTCCTCGTACTCGGCGGACTCGTCGGTCTCGGCGTCCTCGGCGTCCTCGTCGGGCTCGTCGGGCTCGTCGTACTCGGCGTCCTCGGCCTCGTCGGCCGGTTCGTCCGCGTACTCGTCGTCCTCGTGGACGTCGTCGTCGCGGACGTCCTCGGCGGCGTCCTCGTGGGCGTGCTCGTCCTCTTCGCGGGCGCGCTCCTCCTCCTCGACGGCCTCGTCGTGGTCCACGACGACCTCGCCGTCGCGAATCTCGCCGCGCCAGCCGTCCGTGGCCTCGCCGCGCATCGTGATGAACTTGCGGTACAGCTTCAGGTCGAGGCGGGCCCGGCGGCCCTGCGCCCGCCAGATGTTGCCGGTCTTCTCGAACAGCCCCTTGGGGAAGTACTCGAGCACCAGCAGCACGCGGGTGAGGTCCTCGGTGATCGGGTGGAACGTCACCACGCCCTTGACCGTGGCCTTCGCGCCCTCGGACGTCCAGGAGATCCGCCGGTCCGGCACCTGCTCGGTGACGGTCGCCTGCCAGCTCCGCGTGGACTTGGCGACCTTCACCTTCCAGTTGCTCTTGGTGTCGTCGGCCCTGTCGACGCTGACGACGCCCTTCGCGAAGGACGCGAACTCCTGGAACTGCGTCCACTGGTCGTACGCCTCGCGCACCGGGACGCCCACGTCGACGTCCTCGATGATGACGACGCTCTTGGACTTGCCGCCGCCGCCCTTGCCCTTCTTGCCGCCCATGCCGAGCATCGACTTCACGCGGTCCTTCAGCATGGAGCCGCCGGCCTTGACGGCCGCCTGCGCGGGCGACCTGCCCTCGCCGATGGCCTGCCCGCCCTTGGCGAGACCGCCCACCAGCCCGCCGGGGGAGCCGCCCTCGGCGAGCTTCCCGGCGCCCTGGCCGATCCGCTCGCCCAGGCCCGACACGGCCTTCAGCGCGCGCGCCTGCAGGTAGGACTGCAGTTCGGTCTTCAGCCGGTCGGTCGCGGGATTGCCGGCCAGGTCGTCCTTCACCTTGCTCATCGTCGACTCAGGCATCGGCGTCTCCACGGTCGGCGGCCTTCCGCCGGCCGCCGGACGCCGCCTTGCGCGCCGTCCCGGCGGTCTTGCGGGCGGTGGACCGCCCGGCGGACCGGCCGGCCGACGACGCCTTGCCCGCCGAGCGGCGTGCCGCCGACCCGGCCGGCTTGGCGGCCTTGGACGCCTTCGCCGGCGCGGACTTGCGGGTGCCGCCGCGGCGCCGCCCGTCGTCCTCGTTCCCGTCGGGGGCCTCCGCGTCGCGGGCGTCCGCGCCGGCGTCCCCGTCCTCGCCGTCCTCGCCGTCCTCGCCGTCCTCCCCGCCGCCGCGGCGGAGCGGGTCGTTCAGGTCGAGGGTGCGCTCGTGGAGCGTGTCGGCCAGGGTGTTCGCGCGCTGGGTGACCGCGGACGTCAGCGCCGTCCGGGTGCCGTCGACGAGGTCCTTGCGCACCTGGTCGCTCAGCCCGCTCATCAGCGGCGACGCCGCCGCGAGCCGGGTCAGTTCCCGGGGGTCCAGGCTGATCTTCTTGCCGGCCAGGAACATCCCCAGCCCGATCGCCATCTTCGCCTTCTTCGTCCGCCCGAGGAGGTAACCCCCCACGAGCGCGACGGCTATCTTCGCGTTGCTCTGCATCTCATCTCGTTTCCGTGGTCGTTCGGGCGTCGCCGCCGATCTCGCGCCACCGCTCCTCCAGCCAGGCCAGCCGGTCCAGCAGCTCGTCCTCGCGGCGGTCGAACTCGTCCTCGTCGATGCGGCCGTCGAGCAGCGCCTGCTCCAGTTCCCGCAGTTCGGCGCGGACGGGCGCGGGATCGTAGTACTCCCGCTCGGCGGTCTGGACGACCTGGTCCAGCACCCAGCCCACGCCCCGCACCGGGGCCAGCGGGAGGGTCAGCACCTGCGTGATCAGGCCCATGCGGGTCCTCCGGTCAGACGAAGCTGTAGGGCGGCAGCGGCCCGTGCAGCGTCAGCACGTACCCCGCGCCGCGGCGCTCCTGCTCCGCCTTCACGAGGCCGGCGAACTCCGCCGCGCGCGTCCGGTCCACCAGGAAGGACACGGCGAGGAAGTGCTCGCCGCGCGCCTCGCCCGCCGCGACCTCGGCGGCCGCGGGGGCGAGCGCGTCCACGATCTCCCGCGCGGCGGCGTCGTTGCGTCGCACGACCTCCTGGGAGATCAGCTCGCCGAGCGCCATCCGGTCGCCGTGCGCGGACGGGTCCTGCCGGGTGGCCTCGTTGAGCCGCCGGGCCTCCGGCGACTCGGTGAGGATCTCGCGCAGCACGTCGTCCTGGTCGCGGCCGCACCTGAGGTGGTACTCGACGCGGCCGTCGAGCCGCTCCAGCGTCGCCGCGTAGGCGTCGGCGTTCTGGTCCAGGGCGCCGGCGACCTCGTCGTGGCTCGGGGCCACGAAGCCGAACCGCATCGGCAGGACGGCGCCGTCCTCCAGCAGCCGGTCCAGGACGGCCTGGTGCGCGAGGACCTCGCGCCGCTTCGGCCGCAGGTCGGCGGGGGCGTCGCTGACCACCGCCTTCAGCGACCGGCCCGCGACGGTCGTCGGCGGCCCCGAGGACTCGCCGACGCTCTTCAGGTCGTCGAGGCGGTGCGGGTGGTCGGCGTCCGTGATCGCGTAGACGTACACCGGCATGGTCACTTACTCGCCTTCCTTGCGCCGCGTGCTCCGGCGGGCGGTGGACGACGAGGACGAGCGGCTCTTGCGCTCCGCGGGCTCCTCGTCGTCGCCGTCCCGGCCGCGCTGCAGCGACTCGCTGAACGCCTCGACCGCGCCGGTCAGCGCGCCCTTCGACTTGCCCTTGGCGCCGCTCTCCATCGAGTCGCCGACGATGTCGGTGAGCTGCGTCGGCGCCTTGCGGCCGGACTCCAGGTCGAGCCGGTTGCACGCCTCGGCGAAGCGCAGGTAGGTGTCGACGCTGGCGACGACCACCCGGACGTCGATCTTGAGGATCTCGATGCCGACCAGCGAGACTCGGACGAACGCGTCGATGACCAGTCCCTTGTCGAGGATCAGTTCGAGGACGTCGTAGAGGCTCGAGCTCCCTCCACCGGAGGGGCGTGCCTGCTGCTGTTGCATGACGGTCATTGGGGGGCTCCCTTCGTTCGGCACAGGGCCCGCAGGGATGTCGCCGCCCGTGCGGGCGGCCCGCCCTCAGGCTCGGTCCAGTTGTCCGCGCGCGTACCGCCGCGTGCGCTCGTATCCGACGAGCTCGCCCCGCGGGTCGAGCGTCACCCGGTAGGTCGCCATGACGCTGGAGGTGTCCGGGATCCGCTCGATCTCCACGACCTCCACGTCCGCGACCCAGCCGCCGCCGTCGCGCGGCTGCAGCGCCGACACCGAGTCCGGCTGCGCGCCGAGCAGCTCGGTGAGCTGCACGGCCGCGCCGCGGATCGCGTCGCGGGCGGAGATGCGGGGCGCCTCCCGGTCGTCCTCCCGGTCGTTCTCGTGGGAGGTCCCGGAAGCGGAGGCGCCGGCGGCCTCGCCATCGTCCTGTCCGTTCTTCGTCATGGTTTCCTCAGGAATCGGGGGCGGGGGGTTGAGGGCGGTCGCGTCATCTGTTAGTGCGGACGGCCCCTTTCGTACCCGCTCTGTGGAATCCACACCTCCTGGTCGTTTCGGTCTTGCTTCGGCCCCGAACCGGGCCGTTAAGAAAATAATGCGGTACTATTTTTTCATGACGCCGCACGTCGACGCCGACACCCGCCGTGCCCAGGTCGCCTCCGCACTGGTCACCGTGGTCGCCGAACGAGGGCTGGCACGGACGACCCTGGCCGACGTCGCACGGACCGCGGGGGTGTCCGTGGGGCTCGTCCAGCGGTACTTCCGCACCAAGGACGAACTCCTCAAGTTCGGCATCGAGCACGTGTACCGGCGCACCGAGGAGCGCGTCGCCGCCATCCCGATCGAGCCGCCGATCCGCGACCTCGTCGTCCGGCTGATGGAGACCTCGCTGCCGCTGACGCCCGAGCGGCACGCGGAGGCGAGGGTCTGGCTGGGCTTCGTGCAGGCGTCGCTCACCGACCCGGAGATGGCCGCGGTCCACCGGGCCGCGACCGGACGGCTGATCGACGGCGTCCTGCGGGCGCTGGAGGGCGCCCGGCGGGCCGGGGAGATCGCCACCGGCGTCGACGCCGCCGCCGAGGCCGCCGCCCTGGTGGCGTTCGCGGACGGCCTGTGCCTGCACCACGCGGCGACCGGCGACGGGTTCGACGCGCCCCGCATCGCCGCCGCGCTGCGCACCTACGTCGACCGCCTCTTCGCGTCGTGAGCGCGCCGCTCGCCCTGGCGCTGGCCGGGCTCGGGCTCCTCGACAGCACCAGCTTCGGCACCCTGCTGATCCCGATCTGGCTGCTGCTCACCCCGGGCCGCGTCCGGACCGGCCGGATCGCCGCCTACCTGCTCACGGTCGCCGCGTTCTACTTCTGCGTCGGCGTGCTCCTGGTCCTGGGCGCCGACGCCGCCCTGGCGGGCGTCCGGGCCGCGTTCGCCGAGGTGCCCGCGCCCGTCCTCGGGGGCGCGCAACTGGCCTTCGGCGCCTTCCTCATCGCGTGGAGCTACCAACTGGAGGCGCGCGCCCGCGCGAGCGAAGGCGGGCCCGGGAAGCTGCGGCGCTGGCGCGAGGACGCCATGACGGGCGGCGGCCGGGGGGCGCGCGGCCTGGTGAGCCTCGCGCTGGCGGCCACGGCGCTGGAGGTCGCGACGATGGTGCCCTACCTGGCCGCCGTCGCGCTCATCGCGGGCGCCGGGCTCTCCTGGCCGGTCACCGGCGCCGCGCTGGCCGGATACGGTCGGGGGCATCGGCATCGGCGTCGCGCTCAACGCCGTGGTCAACCTCGGCCTCCTGACCGCCTGACCCGGCCGGGACGCCTCAGGCCCTCATCTCCTCAGGCCCGCGTCACAGCGTGTTGAGGTCGTGCTCGAGGACCGCGAAGGCGGCGTCGGCGGCCTCGGTGAGGGACGAGTAGCCCATCTCGGGGGAGTGCAGGGCCTCGGCGGCCGTGCGGAAGGCGCCCGTGGCGGTGGCCGCGACGATGTGCGGGCGCAGGTCGGTGGCGGGGTCGAGGCCCATCCGCTCCGCGATGACCTCGGTGAGCAGCAGCTGCTTGCGCGCCGCGTGCTCCAGGCTGCCGGCCGACAGGGCCGGGCTGTCGGCGGTCATCGAAATCAGGCACTCGAACCGCTCCGGCGTGAAGCCCAGCTCCCCGGTCTCGCAGGCGCGGGCGACCTGGACGACCGTGCGGCGCAGCGCCGTCATGATCGGCTCGTCCGCCGGGCGCTCGGACAGGAGGCTCAGGACGGCGCGGAGCTGCTCGTCCTGGAAGGTGAGCGCCACGTCCTCCTTCGACGCGAAGTAGCGGAAGAACGTGCGGGACGACACGTCGACCGCGTCGGCGATCTCCTCGACGGTCGTCGCGTCGAACCCCTTCTCGGCGAAGAGGGCGAACGCGGCGTCGACGAGGGCCTCGCGGGTGCGCTGCTTCTTGCGCTCCCGGCGGCCCGGCGGCCGGGCGTCGGGGACGGTCGCGGTCATGGGCGAATCTTAACGGCCAGGTAGGGGCGGGTAAAGCGACTGAGGGCGACTGTTGGCGCTTTGTGACTCATGTCGCGCTGCGACGTACGGCGGTTGACGACAGTTGTCATGCCATGACACTTTGAGGGGAGTCGATCGGGAGGACGAAGGATGACGCAGTTGCTCGAGAAGCCGGTGCGGCCGCGGGAGCGGGCGGGGCGCGGGCATCCGTGGCTAACGCTGTTCGCGGTCGCGCTGGGCGTGATGATGGTCGGGCTCGACGCGACCGTGGTGGCCATCGCCAACCCGGCGATCGCGCGGGAGTTCGGCGCCGACCTGTCCGGCCTGCAGTGGGTGACCAACGCGTACCTGCTGGCGCTGGCCGTGACGCTGATCCCGGCCGGCAAGATCGCCGACCGGTTCGGACGGCGCCGGACGTTCCTGGCGGGCGTCGTCGGGTTCGCCGTGTCGAGCGTCCTCATCGGGCTGTCCGGCGGGCTCGGCATGGTGATCTTCTGGCGGGTCGTGCAGGGCTTCGCGGGCGCGCTGCTCCAGCCGGCGAGCCTGGCGATCCTGCGCAACACGTTCCCGGCCGAGCGGCTCAACACCGCGCTCGGCGTCTGGGGCGCGACGGTCGGCGTCTCGATCGCGGGCGGGCCGATCGTGGCCGGGCTGCTGGTGGAGAACGTCAGCTGGGAGTCGGTGTTCTTCGTCAACGCGCCGCTGGGGCTGGTCGCGCTCGCCGTGGGCCTGTGGGTGATCCGCGAGTCGCGGGACGAGGACGCGGCGGGGCGGTTCGACCTCGCCGGGGTCGCGCTGCTGTCGGGCGCGCTGTCCGCGCTGGTGTGGGGCCTGATCCGGGCGGGCGAGCACGGTTTCGGGGACACCGTTCCGCGCGTGTCGTTCGCGGTGGCGCTGGCGCTGTTCGCGGCGTTCGTCTGGAACGAGCGGCGGGCGGAGAACCCGCTGCTGCCGCTGAGCCTGTTCCGGTCGGTGTCGCTGTCGGCGGCGACCGGGCTGATCGTCCTCGGCTTCTTCGCCATGTTCGGGACGATCTTCTTCATCACCCTGTACCTGCAGCAGGTGCACGGGATGAGCCCGGTCGACGCGGGGGTGCGGCTGCTGCCGATGACCGCCGTGTTCATCGTGGCGTCGCCGGTGGCGGGCATGCTGACCAGCCGGTTCGGGCCGCGCGTGCCGCTGGTGCTCGGGATGGCGTTCACCGCCGCCGCGCTGTTCGGGCTGTCGCGCGTCGGCGTCGCCGCCCCCTACGCCGAGCTGTGGCCGTGGTTCGTGCTGATGGGGCTGGCGTTCGGCATGGTGATCGTCGCCGGGACGGAGGCGATCGTGGGGAACGCGCCGCCTCAGCTCGCGGGCGTCGCCGGGGGCCTGCAGCAGACGGCGTCGCAGGTCGGCGGCGTCCTCGGCACCTCGGTGCTCGGGGTGCTGCTGTCCACCCGGGTCGGCGACGTGCTGTTCGGGCGGCTGACGGACGCGGGCGTCCCGGACGCCGCCGCGCAGCGGCTCGCCGGGCAGGAGGGCATCGTGTCGCAGGGCGTCGCGCCGGTCCCGCCCGGCACGCCGGAGCCCGCCGCCGACGCGATCACGACCGGCAGCCACCTCGCGTTCATGGACGGCTTCCAGACGTCGCTGACCGTCGCCGGGGCCGTGGCCGCCGTCGCGGTGCTCGCGGCGCTGTTCGTCCGGCGGGGCTCGTCCCCGGTCGAGGGCGCGGCGGCCCTCTAGGCCCGGGGCGCGCGGTGGGCGCGGGTCAGCTCGGGTTCGGCGCGGGGTTCGAGGTGGGGCTCGGCATGCCGGACGGCGTCGGCTCCGCCGACGGCGGGGGCGTCCCGGTGTCAGGGGGAGCGGTCGGGGGCGTGGAGCCGTCCGGGGGAGTCGTGTCCGGGGGGACCGTGGGGTCGCCGTCGGACGGCGGGCCCGGCGGCGGGGCCGACGGGGACGGCGTGCCCTCCTGCTCGCGGTCGTCCGCGGGCGACTTCTCCGGCGCGGGCTTCGAGGCGGGCGCGGAGGCGCGGCGCTCGGCGTCCCCGCCCGCCGTCCCGCCGGACGAGCCGCCCGCCGAGCCTCCGGACGAGCCGCCGGCGGGCGCGCCGCCTCCGGTGGGCCGCCGCGAGTCGCCGTACGGGCTCGTCACGCCGCCGGGACCCGACTCGGCGACGGCCGGTTCGTGGCCGGTGCCGTTGGGCGAGACGGACGCGGGCTGCGTGCGGCCCTCGCCGGACGAGGGGACGACCGTCGACGACGACCCGGTGCCCCGGGCGGCCGGCCACGACGCGAGCAGGCCGATGACGGCGGCGGCCGAGGCGGCGACGCCCGCGGCGGCGCCGAGCCCCCGCGACCAGGCGCCCCCGAGGCCGCGCCGGGCCCGGCGGGCCTCGGCGGGGGCGTCCCGTCCCACCACCACGAGCGGGATCGGGGCGGTCACCGTGGGGACGTCCCGGGCCGCCTCCTCCGCGCAGGCGGCGATGACGCGGTCGCGCAGCCAGCCGGGCGCGTGCGCCGGGGCGCGCCGGGCCAGCAGCTTCGGCAGCCTGCCCTTCTCGAACGCGGTGATGAGGTCGAGCCGCGGTTCGGTGGTGCCGCGCATGAGGATGTCGAGGACGGCCCGTTCCAGCCGGGCCCGCGCCGTCGCGACGAGCTGCGCCGCGGTGTCGGGGGCGACGCCGAGCAGCCGCGCGATGTCGGGGACGTCCAGCCACTCGCCCGCGTGGAGCAGCAGGGCCTCGCGGTGGTCGGAGGGCAGCGCCGCGGCGGCGCGCAGCAGCGGATCCGGGTCGGCGAACAGGGGCCCGGCGTGCGGGGCGAACGCGCCGCGGTCGGCGCAGACCGTCCGGGCGAGGGAGTACAGCCACAGGACGCCGTCGCCGCGCGGGGGCCGGTGGACGGCCGCGGCGAACGCGTCGCCGAGCGCGGCGGCCGCGACCTGGTCGCCGACGAGGGACCAGCAGTACGCGTAGAGACGGTCCGCGTGCGCGTCGTAGAGCGAACCCGTGTCTGCGCGCATGTGACCTCCACGTCGTCCGCTGCGGGGGCCGGTGCCCGGTCTCCCGGCCGATCGGCCCGATCGCTCGGACCCATCCTTCGGCAGGCGCGCACACCGGTGGTGGACGGGACTTTAGCGCGTCCCGTCAAGAGGTGAGAAGTCCGGTAATGGGTGATTCGCGAAATGCCACGGAGGGTGATCGAGATGCGTGCGAATCGTGATGTTCACGGAGATTTAAGGAAGATCATGAAAATCGCCGGATATCTGATGCGGTTCAGCAGGGAAGGATCCGAACCCGTCGACTGACCAGAGGAGTCAAGGGTGACCCGGCTGACCGTGGACGACGTCTACCAGCACATACACGGGGTCTGCTTCAAGACCGGCCCGCCCGGGACGGTCGGCGCCGAGACCGAGTGGTTCGTGGTCGACGCCGCCGATCCCGCCGCGCACGTCCCCGCCGCGAAGGTCCGCGCCCTCATGGACGCCGCCGGGCCGCCGGCCGGCGGGAGCACCGTGACCTACGAACCCGGGGGCCAGCTCGAGCTCAGCTCCGCCCCGTTCCCGACCCTGTCCGCCCTGCACGCCGCGCTCGCCGGCGACATCGCCCGCGTCCGCGACGTCCTCGCCCCGGCCGGGCTCGCCCTCGCCGGGCACGGCGTCGACCCCGTCCGCCGTCCCCGCTTCCAGGCCGAGCATCCCCGCTACCGCTGCATGCGCGACTACTTCGTCTCCGGCGGATTCCCCGACGCGGGCGAGGCCATGATGTGCTCCACCGCGTCCGTGCAGGTCTGCGTCGACATCGGCGCCGACCGGGCGGACGCCGCCCGCCGCTGGCGGCTCGCGCACGCGCTCGGCCCCGTGCTGGTCGCCGCGTTCGCGAACTCGCCCGTCCGCGCCGGGCGCCGCACCGGGCTGCGGTCGTCCCGGCAGGGCATCTGGACCGAGCTCGACCCCTGCCGCACCCTGCCCGTCCTGCGCGAAGGCGACGGCGACGACCCCGCCGAGGCGTGGACCCGGTACGCGCTGGACGCCCGCGTGATGCTCGTCCACACCGCGTCCGGCGAGTGGGTGTCCGACCCCGGCATGTCGTTCCTGGAGTGGCTCGGCAAGGGCGAGCCCGGCCCGGACGACCTGGCCTACCACCTGTCGACGCTGTTCCCGCCCGTCCGGCCGCGCGGCTGGCTCGAACTGCGGATGATCGACGCGCTGCCCGGACCGTACTGGGCCGTCCCGGTCGCCGTCGTCGCCGCGCTGCTGGACGACCCGGCGGCGGCGTCGCTCGCGGAGGCCGCCGCCGAGCCGGTCGCGGGCCGCTGGGCGGAGGCCGCGCGGTCCGGCCTCGCCGACCCGCCGCTGGCCGCCGCCGCCCGCGCCTGCTTCGCCGCCGCGCTCGACGCGCTGCCCCGGCTCGGCGCGTCCGGGCTCGTCCCGCTCGTGGCCGAGTACACCGGCCGGTACGTGGAGCGCGGCCGCTGCCCCGCCGACGACCCGACTCAGGAGACCACCGCCCACGAGGAGGACCCGGCATGCCCCCTGTGACCCGGAACGAACCGGTCCGCGACGAGGACGCCCTCAAGGAACTGATCGCGGACGAACTCGGCGCGTCCCGCGACCGCAGCCTCGGCCTCACCACGGACGTCCTCGCCGAGGACGACCTGGTCGCGCAGGTGTCGCCGCTGATGTCGCCGCTCGTGTGGGACCTCGCGCACGTCGGCAACTACGAGGAGCTGTGGCTGCTGCGCGCGGCGGCGGGCGCCGACCCGATGCGCCCGGAGATCGACGGGCTCTACGACGCGTTCGAGCATCCGCGCGCCGAGCGCCCGGCGTTGCCGCTGCTCCCGCCGGGCGAGGCCCGCGCGTACATCTCGACCGTCCGCGCGAAGGTGCTGGACGCGCTGCCGTCCGTCCCGTTCGACACCCCGGACCCGCTCACGAACGGCGGGTTCGTGTACGGGATGGTCGTCCAGCACGAGCACATGCACGACGAGACCATGCTCGCCACCCACCAGCTCCGCACCGGCGCCCCCGCGCTCCTCGACCCGCCCGGCGAGACCGTCCAGGAGCACGGCGCCCATCCCGAGCGGGAGGTGCTGATCGAGGGCGGGCCCTTCCAGATGGGGACGTCCGACGAGCCGTGGGCGTACGACAACGAACGCCCCGTGCACATCGTGGACGTGCCGTCGTACTACATCGACGCCGAACCGGTGTCGAACGCCGCCTACACGCGGTTCATGGACGACGGCGGATACGACGACCCGCGCTGGTGGACGCCCGCCGGATGGGAGTGGCGGAACAAGAGCGGCAAACGGTCCCCGGCGTTCTGGCGGCGCGAGGGCGGGCAGTGGCTCCGCCGCAGGTTCGGGCGCACCGAACCCGTCCCGCCCGGCGAACCCGTCCAGCACGTGTGCTGGTACGAGGCGGACGCGTACGCGCGCTGGGCGGGCAAACGGCTCCCCACCGAAGCCGAATGGGAGAAGGCCGCACGCTGGGACCCCGCCGTACAGCGGTCACGGAAGTACCCGTGGGGAGAGGTGTACGAGGAAGGACGCGCGAACCTCGGGCAGCGCGCGCTTCGCCCGTCCCAGGAAGGCTCCTACACGTCGGGCGCGTCCGCCTACGGGGTGCGCCGGATGCTCGGCGACGTCTGGGAGTGGACGTCGTCCGATTTCCACGCCTACCCGGGCTTCCGCTCCTTCCCCTACAAGGAGTACTCGGAGGTCTTCTTCGGACCGGAGTACAAGGTGCTCAGGGGAGGCTCCTGGGCGACCCACCCGCTCGCCGTCCGCGGCTCGTTCCGCAACTGGGACTACCCGATCAGGAGGCAGATCTTCTCCGGGTTCCGCTGCGCGCGCGACGCCGGGACCCGCTGATGTGTCGCCACCTCGGGTACCTCGGCCCCGAACGCACGCTGCACTCGCTCGTCTACGACGGCGAGCACTCCCTCGAGACGCAGGCGTACGCGCCCCGCATGACGCAGGGCAACCTCCTCAACGCCGACGGGTACGGCGTCGGCTGGTACGCCGCGGGGGAGGCCGTCCGGTTCCGCCGGGCGCAGCCCCTCTGGACGGACGCGTCGTTCCGCGAGATCGCCGCGACCGTGCGGGCGTCATGCGCGGTCGCGGCCGTCCGGTCCGCGACCGCCGGGTTCCCGGTGGACGAGTCGGGCGCCCAGCCGTTCCGCGCCGAGGGCCGGCTGTTCAGCCACAACGGCGTCGTCCAGGGCTACGCGGAGGTCGAGGCGCGGCTCCGCGAGCTCGCCGGCGACGTCGCGCGCGTCCCGGACGCCCGCGCCCCGCTCGACTCCGCCCCGCTGCTCGCGATCGCCGCGCGGCACTGGCGGGACGGCGCCGCGCTCGGCGCGGGCCTCGCCGCGACCGTCGCCGCCGTCACCGCGCTCGCCCCCGGCCGCTACAACCTGCTCGCCGCCGACGGCACGGCCCTCGCCGCGACCACGTGGGGCGACTCGCTGTTCGTCCGGGAGGACGCCGACGCGATCCGAATCGCGTCCGAGCCGCTCGACGGCGACCCCGGGTGGAAACGCGTCCCCGACCGCAGCCTCGTCACCGCCGACCGCGCGTCCGGCGTCCGCATCGAATCCCTGTGACCCGTATCCCTGTGACCCGCAGCCCCGTAAGGAGAACCACGTGGACCGGTTCCTGACCGCCGACGACCTCGCCAAGTCGCTCCGCGCCGACGTCCGGGAGGGCCTCACCGCCGACCCCAAGACGCTCCCGCCCAAGTGGTTCTACGACGAGCGCGGCAGCGAGCTCTTCGAGGAGATCACCGCGCTCGACGAGTACTATCCGACGCGCCGCGAACGGGAGATCCTCACCGCCCGCGCCCCCGACATCGCCGCCGCCACCGGCGCCCGCACCCTTTTGGAGCTCGGCGCCGGTTCGGGCGAGAAGACGCGGCTGCTCCTCGACGCCCTGTCCGGCACCCTCCGGACCTATATACCCGTGGACGTCAGCGCCGACTTCCTCGAGGACGCCGCCCGCGGCATCGCCGCCGACCATCCGGGCCTCGCGGTCCGGCCCGTCGCCGCCGACTACGAGCAGCACCTGCACCTGCTCCCCGGCGGGGAGCGCACGCTCGTCGCGTTCCTCGGCGGGACGATCGGCAACATGCCGCCCGCCGCCCGCATCGGCTTCCTCGGCGGGCTCCGCGCCGCCCTCGGCGACGACGGCTTCCTCCTCCTCGGCGCCGACCTCGTCAAGGACCCCGGACGGCTCGTCCGCGCCTACGACGACGCCGCCGGCATCACCGCCGAGTTCGACAAGAACGTCCTGCGGGTGCTGAACCGCGAACTGGACGCCGACTTCGACCCGTCCGCGTTCGAGCACGTCGCCTGCTGGAACGCGGCCGAGGAGTGGATCGAGATGCGGTTGCGCTCCCGCCGCGACCAGAACGTGCGGATCCGCGGCCTCGACCTCGACGTGTCGTTCGCCGCGGGCGAGGAGATGCGCACCGAGATCTCCGCGAAGTTCCGCCGCGACCGCCTCGAGAGCGAGCTGGGCGCCGCCGGGCTCGCCCTCGCCGAGTTCTGGACCGACCCCGCCGGCGACTTCTCGCTCAGCCTCGCGCGCCCCGCGTGACGCCGTCCGCTACGGCGTCTCGCGCACCGGCGCGGCCAGCCCCAGGCGCTCGACGTCGGCCGCCAGCCGGGACGCCAGGTAGCGGTGGCCCGCCGGGGTCGGGTGGGTGCCGTCCGACTTGATGTACCGGGACGCGTTGCCGCCCACCCGGCCGCCGGTGATCCACTGCCCGGCGATCGGGTCGACGAACGGGACGCCGAGCCGCCCCGCGAGGCCCTGCAGCGCGTCCCGGACGCCGAGCACCTGCGGCGTCGGGGTCCCGTTGCCCCACAGCGGCCCCATCAGGACGAGGTGCGTGCCGGGCCACCGCCGCGCCGCGCGGTCCAGCAGCGTCCGCGCGGCCGCCGCGACCTCCGCGGGCGGCACCCGCCGGTCGTTGTGGCCGCCGGACACGATCAGCATGTCCGGCGCGGGCCGCCAGCCGAGCTGCATCTCGAACAGGCCCAGGAAGTCGTCCCGGCCGTTCGTCGTCTTCACGAACCCGGTGCCGCCGCGCCCGCCGACGATCACCTGCCAGCCGAGCAGCCGCGCCGTCGCGGACGCGTACGTCTCCTCCGGCGCGACCCCGACCTCGCCGACCGTGTAGCTGTCGCCGAGGAACATCACCACGGACGGGGCGGTCCGCGGGGCGCCCGACGCCGACGCGGACGGCGACGGCCCGTCCGCCACCGCGGAGCTGTGCACCGGGTTGGCGACCGCCGAGCAGCCCGCGACGGCCCACGGGCCGGCCAGCAGAGCCAGGCACAGCGTCAACGCCGCGCCGCGACGGGCGCGGCGAAGGTACATGGAGACCGTCCAAAGAGAACTGGGGGATGCATCCGTATCTTACTGACCCGGCCGCCCTTCCGTGAGCGGACGGTCCGCGCGCCCGGCGACGTGTCGCCCTTCCGGAGGTCTGACCTACACCGGCCGTTCACCCGTTCCTCACGTCCGGGTACTCGCCGGGAAACCCGGCCCCGAAAGGGTTCCGCCGGTGACCCGACACGAATCCCCGCCCGCGGACGCGGCGCCGTCGACGGCGGTCCGGTCCCGGCCCGACCTCCCCCCGCCCGGCCTTCCCCCGGAGGACCACCCCCCGCGGGACGCGGGCCCGCGCGACCTCCCGTCGCCGCTCCCCGCGGCCGGACGTCCCGGGCACGGCCGGCTCCGCGAGCTCGACCTGCTGCGCTTCCTCGCGGCGGTCGCGGTGGTGCTGTACCACTTCACCGGCTTCAACGGCGGCGGCGCGTGGCCGGAGCCCTCGCTGGACGTCTTCCCCGGCCTCGGCGCCCTGACGAGCTACGGGTACCTCGGCGTCGACCTGTTCTTCGTCATCAGCGGATTCGTGATCCTGCTGAGCGCGTGGGGACGCGGGCCCGGCGAGTTCGGCATCTCCCGCCTCGTGCGCCTCATGCCGGCGTACTGGTTCAGCGTGCTGCTCGGCGCCGCCGTGTACGCGGTGTTCAAGATGGGGCACGGCGTGCCGGGCCTCATCATCCCCAACCTGACGATGCTGCAGGGCGGTCTCGACGTCCGGAACGTGGACGCCGTGTACTGGACGCTTTGGGTCGAGCTCCACTTCTACGTGCTCGTCGCCGTCCTCGCGGGGATCGGCATCACGTACCGCTCCTGCCTCATCTTCATGGCCGCCTGGCTGTTCGGCGGCCTCTACGCCAACCAGGCGGACAACGAACTCCTCCAGGTCATGCTGCTGCCGACGTGGAGCCCGTACTTCATCGGCGGCATGGCCCTGTACATGATCTACAGGTTCGGCCCCACCCTGCTCCTCTGGGGATACGTCGCCGTGTCGTGGCTCCTCGCCCTGCACTGGGGCGCGTGGCGCGCGCGCACGGCGTGGGAAGAGGCGAACGAGATCGTCGTCAGCGTGGTCGTCACCGGCATCTTCGTGCTGATGAGCCTCGTCGCGCTGGGCAAGCTCCGGTGGATCCGCTGGCGCGGGCTGACCGTCCTCGGCGCGCTGACCTACCCGCTGTACCTCGTGCACTCGCAGCTCGCCCTGCCGCTCGTCGACGCCCTGTACCCGGGCGTCGGCCGCTGGGGCACGCTCGCCATCACCGTCGCCGCGTCCCTGCTGCTGTCCTACGCGGTGTACCGGCTGGTGGAAGGCCCGGCCGCGCGCTGGATGAAGGTCCGCCTGCGCGCGTCCCTCGAACCGATGCGCGCCGCCGGGACGGCCGGCGCTAGGTTGGCGCGGCATGAGGCTCTGGGTGGACGCGGCGGTCCTGGCGTCAACGGCGGCGACCCTCGCGACCGCCCCCCTGCCGAACCCCCCCGCCCCTGACAGCCGGGCCGGCCGCCCGCTCCTCTCCCGGTTCGTGTGTCCCGAGGCGGTCTTGGGGATCGTCGTGGCGCTCGTGTACGTGAACCAGGTGCTGTTCACGGTCTACGTGCTCAGCGTGCACGGCGGCGACGTCGCGTTCGTCGCGCGGTACCTGCCGGAGGGGTGGTTCGCGCTGGCGGACGGTCCGGCGATGCGGGCGGTCGCCGAACGGGTTCCGGGGGCCGGGCTGCTGGCGCCGTCCGTCCTGCGGGTGCAGGCTTTCCTCGAACTGCCCTTCGTGCTGCTCGCGTACGTTACGGTCCTGCGGTGGCTGGACCGCGGGCTGTACCGGCGCGTGGCCGGTTCCTGGATCGTCTGGGCGGCGTCCCTGTCGTACACGTTCGTGTTCTGCGTCGTGGAGTGGGGGCTGCGCAACCCGTACACCACCGAGGACATCGCGATCCGGGTGTGCGCGGCGGTGGCCACGCCTCCGCTCGTCCAGTGGCTCGCGCGGCGGGACGGGACGGACGGCCCGCGGGTCTCGTCGCCCGCGCAGCTGCTCGCCTTCGCCGTTTCCGTCTGGGCCCTGGGGCACCTGGTGCTCACCGTGTACGACACCGCGCTCCTGTACAACCTCGCGCATCTGGGCGGGCGGCTGCCGGGGGCGCTCGTCGCGGCGGCCGCGCTCGTGGCGGCGCGCGTCGCGGCCGGGCGGCTGCGCGACGGCGAGCCGGGACGGGCGGCGGCGAGCGTGCGGCACGCGCTGCGGTACGGCCTCGTCCTGTTCCTGGTGCCCGCGCTCGCCGTCCGGTACGGCCCGAACGTGGGGTCGCCGTGGCTCGCGGGCGCGGCCGGGCTGCTGGTGTGCGGCGCGGCGGCGGGGCTCGCGCTGCGGGCGAGCCTGGCGGGCGCCGGTCCGCGCCGGACGCTCCTGTGGTGCGGGCAGGCGGCCGCGGCGCTCGTCGCGGGAGGGCTCGCCGGGTACGCCGCCGTCCGCGCGGTGACGGACGTGCACTACGAGGCGGGCCTGCTCAGGGGCGCGGCCGTGTGCTTCGTCACGGCCGTCGCCGTGTGCGCCGTGACGGACCGGTGGCTCGACGGGCGTTCCGTCACCCCCGCCGCCTAGGGTGTGAAGGATGGCGGGGAGGCGGAAACGCGCGACCATCCGGGAAGTGGCCGAGGAGACGGGCCTGTCGCCCGCCGCCGTGTCGTACGCGCTCCGCGGCGTCCAGACGTCGGAGGAGACGCAGGCGCGGGTCCGCGCGGCCGCCGACCGGCTCGGGTACGAGGCGCACCCGATCGCCCGCGCGCTCGCCAGCGGCCGCACCGGGCAGATCGGGCTGCTGTGCGGCTCGCTGGAGGACTACTGGCAGCAGTCGCTCGCGGTCGGCATCGGCCGCGCGCTGCTCGCCCGCGACCGGTACGCCCTCATCGTCGACGCGGGCGGCGACCCGGAGCGGGAGCTGGCGCTCGCCCGGCGGCTGCGCGACCAGCGGGTGGACGGCCTCATCGTGCAGCCGCTCGACCCGGCCGCGGAACTGTGGGCGGAGATGGGCGGCGCCCTGCCGGTGGTGTCGATCGGGGACGCGCTGCACGGCGGGCGGTCGCACGGCGAGGTCGTGTTCGACAACCGGCGCGGCGTCACGCTGGCGCTGGAGCATCTGCGCGACCTCGGCCACCGGCGCCTCGCGGTGTTCACCGCGACCCGGGCCAGCACCCCGGACCGTCCGGCGGACGTGCACGTCAACGCCGAGGCCCGACGGCTCGGGCTGCGCGTGGACGTCGTCGCGGTGCCGCAGGGCCTCGCCGCCGCGACCGGCGCCGCGCTGCGCGTGCTCGGGGTTCCAGACCGTCCGTCGGCGGTGTTCTGCTTCACCGACTCGATGGCCTACGGCGTGTACGCCGCGACCCGCGAGCTGAGGCTGGACGTGCCGGGCGACGTCGCGGTGTGCGGGTACGACGACCATCCGATGTCGGCGCTGCTGACCCCGCCGCTGACCAGCGTCGACTGGGACATCGACGGCATCGTCGAGGCGGCCGTCGGGCTGGTCGTCGGGGGTGTCGACGGCGGGTCCCGGGGCGGCCGCGTCGTCCGCGAACCGGCGCTGCGCGCGCGCACGTCGACGAGCGGCGAATGAGGCGACCGTCACACCGTGCATCGGTCTCGGGCCTGTATAGGCGACGTTTCGGTCATATTGGGACGCTGCACGTGCGGTACCCATTGGCTACGGTTGGGCAGATGGCCGAAATCGAACATCGGCGTCTCCGGCGCCCAGCGAGGACGTGATCCCGTTTGATCACCTTTGAGGGCGTCACCAAGCGCTACCCCGACGGCACCGTCGCGCTCGACGACGTCAGCCTGGAGTGCCCGACCGGCCGGATCACCGTGTTCGTCGGGACGTCCGGCGGCGGCAAGACCACCGCGCTGCGCACCATCAACCGGATGGTCGACCCCACCGAGGGCCGGGTGCTCATCGACGGGCGGGACGTCCGCGACCGCAAGCCCGCCGAACTCCGCCGCGGCATCGGATACGTCATCCAGCACGCCGGGCTGTTCCCGCACCGGACCGTCGAGGACAACATCGCGACCGTCCCCCGGCTGCTCGGCCGGAAGAAGAAGGAGACCCGCGACCGGGCCCACGAGCTCATGAAGCTCGTCGGGCTGGAACCGGCGATGGCCAAGCGCTACCCGTTCCAGCTCTCCGGCGGGCAGCAGCAGCGCGTCGGCGTGGCGCGCGCGCTCGCCGCCGACCCCCCGATCATGCTGATGGACGAGCCGTTCAGCGCCGTCGACCCGGTCGTCCGCGCCGAACTGCAGGACGAGTTCCTCCGCCTGCAGGACGAGCTGCACAAGACGATCGTGTTCGTCACCCACGACATCGACGAGGCGATCAAGCTCGGCGACCGCATCGCCGTGTTCCGGACGGGCGGCGAGCTCGTCCAGGTCGACAGCCCGCAGGACCTCCTCGCCCGCCCCGCCGACGACTTCGTCGCCGGGTTCATCGGGCACGACCGCGGCATCCGCCGCCTGTCGTTCGTCCCCGCCGCCGAGGCGCCGCTGTCCGAGCGCGGCATCCTGCCCGCGGACGCGCCGGTCGAGCAGGCCCGGGACGCCGCGGACGGCTGGACGCTCGTCGTCGACGTCGCGGGCCGCCCGCTCGGCTGGGCCGCCGCCGACGCGCTCCCCGCGGAGGGCGTCCTCGCCGACGCGCGGCTCGCCCCCATCGGGCACTCGTTCTCCATCGAGGGCGACTCGCTCCGCGCCGCGCTGGACGCCGCGATCCTGTCGCCGTCCGGCCGGGCCGTCGCGGTGGACGGCGAGGGCCGCGTGCTGGGCCTCGCCGACCAGGCCGACCTCGCCACCGCGATCAGCGCCTCCGGCACCCGCCCGCGGCCCGAGCCCGCGCCGCCGTCCGCACCGTCGCCCGCGCCGCCGCCCGCGGCCCCGCCCGTGGCCCCGCCCGTGGCCGGGGTGCCGGGCGGCGAGGACGGGGCGTCCGCCTGATGGAGATCGACTGGGGCTGGATCGGCGAGCACACCGCCGACCTGTCCGAGAACGCCCTGCTCCACCTGCGCCTGGCGCTCCTGCCGGTGCTGTTCGGCCTGCTGATCTCGCTGCCGCTCGGCGTGCTGTGCCGCCGCTTCGGCTGGCTGTACCCGCCGGCGCTGACGCTCGCGAACGTCCTGTACGCGATCCCGTCGCTGGCGCTGTTCATGGTGTTCATCCAGTACACCGGGCTCACCCCGTCCACGGTGATCATCCCGCTGACCCTGTACAGCCTGTCCGTCCTCGTCCCGAACGTCGTGGACGGCCTCGGCTCGGTGTCCGAACCCGTGCGGCAGGCCGCCACCGCGATGGGCTTCGGCCCGCTGCGCCGGCTGGTCCGCGTCGAGCTGCCGATCGCCGTGCCCGTCGTCATCGCCGGGACGCGCGTCGCCGCCGTCTCGTCCATCAGCCTCGTCGCCGTCGGGCAGCTCATCGGGCAGGGCGGCCTCGGCTACGACATCGTCCGCGGGTACCAGCTGCAGTTCCCGACGCAGATCCTCGCCGCCTCGGTGCTGATCGTCGTGCTCGCGCTCGTCACCGACGCGCTCCTCGTCGTCCTGCAGCGCATCCTGACCCCGTGGGCCCGCGCGCGAGGTGCCTCATGAACGACGTCTGGAACCAGATCGACCTCTCCTGGACGTGGCTGACGTCGGGCGAGCAGTGGGAGGGCGCCAACGGCATCCCGCACCGCCTGTGGCAGCACCTCGTCTACAGCGGGACGTCGCTGTTCTTCGCCGCGCTGATCGGGCTCGCGCTCGGCCTGCTCGTCGGGCACACCGGCCGCGGCGGGTTCCTCGCGACCGGCCTCGCCAACGTCGCCCGCGCGATCCCCACGTTCGGGCTCGTCCTGGTCATCGTCGTGATCGACTACAGCATCACCCCGGTGCTGATCGCCCTGGTGGCGCTGGCCGTCCCGCCGATCCTCGTCAACACCTACGAGGGCGTCCGCGGCGTCGACGCCGACGCCCGCGACGCCGCACGCGGCATGGGCATGACCGGGTGGGGCGTCCTGTGGCGCGCCGAACTGCCGATGGCGATGCCGCTGATCCTGCTCGGCCTGCGCACGTCCGCGATCCAGGTCGTCGCCACCGCGACCCTCGCCGCCTACCCCGGCTTCGGCGGCCTCGGCCGCTACATCATCGACGGACTCGCCCGCAACGACTACCAGCTCGTCGTGGGCGGCACCGTCCTCGTCGTGGCGCTCGCGCTGCTCGTCCAGCTGGTCTTCGCGGTGCTGCGCCGCCTCCTCGTCTCCCCGGGCCTGCTCGGAACGGCCCGCTCCTGACCGTCCCCACGGAAGGAAACGCACACCCATGAAGAAGATGATCCGCGGCGCGGTCGTGGGCCTCGCGGCCGCACTCGCCCTGACCGCCTGCGGCGGCGGGGACGGCGGCGGCGACAACCCGCTCGCGGGCGGGGGCGGTGACTCGTCCGCCGTCACCGTCGGCAGCGCGAACTTCCCCGAGAGCGCGCTCCTCGGCGAGATCTACGCGCAGGCCCTCGAGGCGAAGGGCGTCAAGGTCGAGCGCAAGTTCAACATCGGCGCCCGCGAGGTCTACTACGACCAGGTCGTCAAGGGCGGCATCGACGTCATGCCCGAGTACAACGGCGCCCTCCTGACCACCTCGGTCGACCCGAAGAGCACCGCCGCCACCACCGAGGACATCAACAAGGAGCTCACCGCGAAGCTCCCGGACGGCGTCGCGATCCTCGCCTCCGCGGCGGCCGAGGACAAGGACTCGGTCACCGTCACCAAGGAGACGGCGCAGAAGCACGCCCTCAAGACGATCGCGGACCTTGAGCCCGTCGCGGGCCAGATGACGATCGGCGGCCCGTCCGAGTTCAAGACTCGCCGGCAGGGCCTCGTGGGCCTGGAGAGCCAGTACGGCCTGAAGTTCGAGAAGTTCCAGCCGCTGGACGCCGGCGCCCAGGCGACCCTCGTCGAACTGCTCGTCGACGACGAGATCCAGGCCGCCGACCTGTTCACCACCGACCCGATGATCGCCGAACACGGCCTCGTCGTCCTGGAGGACCCGAAGCACGTCTTCAGCGCCCAGAACGTCACCCCGCTCGTCTACGAGAAGGGCGTGAACGAGGAGGCCCGCACGGCCCTCGACGCCGTGTCCGCCAAGCTCACGACGCAGCACCTCCTCGACATGATGAAGCGCATCGTCGTCGACAAGGACGACCAGGAGAAGGTCGCCGAGGAGTGGCTCAAGCAGAACGCCCTCGCCTGACCCCGGACCGCCGAGAGCCCGCCGCCCGTCCCGGGGCGGCGGGCTCTCGCCGTCTCAGGCGGACGCCTCGTCCGGCGCGCGGTCGTAGGTGAGGACGACCAGGCCGCTGTCCAGCGCCGTGTGGCCGGTGAGCTCCCAGGTGCGCGGGTCGAAGGCGGCGTCGCGGCCGAACAGCGGGATGCCGGCGCCGATGGTGAGCGGCGCGATCTTCACGACGAGCCGGTCGATCTCCGCGTACAGGGCGCCCGCGAGCGCGCCCCCGCCGATGACCCAGACGTCCTTGCCGTCCTCCTGCTTCAGCTCCCGCACCGTGGCGACGGGGTCGCCGGAGACGAGCCGGACGGCCGGGTCCGGGCTCTCGGTCATGGTGCGGGAGAACACGATGTGCCGCAGGTGCGGGTAGGCGTCGGCGACGCCCTGCTTCAGCCCGACCTCGTACGAGCGCCGCCCCTCCAGGACGGTGTCGAAGCGGACGCCCGGGTCGGTGACGCCCAGCGCCTCCCGGGCCGGCCCGGGCAGGGTCTCGGGGTACTCGGCGATGATGTACCGCATGTAATCGTCGGCGATCGGCCAGAACCCGCCCGGCCCGGTCGGATCGGCGCCGTCCGGGCCCGCGACGAAGCCGTCCAGGGTGGACGCGATGTAGTAAACGAGCTTGCGCATATCGATCAGCCTGTCTTCACGTGGTCGAAGTGCATGATCATATGGCTCCGCCCGTCGCCCCACGTCACGGCCGGGACGCGCCGCCGTCGAGGCGGTAGTGCAGTCGCAGGACGGGGATCGTCCAGAGGTCCAGCGCGTGGTCGGTGCGGAGGACGCCTTCGCCGTCCACGTGGACGTGAAAGCGTTCGTGCACGGGGACGCGCCGGGCCCACGCGCGCGAACCGCGCTCGACGACCAGGTACGCGCCGTCCTCGCCCCAGCCGCCCGCCGGCGAGGTGAGCAGGAGGCCGCCGCCCGCCGTCACCTCGGGCCGCAGCAGGACGACCAGCCGCCCGTTCGGCAGCGGGAACACCACGCGGACGCGGGGCTGCGGGACGCCGGGCACGGTGAACGCCTGGTACCAGCCGCTGAAGACCGTGCTGCCGGTCGCGCGCAGCCGCCGCCGCCAGGACGCGCCGAGCGTCGCGCCGTCCGGGCCGACCACGGGGGTGATCTCGCTGGTCATGCCGTGGGCGACGTCGAGCGGGCGCAGGGGGAGGGCGAGCTGCTGGAGGCGGCGGGCGAACAGCGCCGAGATCAGCCAGCCGAACGGCCACGCCCACGGCGACCACTGCGACCACAGGTCGAGCCGCCACCGGGTGGTGCGCTCGTAGAAGTCGCGGACGTGCGGATGCAGGTCGGCGGGGTCGAACGCGGGGCCGTCCAGGACGGTCATCGACGGGAGCAGGCCCGCGCCGGACGGGTCGTCCGGCACGCGTCCGCCGAGCCGTGCGGCCTCCCGGTGCAGCCAGGAGTCGCCGACCCGGTCGCCGTCTCCGCAGGGGCCCGCGAGCCACGGCACGTCCCGCAGGTCGACGCGGCGGCCGGTCAGGCGCACCCAGCGCTGCGTCGCCCGATCGAGCGGCGCCCCGTTCGTCCGCGTGGCGGCGTTCGTCACGGCGCCGAGGCTACGGGACGGGGCGTCTCGCCGGTCGCGCCGGGTGTCGGTGATCGGCAGTAAAGTCGGCCTATGTCGCGGCGGCGTTTCGATCAGGCCATCCAGCAGATGCGCGAGGGCGGCGCGGGCGTCCGGGCGGACGCGTTCGACTTCCTGCGCGAGCACGCCGACGCGTACGTCGACGAGCTGATCGCGGAGTTCGCGGCGGAGGACGACGACGCGCTGCGCTGCCTGCTGCTGGAACTCGTCGCCGAGGCGCGGGCCGTCCAGGCACTGGACCTGTTCCGCGACCAGCTCGAGAGCATGGACGAGTCGCTGCGGTTCTGGGCCGTCCGCGGCCTGGAGATGCTCGACACCCGCGAGGCGTGGCGGGCGCTGGAGCACGCGCAGTCCGAGGGCCTCATCGCCTAGCGGCGGTCACCGCGGCGAACCGTCCCCGGTCTCGTGCGCGCCGTTCTCCGTGTGCATCGGACGGACGGCGCGGGTGCGGCCGTCGGGCGTCTCGGTGATGTGGGGGTCGAGGTCCGCGAAGGTCAGCAGGCGGCGCACGCTGGGGCGGGGGTCGCGGAGGCGCAGGACGCCGCCGTGCTCGGCCAGCCGGTCGCGCGCCCAGACCATGATGGACAGGCCCGTGCAGTCGGTGAAGCGGAGGCCGGACAGGTCGAGCGTCAGCGTCCGGGGGCGGGCGTCCAGGGCGCGGCCGACGGCGGCGCGGGCGCGCCGTTCGCCGGCCATGTCGAGTTCGCCGATCAGCCGCACCACGCGGCTCCGGCCGCGCCGGTACTCCTCGATGGTCAGGATGTTCCGCGGCATCGCGGTCACCGCCTCGTCGGCCGTGAGCGTCATCGGGACCGCCCGCCTCCGCCGTCCCGGGCCGCGCGCGGCGCCTCGGCGAGGGCGGCCAGGCGGGCCGCCAGCTCGTCGCGCTCGCGGGTGACCTCGGCGAGTTCGTGCTGCAGCTCGATGATGCGGCGGATGGCGGGCAGCGTCATGCCCTCGCCCATCATGGTGACGACCTGCTGGATGCGGCCGATCTCGTTGCGGCTGTAGCGGCGCTGGCCGCCGGCGGAGCGCCGGGGGGAGACGACCCGGTGGTCGTCGATGCGCCGCAGGAACGCCTGCTGCACGTGGAGCATGTCGGCGACCTGCCCCACGGTGAACAGGGCCGCGTGCTCGTCGTCCATGGGAAGGGGCACCGGCGTGCGATCCTCTCTGTCGGCGGGGGCGCCGCGGGCGGGCGGCGGGTGCCGCCCGCCCGCGCCGAGGTTCCCGGTGCGGGTCAGTTCCGGATGGCCTTGGGGGCGCCGCCGGTCTGCCGGACGGCGACCTTGCGGGGTTTGGCCCGCTCCAGGACCGGGATGCGGACGGCCAGGACGCCGTTGTCGTACGCGGCCTCGATGGCGTCGGCGTCCAGGTGCTCCGACAGGTAGACCCGCCGGGTGAAGGAGCCCATCGGGCGTTCGCGGACGAACGCGCGCTCGTCCTCGCCGAACTCCTCCTCGCGGCGCGCCGACACGCTCAGGACGCCGCGGTCGACGGTCACCTCGATGGAGCCGGGGTCGATGCCGGGCAGGTCGAACCGCAGGACGACGTCGTCGGCGCGGCGGACGCCGTCCATCGGCATGCTCGCGCCGTCGCCCTGGCCGGCGGCCTGGCGGATCGCCCGGTCGAACTGCCGCTCGAACTCCTGCACGAACGGGTCGATCGACGTCAGCAGCATCGTGTGCTTCACCTCCGAAGATCCCCGGGCGCCGTCGCCCGGGATGTTCTGTGCTCCCGCAGGAAGAGCAAACCTGCAACTACAACTATAGGTACCTTGCTGTAGTTGTTGTCAAACATCGACTGGGGAGCTTGGTGGCTTCCTGTGGACGCCGTCTGAGGAAAGGTGGCGCACCGGGGTCAGCGGGCGGGCGGCCGGCCGGCCAGGCGGGCGGTCAGGGCGGCGGCGGTGGCGCGGATCCCGGTGGCGAGGTCGGGCCAGGTCTCCGGCGGGTGGGCGTCGCGGCGGAACGTGACGGTGATCGCGGCGGTCGGGTACGCGGTGTGGTCGAACGCGCAGGCCGCGATGCTCGCGAACCCCTCGGTGACGTGACCGTCCTCGGACGCCCAGCCGCGGCGGGCGTCCTCGGCGAGGACGCGGCGGAGCGCGCGGAGGGTGGTGGGGCCCCGGCCGGTGCGGTCGACGAGCGGACCGCCGGGGAAGAGGGCGCGGACCTGCGCCGGGGGCAGGTGCGCGAGGAGGGAGCGGCCGCTCGCCGTGAGGTGGGCGGGCATGCGGACGCCCACGTCCGTGACGAGCGTCGCGTGGTGGGGCGGCTGCTCCTTGAGCAGGTACAGGGTCTCGGCGCCGTGCAGGACGCCCAGCTGCGCGATCTCCCGGGTCCGGTCGACGAGGCGGCGCAGCAGGGGGCGGGCGAGGCGTTCGAGGGGTTCGTGGCGCAGGTAGGCGGAGCCGATCTCGAACGCGGCGACGCCGAGCCCCCAGCGGCGCTCCTCGGGGACGTAGGCGACGAAGCCGTCCTCGGCCATCGCGGCGAGCAGGTGGTAGGCGGACGAGCGGGGGAGATCGAGGGCGCGCGCGATGGACGACGCGGGCAGCGGGCCGGGCGCGGCGGCCAGGTGGCGCAGGACCGCCAGGGCGCGGCGCGCGGCGGGGACCTGGCTCATGGCCCGATTGTCTCGTATCCGAGACGGATTGCGGGCGGGCGGGGTCGTCTCGGGCTCTCGTGGACGCTGCAATGGTGGGTATGGCTTCTGGTGTGGGGGACAGGGTTGTCCGGGTCGGCCCGGAACCGCTTGCGTTCGGCGACGTGGTGGCGGTGGCCCGCGACGGGGCGCGCGTCGCGCTGACGGACGAGGCGTTGAAGGTCATCGGGGAGGCGCGGGCGCACATCGAGGAGCTGTCCGCCCGGCCGACGCCGGTGTACGGGGTGTCGACGGGCTTCGGCGCGCTGGCGACGCGGCACATCGCCCCGGAGATGCGGGATCAGCTGCAGTTGAACATCGTCCGGTCGCACGCGGCCGGGTCGGGGCCCGAGGTCGAGCGCGAGGTTGTCCGGGCGCTGATGCTGCTGCGGCTGCGGACGCTGGCGACCGGACGGACGGGCGTGCAGCCGACGACCGCGCGGACGCTCGCCGCGCTGCTCAACGCGGGGATCACGCCGCAGGTGTTCGAGTACGGCAGCCTGGGCTGCTCGGGCGACCTCGCGCCGCTCGCGCACGTCGCGCTGGCCCTGATCGGGGAGGGGCGCGCCCGGGACGCGCGGGGCGAGTTGCGGGACACGGCGGGCGTGCTCGCGGAGGCGGGCATCGCGCCGGTGAAGCTCGCGGCCAAGGAGGGGCTCGCGCTGCTGAACGGCACCGACGGGATGCTCGGCATGCTCGTGCTGGCGATGCACGACCTGCACCGGCTCCTGACGGCCGCCGACCTGGCCGCCGCGATGAGCGTCGAGGCGCTGCTCGGCACCGACCGGGTCTTCGCCGCCGACCTGCAGGAACTCCGTCCGCACCCCGGGCAGGGGACGTCGGCGGCCAACCTCCGGCTGCTGCTGGCCGCGTCGGAGATCATGGAGTCGCACCGCGGCCCCGACTGCACCCGGGTCCAGGACGCCTACTCGCTGCGCTGCTCGCCGCAGGTGAACGGCGCCGCGCGGGACACGCTCGCGCACGCCGAGCTGGTCGCCGGGCGGGAGCTGGCCTCGGCCGTCGACAACCCGGTCGTCCTGCCGGACGGGCGGGTCGAGTCGAACGGGAACTTCCACGGCGCGCCGGTCGCGTACGTGCTCGACTTCCTGGCGATCCCGGTCGCCGACGTCGCGTCGATGTCGGAGCGGCGCACGGACCGCATGCTCGACAAGGGACGGTCGGCGGGCCTGCCGGCGTTCCTCGCGGACGATCCGGGCGTCGACTCCGGGCACATGATCGCCCAGTACACGCAGGCCGCGATCGTGTCGGAGCTGAAGCGGCTCGCGGCGCCCGCGAGCGCCGACTCCATCCCGAGCTCGGCGATGCAGGAGGACCACGTGTCCATGGGCTGGAACGCGGCGCGCAAGCTCCGGCGCGCGGTCGACGGCCTAGCCCAGGTCGTCGCGATCGAGATCCTCACCGCCGCGCGGGCGCTCGACCTGCGGGCGCCGCTGCGGCCCGGCCCGGCGACGGGCGCCGTGGTCGCGCGGCTGCGCGACGCCGTCCCCCCGCCCGGCCCCGACCGCTACCTCGCCCCCGAGATCGCCGCGGCGACCGCGCTCGTCCGGGACGGCTCGCTCGTGGCGGCCGCCGAATCCGTTGTCGGCCCCCTTTCCTGAAGGAGTTCCCCATGTCCGGACCTCGGACGGTACGCGCCCCCCGCGGCGCCGAACTGACGGCGAAGGGCTGGCCCCAGGAGGCCGCCCTGCGGATGATCCAGAACAACCTCGACCCGGAGGTCGCCGAGCACCCGGACGAGCTTGTCGTCTACGGCGGCTCGGGGAAGGCCGCGCGGAGCTGGGACGCCTTCGACGGCATCGTCCGCTCGCTCACCGATCTGGCGGGCGACGAGACGCTGCTCGTCCAGTCGGGCAAGCCGGTCGGGATCTTCCGCACGCACGAGTGGGCGCCCCGGGTGCTCATCGCGAACTCCAACCTCGTGCCGCAGTGGGCGACGTGGGAGGAGTTCCGGCGGCTGGAGTCGCTCGGGCTGACGATGTTCGGGCAGATGACCGCCGGGTCGTGGATCTACATCGGGACGCAGGGGATCCTGCAGGGGACGTACGAGACGTTCGCGGCGGTGGCGGCGAAGCGGTTCGGCGGCACGCTGGCTGGGACGGTGACGCTCACGGCGGGGCTCGGCGGCATGGGCGGGGCGCAGCCGCTCGCGGTGACGATGAACGGCGGCGTCGCGATCTGCGTCGAGTGCGACCCGTCGCGGATCGAGCGCCGGGTGGAGCACCGGTACTGCGACGTGCGGGCGGAGTCGCTCGACGACGCGCTGCGGCTGGCCGAGGAGGCGCGGGCGGCGCGGCGGCCGCTGTCGATCGCCGTCCTCGGGAACGCGGCGGACGCGGTGCCCGAGCTGCTGCGGCGCGGCGCGCCGATCGACATCGTCACCGACCAGACGAGCGCGCACGACCCGCTGATGTACCTGCCGTCCGGCATCGACTTCGCCGACATGGCGGACGCGCGCGAGAAGGACCGCGACGGGTTCATCTCCCGCGCGCGCGCCTCCATGGCGAAGCACGTGGAGGCGATGGTCGGTTTCCAGGACGCGGGCGCCGAAGTGTTCGACTACGGCAACTCGATCCGGGGCGAGGCACAGCTGGCGGGGTACGAGCGCGCGTTCGCCTTCCCCGGGTTCGTCCCCGCTTACATCCGCCCCCTGTTCTGCGAGGGCAAGGGCCCGTTCCGGTGGGCGGCGCTGTCGGGCGACCCGAAGGACATCGCGCGCACCGACCGCGCGATCCTGGAGCTGTTCCCGGAGAACGAGTCGCTGGCCCGCTGGATCAGGATGGCGGGGGAGAAGGTGCACTTCCAGGGGCTCCCGTCGCGCATCTGCTGGCTCGGCTACGGCGAGCGCGACAAGGCCGGGGAGGCGTTCAACGACCTCGTGGCGCGCGGCGAGGTCGGTGCCCCGATCGTCCTCGGCCGGGACCACCTCGACTGCGGCTCGGTCGCCAGCCCGTACCGGGAGACCGAGGGCATGGCGGACGGATCGGACGCCATCGCCGACTGGCCGCTGCTGAACGCGATGCTCAACACCGCGTCCGGCGCCACCTGGGTGTCGATCCACCACGGCGGCGGCGTCGGCATCGGCCGGTCGATCCACGCGGGCCAGGTGTGCGTGGCGGACGGGACGCCGCTCGCCGCCGAGAAGCTGCGGCGCGTGCTGACGAACGACCCGGGCACCGGCGTGATGCGGCACGTGGACGCCGGGTACGACCGGGCCGCCGAGGTCGCCGCCGAGCGCGGCGTCCGGATCCCCATGCAGGGCGCATGAGCTTCGAGGGCATGTGGGCGGACCTGCTGCCGCTCGGCCGGAACGCGGCCACGGGCGGCTACCGCCGGTACGCGTGGACGCCGCCCGAACTGGAGTGCCGCGCCTGGTTCGCCGACGAGGCGCGGCGGCGCGGGCTCGACCTGGAGCACGACGCCAACGGCAACATGATCGCGTGGTGGCGGCCAGAGGACGGGTCCCGGGACGACGCCGTGCTGACCGGCAGCCACCTCGACTCCGTCCCGGACGGCGGCGCGTTCGACGGCCCGCTCGGCATCGTGTCGGCGTTCGCCGCGATCGACCTGCTGCGGGACCGCGGCGCCCGGCCGCGGCGGCCGATCGGCGTCGCGGCGTTCGCCGAGGAGGAGGGCGCCCGGTTCGGCGTCGCCTGCCTCGGCTCCCGGCTGCTCACCGGGGCGATCGACCCCGCGCGGGCGCGCGCGCTGACCGACGCGGACGGACGGACGTTCGCCGACGTTCTCCACCACGCGGGACTCGACCCCGAGGCGATCGGCCCCGACGACGACCTGCTGGACCGCGTCGGCTGCTTCGTCGAACTCCACGTCGAGCAGGGCCGCGCCCTCACCGGGCCCGTCGGCGTCGCGAGCGCGATCGTCCCGCACGGACGCTGGCGGTTCGACTTCGCGGGGGAGGGCAACCATGCGGGCACGACCCGCCTGGCCGACCGCCGCGACCCGATGCTCCCGTTCGCGGGCATGGTGCTGGCTGCGCGCGAGGCCGCCGAACGGAACGGGACGGTCGCGACCGTCGGCAAGGTCCGGGTCGCGCCGAACGGGGTGAACGCGGTCGCGTCGTCGGTCACCGGATGGCTGGACGCGCGCGGGCCCGACGACGCGGCCGTCCGCCGGACGGTCGCCGACGTGGCCGCGGCGGCCCGCGCCGCCGCCCGTCCGCACGGCGTCACCGTCGACCTCGCCGAGGAGTCGTACACCGAGATCGTCGACTTCGACCTCGCGCTGCGCGACCGGCTCGCGGCGGTGCTTGGCGGCGTGCCCGTGCTCCCGACCGGCGCGGGCCACGACGCCGGGATCCTGTCCGCGCGGGTGCCGGCGGCGATGCTGTTCGTCCGGAACCCGACCGGGGTGTCGCACGCGCCCGCCGAGCACGCCGACACCGCCGACTGCCTCGCGGGCGTCGCCGCCCTCGCGGCGGTGCTGGACGACCTGACGGCCGGGTAGGAGAACCGGTATGCAGTGGCATGCGCAGTTCGCCTGGCTCGGCGACGGTGTGGCGGCCGACGTGCTCGTCGCGGCCGACGGCGAACGGATCACCCGCGTCGAACGCGGCGTCCCGGCCCCGCCGGGCGCCGTCCGCCTCCCCGGCCTGACCCTCCCCGGCCTCGCCGACGCCCACTCCCACGCCTTCCACCGCGCCCTCCGCTCCCGCGTCCAGAAGCACCGCGGGACGTTCTGGACGTGGCGGGAGCAGATGTACCGGGTCGCCGACCGGCTCGACCCGGCCTCCTACCGGGCCCTCGCCGCCGCCGCGTTCGCCGAGATGGCCCTCGCCGGGATCAGCTGCGTCGGCGAGTTCCACTACCTGCACCACCGCCCCGGCGGCGACCCCTACGACGACCCGAACGCGATGGGCGAGGCGCTGATCGCCGCCGCCGCCGACGCCGGGATCCGCATCACCCTGCTGGACGCCTGCTACCTCGCCGGCGGCATCGGGCGGCCCCTCACCGGCACCCAGCTCCGCTTCGGCGACGGCACGGCCGGGAACTGGGCCCGCCGCGCCGGCGCCCTCCACGACACCGTGCACAAGGCGGGCCCCGGGCACGCCCGGGTCGGCGCCGCGATCCACTCCGTCCGCGCCGTGCCCCGCGAGCAGCTCGGCGCCGTCGCGTCCTGGGCGCGGGAGCGGCGCGCGCCGCTGCACGTCCACCTGTCGGAGCAGCCCGCGGAGAACGACGCCTGCCGGGAGGCGTACGGGACGACGCCGACGCGGCTGCTCGCCGAGGCCGGGGCGCTCGGCGCGTTCGCGACGGCCGTGCACGCGACCCACCTGACCGGCGACGACATCGGCCTGCTCGGCACCACCGCGACCGGCGTGTGCATGTGCCCGACGACCGAACGCGACCTCGCCGACGGCATCGGCCCCGCCCGCGACCTGGCCGGCGCGGGCTCCCCGCTGTGCCTCGGCTCCGACCAGCACGCCGTGGTCGACCTGTTCGAGGAGGCCCGCGCCGTCGAACTGGACGAGCGGCTGCGCACCCGGCGGCGCGGCCACTGGACGGCCGGGGAACTGCTGACCGCCGCGACCCGGCACGGGCACTACGCGCTCGGCTGGCCGGAGGCGGGCCGCATCGAACCCGGCGCGTACGCCGACCTCGTCACCGTCGACCTCGGGTCGGTCCGGACGGCCGGGGCGGGGAGGGAGCACGCCGCCGAGGCGGCCGTGTTCGCCGCGACCGCCGCCGACGTCCGGCACGTCGTCGTGTCCGGCCGCCCGATCGTCCGCGACGGCCGCCACCTGCTGATCGGCGACGTGCCCGGCGCGCTGGCCGAGGCCATCGACACCGTCACCCGGGAGGAACCCGCCGCATGACCGAACGCGACACGCGCAGCACCCTGATCACCGGCATCGGCGAACTCGTCACGAACGACCCCGCGACCGGCGAGGGCCCGCTCGGGATCGTCCGGGACGCCGCGCTCGTCCTCGACGGCGGCACGGTCGCGTGGACGGGGCCCGCCGCCGGCGCCCCGGACGCCGACGAGCGGTTCGACGCCGGGGGACGCGCCGTCCTGCCCGGGTTCGTCGACTCGCACGCCCACCTGGTGTTCGCGGGGGAGCGCGCCGAGGAGTTCGCCGCCCGGATGAGCGGCGAGCCTTACGCGGCGGGCGGCATCCGCACCACGGTCGCCCGCACCCGCGCCGCGTCCGACGACGAGCTGCGCGCGACCGTCCGGCGGCTCGTCGCGGAGATGGCCCGGCAGGGCACCACGACCGTCGAGTGCAAGTCCGGGTACGGGCTCACGGTCGAGCAGGAGGAACGGGCGGTGCGGATCGCCGCCGAGCACGCCGACGAGGTCACGTACCTGGGCGCCCACGTCGTCCCGGACGGCACGGACGCCGCGTCCTACACCCGGCTCGCGGCGACCGAGATGCTCGCCGCGTGCGCGCCGCACGCCCGCTGGGTCGACGTGTTCTGCGAGCGCGGCGCGTTCGACGCCGACCAGGCCCGCGAGATCCTCGAGGCGGGGATCAAGGCGGGACTCGCGCCGCGCCTGCACGCGAACCAGCTCACCGAGGGCCCGGCCGTCCGGCTCGCCGTCGAGCTGGACGCCGCGTCCGCCGACCACTGCACGTTCCTGTCGGACGCCGACGTGGACGCGCTCGCCTCGTCCCGGACCGTCGCGACGCTCCTGCCGGGCGTCGAGTTCTCCACCCGCCAGCCCTACCCGGACGCGCGCCGCCTCCTGGACGCGGGCGCCGCGGTGGCGCTCGCGTCCGACTGCAACCCCGGTTCCTGCTACAGCTCCAGCATGGCGTTCTGCGTCGCCGTCGCCGTCCGCGACATGCGGATGACCCCGGCCGAGGCTGTCTGGGCCGCCACCGCGGGGGGCGCGCGGGCCCTCCGCCGCACCGACGTCGGACGCCTCGCGCCCGGCGCGCGCGCGGACGTCCACGTCCTGGACGCCCCGTCGCACATCCACCTCGCCTACCGCCCCGGCGTCCCCCTCACCAAGGCGGTCTGGAAGAAGGGCGCGCGGGTCACTGCCCCAGGTAGCGGCGGTTGACCCGGATCAGCGGCTTCCGCTCCCGCGCGATGTAGTCGGCCGCCAGGACCTCCGCGACGAACAGCGTGTGGTCGCCCGCCACGATCGTCTGCCGGTTCTCGCACTCCAGCGCCGCGAGCCCGTTCTCCGGGACCAGCGCGTCCGACACCGGCCCCCGATGGTGCGGCTCGCCCGCCAGCAGGATCCGCGCGCCCGGACGGCCCGCCGCCGCGAACCGCCCGGCCAGCGCCCGCTGCCCGGACGACAGGACCGTCGCGGCCCACCGGTCGCGCCGCCCCAGCACCTCCGCCAGGTACGACGACGAGGACACCCCCGCCAGCACCATCGGCGGCTCCAGCGACACCGACATGAACGACGTCACCGTCGTCCCGTGGTCGTCGCGGCCGTCGCGGACCGTCAGCACCACCACGCCCGTGGCGAACCCCGCGACGGCGTCGACGAAGTCCGTGCCGGCCGCCACGTCAGCGGATCTCCCAGAAGCCCGGAAGGGTGAGCGGCCCCGCCGACGGCAGCCCCAGCCGCGCCGCGAGCCCGCCCAGCGACCCCCAGCCGTCGAACCGCGCGGACGCGGCGGTGCGGTCCTCGCTCGACTCCGGCGGCTTGAGCCGCTCCAGCGGCGACGCGTGCGGGTACGACCGGATCGGCGCGTCCGCGGGCAGCCCGCCCTTCTTCCGCGCCAGCTCCAGCGCCGCCTCCAGGCCGCCCAGCTCGTCCACGAGGCCGCCCTCGCGGGCGTCCGCGCCCGTCCAGACCCGGCCGCGCGCCAGCTCGTGCACCCGGTCCCGCGACAGCCCGCGGCCCTGCGCGACCTTCGCCGTGAAGTCGTCGTAGATGCGGTCGAGGGACGCGTTGATCCGCTCCCACTCCGACTCGCTGAACTCCTTCGTGGAGCTGAACATCCGGGCGTGGTCGCCGTCCGCGACCGTCCCCATCCCGACGCCGACCCGGTCGAGCAGATCGCTGACCACGGCCTTCCCGACCACGACGCCGATCGACCCGGTGATCGTCCCGGGCTGCGCCAGGATCACGTCGGCGCCCATCGACACGTAGTAGCCGCCCGACGCCGCCACGTCGCCCATCGAGACGATCACCGGCTTGCCGGCCTTCCGCGCCAGCGCGACCTCCCGCCAGATGGCGTCCGACGCCACCGCCGAACCGCCCGGGCTGTTCACCCGGAACACGATCGCCTTGACCCGCTCGTCCTTCACCGCCGCCCGGAACGCGGCCCCGACCGTGTCCGAGCCCATCGCCGGACCCGAGTTCGGCAGCGGCCCCCCGCGCCCGCTGCGGCCGAGCCGGATCGGGCCCTGGCCGTTGATCAGCGCCACGACGTCCTGCCTGCCGGGCTGCGGCAGTTTCTTCGCGAGCCCCTGCGTCCGGTTGTAGCGGGCGACGAACCGGAGCTGCGCCTCGTCGCCGAACCGCTTCCGGAGCGCCGCGTACACCTCGTCCCGGTACCCGAGATGGTCGACGAGCCCCTCCTCCAGGGCCTCGTCGGCCAGCAGCGGGCCGCGGTCGACCAGCTCCCGCACCTTCTCCACCGGCAGGCCCCGCGACTCCGCGATCCCCGCCGCGAGCTGCTCCCCGAACGACGCCACCAGCCGCCGCGACGACTCCTCGTGCTCGGGCGTGTACGCCTTCTCCATGAACGTGTTCGCCATGGTCTTGTACTCGTGCCGCGCCGCGAACAGCGGCCGGATCCCGGCCTTCTCGAGCGCCCCCGCGAGGAACGGCTCCTCCAGCGCCACGCCCGTCAGCCCCACGTCGCCCGTCGGCTGCAGGTACACCTCGTCGAACGCGCTGGCCAGGTAGAACGGCACGTTGCCGCGCCCGCCCTCCCCGAACGTCTCGGCCCACGCGACCGTGTGCTTGCCCGCGTCCCGCAGCGCCCGCACCGACTCCCGCAGCTCCTGCGCGAGCGCCATCCGCATCTCGCCGGAGATCTTCACGACCAGCGCGCGCACCCGCGCGTCCGACCGGGCGCGGCGCAGGCCGTCCAGGACGTCCCGCAAGTTCGTGCGGCGCATCGACATGATCGCCGAGATCGGGTCGGCGGGCGCGGTCTCCACGATCCCCTCGGTGAGGTCCAGCTCGAGGATCAGCGGCGCCGTCCGCCGCTCGCGTGCCTGCTTGATGACGTTGACGACTGTGCCGGGATCCACCATGGCTTCAGCCTATGTGCTGTGTCGCCCAGGGGGTCGTCCCCCTGGGCGACACAGCTCAGCGGGCGAAGGCTCGGTTGGGGAGGACGCTGGCGGACGCCTGGGCGACGGGGCGGCCGGAGGCGTCGGAGATCAGGGCGTTCGCGACCATGCGGGTGCCGCCCGGGTGGACGCAGGTTCCGGTGACCGTGTAGGGGCGGCCCGCGTGGACGGCGCGCAGGTAGTCGACGTTCAGGTTCAGGGTGAGCATCGGCATGAAGTGCTCGCACGTGCTGGAGCCCGCGAGGCAGACCGCGTTGTCCATGATCATGGCGATGTAGCCGCCGTGGACGGTCCCGCCGGGGTTGCACAGGTGCTCGCCGGGCGTCCAGGAGATGTCGACCCGGCCCGGCTCGGCGCCCGTGATGACCTGGCCGATGTGGGTGTTGATGTCGGAGATCTCGGGGAACCGGCCGTCGGCGAGCGCCCGGATCAGCTCGGCGCCCGACAACGTGTTCCACATGTCGGCATGCTCCTGCGGTCCCGCCTCGACGCTCAACGCTGCTCCCTGATCAACCGGCACGTCCGTCCCGAATGGTATTCGGGGGCGCGGGGCGCGGCACTGTGCCGTTCATCACGGGTCAGGCGGCCCGGAGCAGGCCCTCGACGTTGCCGGTGCCGCTCGCGCGGTACCGCAGGCCGCCGGACACGCGCTCCAGCGTGACCCTGCCGCCCATGCAGAAGCCGGTGACGCCGGTGCCGTCCTCGACGTGCTCCTGGAACTCGGCGCGGGACGGGGCGGCGTCGGTGAGGGACAGCGACATGCGGCAGCCCCACCCGGTGTAGTCGGCCGTGCCCTCGCCGTCGTCGTCGAGGTCGATCGTGACCGGGGTGCTCGCGTCCCCGAAGGTGATGCCGCCGGTCTGGGTGATCGTGCCGGTCCAGGTGCCCGAGAACCCGTCGGGCAGCGGCCCGTCGGACGACTCGGACGGGCTCGGCGACGGGCTGGACGGGCTGGACGGGCCGCCGGTGGGGGTGTTCGTGGGCGTCTCGGGGACGCCGGAGGAGGACGACGCGGCGGGCGGGGTCTCGCCGGAGCCGCCGGTGAGCGCGTCGAAGGCGAACCAGCCGCCCGCGAGGAGCACGATCACGGCGACGACGGCCGGGACGGCGGCGCGGGCGCCCTTCTTCCGGGGGCGGGGGGCCTCCGTGGCGGGCGCGGGCGCGGCCCCCGGCGGCGGCGGGGGAAGCGGGGCGGGGCCGTGCTGGGCGGACGGGTCGACGAGCCGCACCATCAGGTCGCGCGCGGTGGGGCGGCGGGACGGGTCCTTCGCGAGGCACTCGGTGAGCAGCGGCGCCAGCCAGGACGGCACCCCGTCGAGGTCCGGTTCGCCGTTCGCGATGCGGTGCATGACGGCGGGGATGCTGTCGGCGGGGCCGAACGGCGGGCGCCCCGTGGCGGCGTACACGATCGTGCCGGCCCACGCGAAGACGTCCGACCGGTCGGTCGGCGGGTGCCCCTCCAGCCATTCGGGGGCGAAGTACGCGGGCGTCCCGACGAGCTGGGTGTGGGTCTCGGCGTCGATGGCGCGGGCGATCCCGAAGTCGACGACGCGGGGGCCGTCCGGGCCGAGCAGCACGTTCGCGGGCTTGAGGTCGCGGTGGACGATCCCCGCGCCGTGGATCGCGGCGAGGGCGCTGGCGGTGTTCACGGCGAGCCGCTGCAGCTCGCCCTCCCGCAGCGGGCCCTGCTCCAGCACGCGGTCCTGCAGGGAGGGGCCGTCGATGTACTCGCTCACCACGTACGGGACGGCCGCGTCCGCCGAGGCGTCCAGGACGGCCGCCGTGCAGAACGGCGCGACCCGCTGGGCCGCCGCCATCTCCCGGGCGAAGCGCGCGCGGGCCGACTCGTCGGTGGTCTTGAGCATCTTGACGGCGACACGCTCGCCCCCGGGGCCCTCGCCGAGGAAGACGACGCCCTGGCCGCCCTCGCCGAGCCGCCCGGTCAGGCGGAAACGCCCGACGCTGCGGGGGTCGTCGGGGTAAAGCGGGGCAGGCGGCATCTCTCTCCTCGTGCGGGACCGGCGGGGGCGCCGAACGGACCTCACCACGGTACTTGCCATCGCGAGCGCGTACGCAGCGGCTATGGTCGGCTGCATGGGTGACGGCGACGGGTGGGCCGACTGCGCGCAGGGGCACCGCCACTGGGGACGGTTCGGCGCGGCGGGGCTGCTCGCCTACCACCGGGACCCGGACGGCCAGGTGTGGACGCTGCTGCAGCAGCGCGCGTGGTGGGGGCTCGGCGGCGGCACGTGGGGCATGTTCGGCGGCGCCCTGCACAGCCACGAGGACGCCGTGACGGGCGCGCTGCGCGAGACGTCCGAGGAGTGCACGCTCGACACCGGCACCGTGACCGTCCACGGCACCAGCGTCGAGGACCACGGCGGCTGGTCCTTCACGTCGGTGATCGGCGAGCTGCCCGAGCGGGCCCCGGTGAAGGCGGCGTCGCGGGAGACGCGCGGCGCCCGCTGGGTGCGGGTCGAGGACGTCGAGTCCCGCAAACTGTTCGAGCCGTTCGCCCGGTCGTGGCCGCGGCTGCGGGACGCGATGGTCCGGCTCGTCCTCGTGGTGGACGCCGCGAACGTCGTGGGCGCGAGGGCCGACGGCTGGTGGAAGGACCGGGCGGGGGCGAACGCCCGCCTCCGGGACGACCTGAAGTCGCTGAACGGGGGAGTGACGGGCGTGCCGGACGGGCTCGTGCCGTTCGACCGCTGCTACCCGGAGGTCGTCCTGGTCGTGGAGGGGCAGGCGCGGGGCGTCGCGGACGAGCCGGCGGACGGCGTGCGGGTGACGGCGGCGCCCGGCAGCGGCGACGACCACATCGTGGACCTCGTCACCGATCCCGCGCCCGGCACCGTGCACCTGGTGGTGACGGCCGACCGGGAGCTGCGGGCCCGCTGCGCGGCGGCGGGCGCGGGCGTCACCGGCCCCCGCTGGCTCCTCGACCGGCTCTGACCGGGCGGTTACGCGCCGTCGACGCGGTGCCCGGCGGCGCGGAGCGCGTCGGCGGCGCTCGTGCGGGAGTGCTCGGGCACGAGGACGAGGTCGGCGTGGTAGGTGGAGGCGACGAACACCGAGATCCCGGCCGCGGCGAGCGGGCCGACGATCGCGGCGAGCATGCCGGGGACGTCGAGGCCGTGCCCCGCGTCGCCGTAGAAGCCGACCCAGCGCTGCGCCTCGCTGTAGGGGGACGCCTCGCGGACGACGGTGAGGCCCTCCGGCGCGCGGACGAGCGCGATCCACTCGTCGTCCTCGGGGAACGTCGCGTGCGGCAGGTGCCCCACGGTGAACTGGGACGGGACGAGGTGCAGGTGCTGGCCGTCGGCGCTCATGGGGCAACTCTATTGAGCGGCGCAGGCGGGCGCCCGGACTATTCGGGCGCGAACCAGACGGCGCCGAGCGGCGGGACGCGCAGGACGGCCGACGCGGGCAGCCCGTGGCAGGGTTCGGCGACGGCCTCGATGCGGCCGAGGTTGCCGACGCCGCTGCCGCCGTACTCGTACACGTCGGTGTTGAGGATCTCCCGCCAGCCGCCGGTGCGGGGGAGGCCGAGCCGGTAGTCCTCGTGCGGGTTCCCGGAGAAGTTGACCACGCAGGCGACGACCGGCGGTTCGGCCGCGCCCGCCGCGCCCGCCGCGCCGTCCTCGGGCGCCGTCCCGTACCGCAGGTAGGAGAGCGTGTTGCCGCCCGCGTCGTTCCCGTCGATCCAGCGGAACCCCTCGTGGTCGTTGTCGCGGGTCCACAGCGCGGGCTCCTCGCGGTAGGCGAGGTTGAGGTCGCGGACGAGTTTCTGCAGGCCGAGGTGGTTCGCTCCCTCGGCGGCGTTCTCCAGCAGCCACCAGTCCAGGGGGCGTTCCTCGGCCCATTCGGCACCCTGCCCGAACTCCTGCCCCATGAACAGGAGCTGCTTGCCGGGGTGCGACCACATGTAGGCCAGGAGCGCGCGCAGCCCGGCGAACTTCTGCCACGTGTCGCCGGGCATCTTGCTGAGCAGCGAGCCCTTCCCGTGGACGACCTCGTCGTGCGACAGCGGCAGGACGTAGTTCTCCGAGAACGCGTACATCAGCGAGAACGTGATCTCGTTGTGGTGGTAGTGCCGGAACACCGGTTCGTGGCGCAGGTACTCCAGCGTGTCGTGCATCCACCCCATGTTCCACTTGAAGCCGAACCCGAGGCCGCCGAGGTGGGTGGGGCGGGACACGCCGGGCCAGGCGGTCGACTCCTCGGCGACCGTGATGATGCCGGGGTTGCGCTTGTAGACCGTGGCGTTCATCTCCTGCAGGAAGGAGATGGCCTCCAGATTCTCGCGTCCGCCGTACACGTTCGGCGTCCAGCCGCCCTCTTCGCGGGAGTAGTCCAGGTACAGCATCGACGCGACGGCGTCCACGCGGAGCCCGTCGATGTGGAACTCCTCCAGCCAGTACGACGCGTTCGCGACGAGGAAGTTGCGGACCTCGGCGCGGCCGTAGTTGAACACGAGCGTCCCCCAGTCGGGGTGCTCGCCGCGCGCCGGGTCGTCGTGCTCGTACAGGGCGGTGCCGTCGAACCGGGCGAGGGCCCACTCGTCCTTGGGGAAGTGGGCCGGGACCCAGTCCATGAGGACGCCGACGCCCGCCTGGTGCAGCCGGTCGACGAGGTACCGGAAGTCGTCCGGGTCACCGAAACGGGAGGTGGGCGCGTAATAGGACGTCACCTGGTAGCCCCAGGACGGCCCGTAGGGATGTTCGGTGACGGGCAGGAGCTCGACGTGCGTGAAACCCATGTCCTTGACGTACGAGGTGAGTTCCTCCGCGAGCTCCCGGTAGCCGAGGCCGGAACGCCACGAGCCGAGGTGGACTTCGTACACGCTCATCGGCTCGTGCAGCCAGTCGTGCTGCTTGCGGGCGTCCATCCACTCGGCGTCGCCCCACTCGTAGGACGAGGTGAACACGCGGGACGCGGTCGCCGGCGGGAGTTCGGTGTGGCGCGCCATCGGGTCGGCCTTGGTGCGCCAGTGCCCGTCGGCGCCGAGGATCTCGAACTTGTAGCACGTCCCGTCGGCGACGCCCGGGACGAACAGCTCCCAGACGCCCGTGGAGCCGAGCGACCGCATGGGGTGGGCGCGCCCGTCCCAGTGGTTGAAGTCGCCGACGACCCGGACGCCGCGCGCGGTCGGCGCCCACACCGCGAACGCGGTGCCGGTGACCTGGCCGAACGCCGAGGTGTAGGTGCGGACGCGGGCGCCGAGCGCGTGCCACAGCTCCTCGTGCCGGCCCTCGCTGATCAGGTGCAGGTCCAGCTCGCCGAGCGTCGGCAGGTGCCGGTACGGGTCGTCCTGCACGTTCTCGAACCCGTCGCCGTAGGTGACGGCGAGCCGGTAGTCGGGCACCGCGAGCGGTGCCTCGTCCTCGTCGTCGCCCGACAGCGACGAGCCGATCGGCAGCGTGCCCGCGAACACGCCCTGGTGGACGTGCCGGAGCGGGTGCCGGTCGCCGTTCGGCAGGACGACCTCGACCCGTTCGGCGAGCGGCCGCAGCGCCCGGACGGTGACGCCCGAGCGGCCGGGATGGGCCCCGAGAACGCCGTGCGGATCATGGTGGTCGCCGCCGACGAGCCTGTCGATCTCCGCGTGCGTCACCCGCGCCATGGCGTCATGGCCTCCTCGTCCCCGTCCCCGGTCGTCGCTTCCACAGGGATGAGTGCCCCGAGATCGGCCTGTTTCACATGAGCGGACCGACCCCTTTCCAACAGATTGCGATCCGTTCAGGAGGCGGGGGTTGCGATCGGGGTTGATGCACCGTCTTGTGACGGTTGTGCCACTCTCGGCGACGGACGGGCGGTGCTTCGGGCCGCCGAACAATTCTTGGCGTCCGGCGGGATTCTCAGCGGAAAAGTTGCGACCGTACGGGAGGCGCCACTCTTTGTTTGGGGTCGCGCGGAAAGGCGCCGCCCGTACGGTCACGTCCATATGGCCCCAGGGGCTACATCGACCCCTCCGCCCCGGGCTCCAGTTCAGTGTCACTCCAGCGACACAAGTACCTGTCGTTCCGGCCCGTCCCGGCCCGGTCCGGCCCCGCGCACGGGCCGGGCCGCGACGGTCCCCGCGTCCGCGTCACCGGTCGCCGCGCCCCTCCGCGGTCTGCTCGCGCAGCAGCGCGCGCAGGCCCGCCGAGTCGTCCGCGGCCACCGTCATCGCATATCCCGCCTGCAGTTGGGCGTCGGTGAGGTCGCCGCTGCGGGTCGCGTACCAGCGCCCCGCGTCGCTGCGCCAGACCTGCCAGCCCGGAAACTCCGCCTCGATGGCCGTCTTCAGATCGTCGAAGTCCCCCATCAAGGTCGTCCTTTCCCCGAGGCGGCTTTCTGTATACAAAAGTCTTACTCGGTCTCAGAGGTGTCAAGCTGTCCGTAAGCGGACCGTGCCCCCGCGGATAGCGCCGAGCAGGGATGGAAGGGACTGGAGGGGCCGCCGAGAATCGAACGCCGGATCGAACGCCGGAGGGAGCGCCGCGCCGCGGACCGTGCGGCGGCGGGGCGCGCCGAGGAAGGGGAGGTGGACGCCCGTGCCGGACCGTCCCGCCTATCTGCGCATCGCCGACACGCTGCGAGAAGGGATCCGGGACGGCAGCCTCCCGCCGGGATCGCGGCTGCCGACCTTGGCGCAGCTGCGGCGGGCGCACGGCGTCTCGGAGATCGTCGTGCGGCAGGCCATCGGGGTGCTGCGCGGCGAGGGTCTCGTCGAGACGCGCCGCGGCGGCGGCACCGTCGTCCGGATCCGGCCGCCCGCCCGCCGCGTCGCCATGGACCGGTACCGCGCCGTCGCCCCCGCCGGCCCGTCCGCGAGCCCGGCCGAGCAGGCCGCCGCGGCGCCGCAGACGACGTTCACCCGCGACCAGAAGATCTCCTGGGAGGAGTACCGGCTCGACAAGGAGTTCACCCGGGTCCGCGCCGACCCCGAACTGGGCGCGCTGTTCGAGCTGCCCCCGGGGACGGAGCTGCTGCGCCGCCGGTTCGTCTTCTACGCGCGGGGCGAGCCGCAGCAGATCTCGGTGAACTTCCTGCCGTGGGACCTGGTCGGCGGCACCCCGGTCGCCGACCCCGCCCGGGAGCCCTGGCCCGGCGGGACGCTCGCGCAGCTCGCCTACCTCGGGCACCCGCCGACGCGCGTCGAGGAGTCGGTCCGGTCGCGGATGCCGACCCCCGAGGAGATCGAGACGCTCCGGCTGACCGGCGGCGTGCCCGTCCTCGCCATCACCCGCCGGCTGCTGTCGGGGCCCGGCGTGATGGAGGTGTGCCGCGACATCGTGCTGCCCGCCGACCGCGTCGTCCTCGACTACGCCATCGACCTCTGACCGCGCCGACCTCCGACCGCGCCGACCTCCGACCGCGCCGACCTCCGACCGGTGCCGTCCGGTGGGCGTCAGCCCGCCAGCCGTTCCAGGGTGCGGAGCGGGACGGGCAGCCAGGACGGCCGGTTGCGCGCCTCGTAGCGGATCTCGTAGACGGCCTTGTCCAGCTCCAGGGCCCGCAGCAGCCCGGCGTGCGCCACCGGGTCGGGGCCGCCCGCATCCGCGTACCCGCGGCAGAACGCCGCCCGGTTCCGCTCCGCCCACGCCCGCGCCCGCTCCTCGACGGCCGCGGCGGCCGCCGGGGGAGCGTCGCCTCCCTCCCCGGTCTGCAGGTACCGCGCCGCGTACTCGAACGAGCGCAGCATCCCCGCGACGTCCCGCAGCGGGTGCCCGAGCGCCCGCCGCTCCCGCGGCGTCCGGGCGGGCTCGCCCTCGAAGTCCAGCAGCACCCACCCGGTGTCGGTCCGCATCGCCTGCCCCAGGTGGTAGTCGCCGTGAACGCGCTGGAACGGCAGCGCCCGCGCGTTCGCCGCGCACCGCGCGAACACCTCGCGGATCGCCGCGGTGTACGGGCGCAGGTCCGGGACGGCCGCGCTGACCTGCGACAGCTGCTCGTTCATGTCGGCGACCCGGGACCGCAGCTCGTCCGGCGGTACCTCGGTCACCCCGAACGCGGCGGCGAGGTCCTGGTGCACCTGCGCGGTCGCCGCGCCGAGCCGTTCGGCCTCCGCCGCGAAGTCGCCCCCGGCGGCGCCGGCGTCCCGCGCCGTCGGGACGGGCGCCGCCGCGGGCCCGGCGCCGGGCGGCGCGGGCGGCTCGGGCTGCGCGAACCAGTCGCGGACGCTGGTGAGGGCGAGCTGCCAGCCGTCGGTCCCGGTCCGCAGGTACTCCGACAGCAGCGCCAGCGTCACCGGCTCGTCGCCCCCGTCCCCGGCCGCGGCCGGGTCGAGCTCCATCCACCCGTGGACGGCCGGGACGTGCGCGCAGCCCTGCCGGGACAGCGCGAGGTTGATCTCCAGGTCGGGGTTCACGCCCGGCGCGAGCCGGCGGAACAGCTTGCAGATGTAGGCGTCCCCGAAGATCAGCGACGTGTTGCTCTGCTCGGCCGGGCTGGGCGCCGCGTCCAGGTCGGTCCGGATGGCGGTGCCGGGCGCGTGCCGGAACCGGACGGGCCCGAGCGCGTCGCCCGCCGCCATGTGCGCGAGCAGCGGGCGGGTCAGCTCGGGGTCGTGGGCCGCGTCGTAGACGTGCTCGACGCCGCCGCCCGCCGCCGCGACCCGCCCGATCTCGCCGGGCCGCAGCCGTTCCGGCAGGACGCGGCGGACGCCGAGGAGCAGCTGGTACCGGTCGGTGACGCCGTCCTGGCCGACGTCCAGGACGAGGTGGTGCAGGCCCGGGTCGCCCGGCCGCAGCACGGTCGCGGTGCCGATCGACAACCCGTCGATCGGGCGGTGCTTCCCGCCGAACCACCGCTGCCTGGGCAGCCATTCCGCCAGGAGCCGGACGAGCGAGCGGTCGGGCGGCGCCACGGTCACATCACCTCTTCACCGGGTTCGGTCTCGTCGGGCGGCGGGGGAAGGAGGAACCAGTAGAAGCCGTGGCCGGGCAGCGTCAGCAGGTACGGCAGCTCGCCGATCGCGGGGAACTGCACGCCGCCCATGCACTCGATCGGCGTCGACCCGCGGAACCGCCGGAGGTCCAGCTCGACCGGCTGCGGGAAGCGCGACAGGTTGTTCACGCACAGGACGGTGTCCATGCCGCCCCACTGGTTGGCGTCCCCGTTGCCGATCTCGCGGGTGTACGCGAGGACGGACGGGTTCGACGCGGACAGCTCGACGTACGAGCCGACGCCGAACACCGGGTGCCGCTGCCGGATCTCGATCATCTTGCGCGTCCAGTGCAGCAGCGACCCCGGATTGCCCGCGAACGCCTCGACGTTGACGGCCTGGTAGCCGTAGATCGGGTCCATGATCACCGGCAGGTACAGCCGCGCGGGATCGCACTTGGAGAACCCCGCGTTGCGGTCGGGCGTCCACTGCATGGGGGTGCGGACGGCGTCGCGGTCGCCGAGCCAGATGTTGTCGCCCATGCCGATCTCGTCGCCGTAGTACAGGACGGGCGAGCCGGGCAGGCTGAGGAGCAGCGCGGTGAACAGTTCGAGCTGGTTGCGGTCGTTGTCGAGGAGCGGCGCCAGGCGGCGGCGGATGCCGATGTTGGCCTTCATGCGCGGGTCTTTGGCGTACTCGGCGTACATGTAGTCGCGCTCTTCGTCGGTGACCATCTCGAGCGTCAGCTCGTCGTGGTTGCGCAGGAAGATGCCCCACTGGCAGTTCTCGGGGATCTTCGGCGTCTGCGCCATGATCTCCGAGATGGGGTAGCGCTGCTCGCGGCGCACCGCCATGAAGATCCGCGGCATCACCGGGAAGTGGAACGCCATGTGGCACTCGTCCCCGCCAACGCCCGGGTCGCCGAAGTACTCCACGACGTCGCCGGGCCACTGGTTGGCCTCGGCGAGCAGGACCCGGTCGGGGTAGAGCCGGTCGACCTCGGCGCGGACGCGCTTGAGGTACGCGTGCGTCTCGGGCAGGTTCTCGCAGTTCGTGCCCTCGCGCTCGTACAGGTACGGGACGGCGTCCAGCCGGAAGCCGTCGATCCCGAGGTCGAGCCAGAACCGCAGGACTTCCAGCATGGCGTCCTGGACGGCCGGGTTGTCGTAGTTCAGGTCGGGCTGGTGCGAGAAGAACCGGTGCCAGTAGTACTGGCCGCGCACCGGGTCGTAGGTCCAGTTCGACTGCTCGGTGTCGACGAAGATGATGCGCGCGTCCGGGTACTTCTCGTCGTCGTCGTTCCACACGTAGAAATCGCCGTACGGCCCGTCCGGGTCGGTGCGGGACGCCTGGAACCACGGGTGCTGGTCGGACGTGTGGTTCATGACCAGGTCGGCGATCACCCGGATCCCGCGCGCGTGCGCCTCCTCCACCAGCTCCACGAAGTCCCCGAGCTCCCCGAATTCCGGGAGGATCTTCGTGTACTCGGCGATGTCGTAACCGCCGTCCTTGAGCGGCGACTGGTAGATCGGCAGCAGCCACAGGCAGTCGATGCCGAGCCACTGCAGGTGGTCCAGCTTGGAGATGAGGCCGCGCAGGTCGCCGTACCCGTCGTTGTTGCTGTCGGCGAACCCGCGCACCGACACCTCGTAGAACACCGCCGTCTTGAACCAGTGCGGATCGCGGGGCGTCTCCGGGCTGAAGGCGTCCGGGACGGGTTCCGACATCGTCGGGACGGCCTCGGCCGGGTATTCGGCGACGGGCTCGTCCGCGGGCACCTGGCCGGGCTCGTGGAGGTCGTGCGCGCGGGGTTCGGGCTCGTGGGGGCCGCTCAAGTCTCCTCCTCCCGCAGCGTGAGGACGTGGGCGGGTCGGGTGTGGGGGTCGAGGTGGACGTAGTTGGCTTTGGTCCAGGTGTAGGTGGTGTCGTCGAGTTCGTCGGTGAGGGTGAA
>NZ_JBFAUZ010000024.1:0-131865 GCF_040679555.1 Spirillospora sp. NPDC052242
ATCCGCGGCGAGAGCCCGTCCCGACGCGGCAACCGACAACTCAAACGGGCCTTCTACCTGGCCGCGTTCGCCTCCCTGCGCGACCCGATCTCCCGGGCCTACTACGACAAGAAACGAAGCGAGGGCAAACATCACGTCGCCGCACTCACCTGCCTGGCACGACGACGCACCGACGTACTGTTCGTCATGCTCCGCGACGGCACCCCGTACCGACCACCAACCCCCTCCACAGCTTGACGAAGCACATAGGGGCACCCTTTGGCGGCGCGGACGCTCACCGAGTCGATCGCGCAGCGCGACCAGAATCAAGACATGGTCTTAGGCATTTTCGCGCCTGCGGGACCTACAGAGGGGACGGTCACCCCATCATTGGAGTCAGCGCCGATTAACTCGGCGCGTCCTGCCAGCCCCGGGTGTCCCCACCTCGATCGGAGACCGTCGTGAAGAACAGCATGTTTTGGCGAGTTGTCGACAACGACAGTGGCGCCGAGGCCATCGTTAGTACGCCTGCCGAGGCGGTCGCGTTCATCAACAGCCGGTTCGACACCGATGAGGACGACGAGCCGTTCAGCTTCACCGAGGTCGGTCCCTTCGTCCCGAAGCCGCTCGGCGTCATCACCGCGTGGGCGGCCGGACAAGACGACGGGCGGACCGATGGGCGAATCGCACCGATCACGATCAGGCCGGTAGTAACCGACGGCGCCATCGACGAGTGCGACGACGTCGTGCTCTGGGGTGACGTGCAAGTCACGTGGGACCACGACGCGTACACCGTCAATGGGCCGGACGGCTTCGAGTGCGACGTCGCCGACAGCGCAGCCGAACTCAACGAGATCCTCGACGAGTACGCCACCGGCTACGAGTACGTCGAACCTGAGGGGTCCGACGGTCACGCGCGGCCGAGCCGGCGAGAGTTGATCCGGTACGGCGCCCAGGAGTGCGCCGGCCGGTTCGGGCATCTTGACGACGACGCTCTGCTGTGGCTCGCCGCCACCCGGATCACGCTCGCACTGTGGCGCAACACGCCAGTCGAGAACTGGCATGCCGGCAGGAGCCCGCTGCACGACGGCATGATGATGCGGATCAACGCGGCGACCACCCGGCTCGTGCGCTCGATGCTGTCGTTCGACCATGTCGACTGGGTCGCTGTCGGTCTCGCGGTGGTCGACCCGTCTCGGGTTCTGCCGACCGGACAGTCGGTGCTCGATCTCGGGTTGGCCTGTCACAACCCTGACGACCCGGCGCACGAGGACGATCCGCGCGATGACCTCGCGGAGATGGCACAGGACGCGATCGCTTGGGGCCGTGCGTACCGCCTCCACGAGCAGGAGTTCGGCCTGCGGACTCTGATCGAATTCTTCTGCGCGTTCGACAACGGCTGGTTCGGCGCGCCTAGTTGGGGGCGCATCGTCGACCGGTTCGTTGCCGCAGTCGACGACCGGGAGCACGGGCACTGGCGCCTGCACCGGGACGAGCCTTGGTTCGACGAGTGGTTCACCAGCCGTCCGGCGGACATTGCGGACAACGCTGAACTGCGTCGGCTCCTTCTTGCCGGGCCGGACCTGCTGTCCGAAGCAGCAGCCGATTGGTGCGTGGAAGGTGCCATCCGCTACGTCTGTCAGGACGATCATGCGAAAGGCTGCGAGCGGTGCGGTGTCCCGCTGGCGACAGAGTCGTCGGTTTGAAGCGCCCTGATCTGATGGAGCCTCCACCCGACCCGAAGTGCCTTTGTATTTGTCAAGTCACGGGTCAATCTGCCTGAGGTGATGTTCTGCGAAACACGTAAAGCGCGGGCCGCGTTTGGGCGATACTTGCTGCGAGATGTCTGAGACCACGAGTAAACGCGCGCTGGGGTTGGACGCGCTGGCGATCAGTGATCGGTTCCGGCTGCTGCATTTCGTCAAGCGCGACGACCACCTCACCTATCTGTGGATCTTGCGGGCGATCGACCGGCTTCGCGCTGTCCACCGTGTCCAGGTGGGTGTGGATGATGTCGCGACGGTCATGCGGGAGTTCAGCGGCGCCTACCACGATGCTCCGCTCCTCGACGACGTGACGTTGCGTCAGCGTCTGGACATGCTCGCTGATGATGATCAGGTGCTGCACCGGTTGGATGATGTGTCGCGAGCGGGGTCGCTGGCCCGGTATCGCAATCGGCAGTCGGTGTACCAGTTCACCGAACTGGGGTACCGGGCGTTCGCGCTGCTGGAGGATCTGCTGGCCGTGCGGGTTCGGGACGCCAACCTGTCGCGGCTCGCGTTCTCCGACATCCTCGATGATTTGCGATCTTTGGCGGCGGCGAACCGGGCTGGCGATGGTGAGCAGATCCACCGGCGGCTGACCAGGTTGGACGGGGTGATGCAGGACATGTCCCGCCGCTCCGCGCAATTCCATGTGACGCTGGGCGAGATTGTGTCCTCGAATGAGGCGTCCCAAGAGCTGTTTCTGCGCTACAAGAACGCATTGTTGTCACACATGAGCGACTTCATGGCCGAACTCGACCGCTACCTGCCGCGCTTGGAGGCGGCGGTTGACGAGGTGCAGGAGACGGGCGTCGCCACGATGCTGGCCCGCGCGGCCGAGGCCGATGACCGTCCCTTTGTCAGCCGCGCTGACCGGCTGGCCGATTGGGAGCGACGCTGGGAGGCGCTGCGTGGCTGGTTCACCACCCCCGCGCCGGCGTCCGCCCCGGTCTCGACGGGGACGACCATTGTGGCGGCTGGATCTGGAGTCGCACAGTTGCGAGCGGCGACTCGGGCCGCGGTGTCGGCGGTGATCGCGCTGCTGCGGCAGTTGGCCGAGGCCAACCGCAGCGGGGTCAACCGCTCCTCCGAGTTGCGCCACCTGGCCGCATGGATAGCGGCGGTCCCCGATGAGGACGCCGCCCACGCCTTGGCGACCGCGGCGTTCAACCTCAGTTCCGCTCGGCATCTGGGCGGGGCGCACGATGACGAGGAGCAGATTCCTGCAAACCGCACCTGGTGGGAAGCGCCGGGTGTCGAGGTGGCGCTCACGGTCTTCCGCACTGGGCGCAGCGCCGGCCCGGGGATCCCGCAGCCGGTCCGCGCCGATACCGGCGCGCGGGCGGAGCTTCGACGCCGCCAGGTGGAGGAGTTCACCGCTGAACGCAAGGCTGCAGCGGGCCTTGCCGAAACCGGCACACACGGCCGGGTGCTGTCGGAGCCCGAAGCCCGGGTGTTGTTCCGGCTGTTGACCAAGGCGCTGGAAGCTCGGACGGTGATCTCCGGGCGGGTCTCGGGCGGGTCTGGCAGCGACGACACCGTGACGCTGCGGCTGCGGCCCGCAGAAGTCGGTGAGGTGATCCAGATTCCTGGGGGGATGCTGCATCTACCCGGGTTCAGTCTAGAGATCACTCCTGCGGTCAAGCGCCGCCCGATGAGAGGCCGCCGTGGCTGAGCCTCGTGCCGCCGCGGACATTCCCGTCAGCGAACTCGGTTCTTTCCAAACCGCGGTCCGGTTGGTGCTGACCAACGACATCATCACTCCCACCCATCCGCGGCCGGGGGTGTTGGAGCGGGTGCTGCCGTGGGCTGACCAGCTCACACGCGACCTGCGTGAGCTGTTCGGCTACACCCTCGTCGCCACCACCCATCAGGTCCGCCTCGTCCGCCGCCTGGACGTGTTGGATCCCTCGCGCGGCAAGGTGTTCGTCTCCAAGACCGGGCGGCCCTGGGACCGACGCCGGATCGCCTACCTGTGCTTGATCATGTCCACCTTCCAACGATCCCGGGTGGAAGTCAGCCTCGCCGATATGGTCCGTGCCTTTGCGCCGCTGGCCGCGGCGACCGGAGGGCTGGGATTCGACCCGCTGGTCCAGGGCCATAAGGCTGCCGTCGTGGACGTGGTGACCTGGCTGGTGGACCGGGGCGCGCTGCGCCTGTCGGACGGCTCTGCCGAATCATGGGCCCGCTCAGCCGACGGCGACGCCCTGTATGACATCGACCACGACATCTGCGCGGCGCTGCTGCGGCCCGCCCGCCCGATCCAGCACCTCACCACTGCCGCAGGTCTTTTGGAGGACCCGGCGTCCTCGGTCGAGCAGCGGGTACGACGGCTGCTGTTGGAACGGCCCGTGGTGTACTTCGACGACCTAGACTCCGCAGCCGCGGCGGTGCTTCGTCGCGAGGACGTGACCGACAACCTGGCCCGCTTGACGGGGCTGGTGGCGGAACGGCGCGCGGAGGGCGTTGCGCTCATCGACGCGAGCGGGTCGTTCACCGACCGGCCGTTCCCAGGGCGCGGCGGAGCGGTCAGCCGCGCCGCCGGGCTGCTTCTGGCCAAGATCGCCGATGAGCTGGAAGGACGGACCCTGCACAAGGTCGAAGCCGCCTCCCACACCAGCCTGCAAGCCGACCTGTTGGACCGTATCGACGCCGGCCTCCCAGCCGACGGAATAGTCCACGAGCTCGCCTGGGCTCCACCACAGGCGCCTCCTCCACCCGGTGTTGCCACCGGCGCCCACCATCGTCTGTATTTCGTGGAACGGCACCGGCTGGAGAAGATGATCAGTGAGCTGTTTGAGGAGTTCGGGGCCTCCTCGTTCACCGCGACCTGGCAGGCCGACCCGATCGGTCTGCTCGGCGCGGCCCTGACGCTACTCACCGATCTGGCATTGCTCCGACCGAACCCCGGCGGGGCGGTGCTGTTGCCAGCCGCGCTTCGCTACCGCAACATCACCATGGCTCTCCCCACAGACGATGGCCAGCTCGACCTGTTCGGCGGGGCCGACACCACCACCAGCAGCAGCTCCAGCGATACCAGCACCGCCAGCGACGCCCGCGAAGGGAAGAGTGCATGACCCGGTTCCGTCCGACCCGCGCCGGACTGATCAACATCTGGGACTACGTCGATGAGGAATTCGTCTTCGCCGACGGGCGGCTGGTGCTGCGCGGCCACAACGGATCCGGCAAGACCAAAGCCCTGGAGGTACTGTTTCCCTTCATCTTGGACGGCGTCGCCGACGCCCGCCGCCTGGACCCCTTCAGCGGCGAGAACCGGACGATGAAGTCCAACCTGCTCTACCGCGGGCAGGAGTCGGAGTACGGGTTCGTGTGGATGGAGTTCGCCGGCGGCGACACCCCTGACGCGGACGCGGTCACGTTGATCATCGCGTTGCGTGCGCACAAGGACAAACCGGCCGCCAGCACGTCGTTCTTCGTCACCCGCAGGCGCATCGGCCTGGACTTCGGTCTGCTGTCGGCCGATTCTCGGCCGCTCACCGAACGGCAACTGGAAACGATCTTAGGTTCAGAGTGCCGTTTTGACAGCGCGACCAAGTACCGCGACGCCATCGACCACGCACTGTTCGGCCTCGGCCGGCAGCGGTACTCCCAGCTGTTGGACCTGCTGCTGGCGTTGCGGAGGCCACTGCTGGCAAAGGACCTGGACCCGGCCAAGGTATCGGACACGCTCACCGCCGGGCTCAGCCCCATCTCCGAGGACCTGATCGAGCAGGCGGCCCGGGATTTCGAGAACTTGGCCGCAGTGCAGAGCCTGGTAGAGGACCTGAACGCGGCCGACAGCGCGGCCTCAGCGTTCCTCCACGTCTACAGCGACTACCTGATGGTGGAGGCCCGCAGCCGGCTGAGCCGCTTTGCCGAGCGCACCAAGCAAGCGACCGAACATGCCACTCGGCTGCGTGAGGCCAGCCTGGAGATCACTCGGGCGACCACCGCCGAGGACAAAGCACGCGCCAGTATGGCGGAGGCCGACAAACGCCGAACCACTCTCGAAGGCCAACTGGCCGGCCTCAAACGAGATGAGGCCTACACCGGTCAGGGGCGGTTGAACGATCTGCGCGACCGGGTCGCCGCCGGCAATCGAGATCTCAAAGAACGGCGGCAGACGCACGTCACGAACGGACGGCACCTCACCGACCTGACCCGCGAAGCGGGCGACCTCGCCGAGAAGCTGAAGCAGTACCATCTCACCGCCGGTCGCCACGGCGCCGACCAAGCCCGGGCAGCACAGACGGCAGGCATCGACGACAGCGAAACCGACCTGCAGACAGCAAAGGCACGCGCGGCCACACGCCGTGACGACGTCGACCACGTCCGCGCCCACCTCAGCGAGGTGGCCGACGCCGTCACCCGCCAACAGCAGGCCGCAGACGCGGTGTCGGCAGCCCACACGAAACTCGAGCGCTCCGAAGATGCCTGCTGGGAGGCTGAGAAAGCAGTTGACCAGGCACGGGCCCGGGCGCAGCAACTCTTGAATGACTGGATCGGTCGATGGGGTGCTCCCCTCAGCGGTGAGGCGCTCGGTGACGTCGACGTCAATCCCGCCGCGGCGATTGTGGCGGCCGACGAGGTCACCGCCCTCACTCAGGCACTGGCCGCTCTCGACGGCGAGAACGAAGCGGTGCCGCTGCCGGCGTTGTTCGGTGAACTGACCGAACAACGCCGCTCCCTTCTCGGGGACGAGCGGACACGCCTCGGCATCGAGCACCAGCGGATACGCGGTGACCGCGACGTGCTCCACACCGAACGTGAACAAGTCGCCGCCGAACGCGACGACGCCCCCATGCCGGCCTCCACCCGTAACAGCGACCGCTCCGGACGTCCCGGCGGTCCCCTGTGGCAACTGGTCCGTTTCGCCGACGACGTCGACGACACCCAGGCCGCGGCGATCGAGGCTGCGCTGGAGTCCGCCGGGCTACTGACCGCCTGGATCCATCCCGATCCCGCGCTCACCGATACTGCTTACCGCGACGGCGAGCACGACGCCTACCTTCGGCCGCTCCCACCGGCCCAGCGCACGGCCGGACTCACACTCGCCAGCGTCCTGACGCCTGACGACCAAGACCTGGTCCCCACGAACGTGATCAGCGACATCCTGGCCGGCATCGCCCTCTCTCCCCTCCTGGGATCAGCGGAGGCAGGCCCGGCGGTCAGCTCGGCCGGGCAGTTCACTTTCGGCATCCACTTGGGCGCCTACAGCAAGCCGATCCCTCAATACATTGGTGCCACCTACCGGGCCACTCGCCGCGCCGCACGCATCGCCGGCTACGACCAGCGGATCAACGACCTGGACCGCGAAATCGAGCAACTGCAACGCCAGCAGCAGCAGATCGAGGAGCATTTGAAGCAACTGCGGCAGGCCCGCAGCGAGCTCCCGCCCATCGCGCCGATCCAGTCCGCACTCACCCGGCTCTCCACCACGTCCGCGCTCTTGGCCCAAGCCCGCACCGAACAAAGCGATGCCGCGAAGAAACTGGATGCCGCCACCGCCGAAACCGACGCCGCCCGCCGACGGCTCCGCCTCGCCGCCGCCGAACGGAGTCTCCCGGCCGAGGCCAGCCCGGTGGACCTCATCGCCCAGGCCATCGACGACTTCCTCCAGGCGGCGCGAGAAGCAGACAAGGTGAAGGCGACCATCATCGCCATCTCTGAGGAAGCCGATCGCCGGACAGAGATGATCACCCGGATGGGGGAGGAGCACGCCGAGGAAGCGGAACGGATCGAGGAGAAGGCCGCCGCCCACCTCCACCTGACCGAAGAACTGGCAGGCTTGGAGGAGAAGCTGTCCGCGCCCCTCAAACAAGTACTGGACAAGATCGGGCAAGCAGAGGCGGGCATCACGGCCGCCCGCAGCGACTGGGACTCAGCCGATGAGAAGGCCCGCCAGGAACACGACGCGCGTGTTCAGGCAGAAACGGCCTACCGGTACTGCGAGCAGTCTGTGCGGGACGCGGTCACCGCACTGCTCGAGGCGGCCCATCCGCTCGCTGTCTTCATCGAGACGGATCTGCGTCCTCTTCTCGGCGTAACTGCGACCACGTCATGGCCTCACAGCTCCCAATGGCTCCCCAGCGAACAGGCCACCGCACAACTGATCCCCCTGCTGACCGCACCCGATACCTCCAACGCCGACAGCGCCGACGCCGACACTGCCAACGGCACTTCCGTCGTCCACAACGCGCTCCAGACGCTCATCCCCGGGGACGCGGCGCAACTCATCAGCCTCCTTGATACTGCCGCCACCGGCCGGTCGGCAGGTGAGAACGCCCGTAAGGCCGCACGGCAACGCCTGTCAGACGCGCTGAAGGAGTTCAACGAGGCGCTCGCCACCCGCCAGGAGGACTACCGATTGGACTGGCAGGCCGGCGACACCGTCATCACCGTGAACGTCTACGACGCTGACGGGCGCCACCCCGTCGCCGACTTCGCCGCCCGGGTCCACGACCGGTGCGAGGAGCAAAAGTTCCTGCTGGAGGAACGGGAACAGACCGTGCTGGAAAACGAACTGCTCACCGCACTGGCCCAGCAGGTGTTCGACCGCGTGTATTTCGCCCGGGACCTGGTCAAGAACATGGACGACGACATCCGCTCCCGGCCGATGACCAACGGCCTGACCTTCGGGATCCGCTGGGTCGCCTCCGACAAGCTCACCGATTTACAGCGCCAAGTGTCCGATCTCCTCGGCTACCAGCAACTCGGCCCCGACCAGCTCGCCTACCTCCGCCAGCTACTGCGGCAGATGCTGCGCGAATACCGAGCCGCCCACCCGCGCGACACCTACCAAGAAGCCCTGTCGGCGGTACTGGACTACCGCGCCTGGCGGACGTTTGAACTCCGCCTCAAAGTCCCCGGCGAGGAGGAGGTGAAGCTGAGCAAAAAACGGCACACCCTGCTGTCAGGCGGGGAGAAGTCGGCCGCGATTCACCTACCGTTCTTTGCCGCCGCCAACACCATTTACTCCTCCGCCCATGCCACCTGCCCCCGCATGATCGCCCTGGACGAGGCGTTCGCCGGTATCGACGACCGCTACAAGCCCGATCTGCTAGGACTCACCGTCCAATACGACTTGGACGCCTTCATGACCGGGCACGACCTGTGGATCCGCTACGACACCGTTCCCGCCGCCGCGCATTACGACATGCACTCCGACAAACTGTCCCACACCGTGTCCGCCATGCTCATCCTCTGGGAGGGCACCGAACTCCTGGATGCCGGAGCTGGCTACGCGGGCAACGAGGAACTCGCAGCCGACTTGCTCGGCTTCACCCCTACCCGGCACGCCCCCAACAACGAGGGACTCCTCGCCGACCTGCAAGCTTTCACCGATGACGGTTCTCTCGCCGATGCCGATCATCCCCATCAGGAGGACTCCGACCAGGATTCTGAGGAGGCCGTGCTCTGATGGCGACGCCCGCCGATAGCCCCGTCAACCCGGTCACCGACACCCCCGATCTGGCACGGCTGCTGGCAGCCGCCCGCCGCTCTCTGGAACGCACCGGCGGCGACCTGAACCGCACGATCACACTCGCCCAGCTCACCGACGCCGAACGGCGAGCCGTCGGTGGCCTCCTAGGACGCCATATCGCACCAGGCGCCAAACGCGTCGAGATCAACCTGGAACAGGTGGACACCCGGCTGCGTTCTCTGTCAGGACACGGCCTAGCCGAGACACTAGGCCGGGAGAAGCCGTTGCGGGACCGGCCCGCCGAAGCAACTCGTGACAAGGCGGCCCGCGAACGGCTGCTGGCCATCGCCCATGCCAGCACCCTCTACCGCCAAGGCTGGTTCACTGCCTGGATCGAGGAGATCCGGGGCAACGGCACCTTCACCCGGCTGCTGAAGACGCCGGCCAGACTCAGCCATGCCGTCGCGGCCCTGGAACTTATCGACGCGCTCGACGGCTCGACCGTCACGTTGCCCAAACTCGCGACCCGAGCGACCGGCCATTCCCACGCCCTCGACCACCGCACCCCACTGTCGGCTTTGGTCCTGGACGCACTCGCCTCGCGAACCAACACACCCCGACCCGCCACTACCGAACAGCGCCGCGAGTTGTGGGACCAGTTCAACGTCATCGTCGATGACCTGGCCAGCACCGTCCTCGTCCTCAACCTCCCCGCCACAGGCAACGGACTCGGAGACTGGCTCTCAAGCGCTGCCGCCACCGCCACGCCCTTCCACATCACTCTTCATCAAATCCTCACCCACCCCCTTCACCTCGCACCGCCGCTGGTGTACGTCTGCGAGAACCCCGCCGTACTCCGGGAAGCCAGCGATGTCCTGGGGCCCACCTGCCCGCCCCTGATCTCCACACAAGGCCAGCCCTCTACCGCTTTCCACCGCCTCGCCACCAAAATCACCAGCAACGGCGGCCAGCTCCGCTATCACGGAGACTTCGACTGGCCCGGCATCACCATGACCAACACCATGACCAACCGCCACAACGCCCAACCCTGGCGGATGACCACCACTGAATACACCAACGCCGTCAACCACACCCACAACGACGACGAACCCACGATCGGCAGCCTCAAAGGCAACCCGGAACCCACCCCATGGGACCCGCCGCTCAGCGCCGCTATGATCCGACATAATCGCGTTATCTACGAGGAAGCAGTCGTCGACGTGCTCATGGGCGACCTGAGCAATCACCAGTAATGTATGTCTTGCTTCGTCTCGCATTGGTCGAAGACCTGACCCTGCCCTGACTTGCCAGGGTGGCGCTGGGGGATGGCCTGGTGTTGGCCGGTGCTGCTCCCAATCAACTTCGGGGATCGAGTCTGCTTCGGGAGTTGGAACGTCGGCCGCCCTCGGGACCGCCGCCCGGCTTGCTTCGCCGACTTCGAGGTCGGGTGGGCGAGAGGTATTTGGCGGTGGTCCGGGCTCTGGCCGGGGCGCCTGGCCATCCTTCGCACCGTTACCGGTGTTCCCGGCCGACATCCGCCAGGTCGTCTGCACCGGTTCCGCCAGGCCACCCGCCGCGGGCACTTCCCCTCCGGGCAGGCCGCACTCAAGGTGCTCTACTTGGTCATCCGGGCCTGGTCATCCGGCAACCACTGAAGAACCGGCCGAACCTCACCGGCAAGACCCCGGGCTGAAGAACGCGCCGAGCGCGCTGGCGCTGCACTACGGTGCACGCTCACGGACCAGTCGATCCGGCCGATCGAGTCGTCGTGGGACCTGCACCTGGGTCAGGATACGGTCGAAGGTGCCGTCGGCGGCCCACCGTCGGTACCGCTCGTACACGGTTTTCCAGTTGCCGTACCGGTCGAGCAGGTCCCGCCATGGGGCACCGGTCGCCAGTTTCCACAAGATGCCGTTCAGCGCCGTTCGGTGCTCGGCCCACGGGCCGCCCCGGGCGGGCTGAGCGGGCAGAAGCGGCTCGATCCGCCGCCACGACGCATCGGTCAACTCATGTCGTCGCACCACGACACACCGTCAACCCACACCCGCAAGATCGACCTCAGCCGAACAGCAAGATTTTCCGGACAGGCCCTAGAAGACTGCTGAACTGGCGCCGAACCCGAGAAGGCCGGACAAGATGCAGGTCGTCGAGAACCGGCACATCTATATCGATTAGCCTGGCAGTGACGTTGATGCAGTGGCTCATCGAGGTGGACGCCCCTTCTACGCGTGAGGCGGGCTGACGTTGGACGGGGAGGACGGGTACGAGATATCGGTCGACGTCGAGGCCAGCGAGGGGGTCGTGGCCGCCAACCATGAGAGGCTGGTCTCCCTGGCGCGCCATCTGCCGAGCCTGGCGCAGGAAGGCGTTTCCCCCAGCGCGCACATCCATCTGACGGCCGGGCAGGAGATCGAATCCTCCAGTGACCTCATACCCGAACGCCGCTGAGCCGTCCGCGCACCACTTTCCCCGACGGCCCACCGGACGGTCCGCAGTACCCCGCGGATAATTCGGTCAGCCATTCAATGCCCCTCGCCGCCAACCTGGTCGGCGGTCCACTGAACTGACCGGCCGAGTCGGATAAGCGGGTTCATGTAGGTGATTCCTGAAGTTGATAGACGAGGCCGACTTCCCGCGCGTAGTTTCTTACCGATCTACGGAGGGGCGCGCATGTCGTTGGTGGACGGGCCCGGCTGGTCGGCCTCCGGGCTGGAACAGCGGGCAGGGCGGTATCCGCTGCGGGTCGAGGCGCCGGTAATGCGGGTGGCCGAGCTGCTCGTCCCGGGGGTTACCTCGCAGACGCGATACGTCCGCTACTACGCGTTCTACGCCGCGCTGGCCGCGCACGCCGCCGAGCACGAGCTCGACGCGGACGCGTGCCGCAGGCTGCTGCGGCGCGGTGAGGCGGTGCTGGCGGGCGTCTCGCTGGTACATGACGACCCCGACGGGTGGCCGGGCATGGCCCATGGGGCCGACGAGACGAAGAGCTCGCTGGGGGCGGAGCTGCCGACCGCGCGGGTCGCCGACGCCGAGGACGCGGACCACCGCTATTCGTCGCGCGCCTGGGGATTCTGGGAGCAGTACAAAGGCCCGAGCGCGGTCCTCGGCACGGTCGTCGACGAGGGCGGCGCCTTGCGGCCGGGGCGGCACGCGTGTCCCGCCGAGGTGGTCGAACTGTTCGCGCCGCTGCTGCGGGCAGCCGAACGGGACGCGCTCGACGGGGCGCGCCTGGACGCGCTGGCGCCGCTGGCGATGCAGGCGCCGGAGCGCCCTGAGACGGCGTGGATGCGGGGCCTGCTCACCGCGACGCGGGACGGACGGCACGAGTCCAGGGAGTGGGAACGCGACGACCGCCGCCGACGGGACACGTTCCGGATGCTCGCACGGGCGTTGACGCTCCACGGCGACGAGTTCGATCGCGGTTGGGAGCACTGTGTGCGGTCGGCCGTCGCCTTCGGCGGCGAGGCCGAGACCGACCCCGTCCTGAGGGACGTCGACGGCGTCCTCGGGTGGCGCGGCCTGCTGTTGCGGAACTACTCGGTGAGCGCCTGGCGGCGGCTGTGGGCGGGCCTTGTCCGGTCGATGGGTTCGGACGGCGGAGAGGCCGACCGCACCAGGGACGAGTTGTGCGATTGGCTGATGGCGGCGATGCCAGACGAGTCCCTCCGCAGCGTCCTGGACGGGTTGCCGGACACGATGAGCGGCGGGCACCCGGCGCCCGCCGAGCGGCACGTCCTCGCCGGCGCCGACCGGCGTGACCCCGTGGTTCAACGTGAAGCTGCTGCTGGTTGGCGGCCTGCGGGCGAAACAGCTCGCGGGCGAGGCCCGCACGACGTTCCTGGGAGCGCGCGACATCCTCAACCCGCTGTGGATGCGGGGCGTGATCGACGACTTCGCCGACCGTCCCATGCGGGACCTCGCCGAGCGCCTCGTGGACGACATGCTCGCGCAGTCCAGGCGCGTGGCGCTCGCCAAGATGCGTCCGGACAAGGACGGACGCATGAAGGTGTTTTCCCGCGTGCACGAGCGCGGCGGACGCTTCTACAAGACGGGTGACGAAGGCGACAGCGACATCGGGACGCGCATCCACCAGACATCGGACCTCGCGCACCAGCTCGGCCTCGTCAGGGTCACCGCAGACGGGACGGCGGAGATCACTCCGCTCGGCGAGAGCCTGCTGGAGGTGACGGAATGACCTGGGAGTTCGCCTCGCCCCTCACTCTCCTCGGCGAGTGGCGCGACCGCGCCGACGAGGCCGACCTGCACGAGCTGGTCCTGCTCGGCTTCACCGTCGACCTGCCGTTCCTGGAGAAGACGCTGATCCCGACCGCGCGCGCCCTCGGCGCGCGGGTCACCGTGCTCGGCGACGCCGCCCAGAGGCTGTACGACCCGGTGGACGTGCGGTCGGCCGGGCGCTCCTACTTCCACGGACTCGCAGCCTGCCGGGGCGCGTTCCACCCGAAGCTGGCACTGCTCATCGGCGCGGACGAGGCCGCTGCCGCGATCGGCTCTGGCAACCCCACGATGGCCGGCTGGGGGTACAACGACGAACTCTGGACCGTCCTGCGCGGCCGGGACGACGGCGCCCCAGAGGCACTGCAGGAACTGGGCCTGTGGCTCACCGCGCTGGACCGTGCCGTGGCCATGCCTGCGTACGCGGCGGAGCTGCTGAGGGAGACCGGCGAGCGGCTCCTGGACTTCCGCGACGTGCCGCATCCGGCGAGGGTGTTGCACAACCTCGAAGTCGGCCTGCTCGAGCAGTTGCCGACCGGCCCCGTGGACGAACTCCACCTGTACGCGCCGTTCGTCGACCTCGGCGGGGACACTCTGGCGGCGATCATCGACCAGCTCGCCCCGTCCAGGATCGTCATGGGGCTGCAGGAGCGGTGGAGCAGCTACGACGGGGACGTCCTGCTGGGCGCGTTCGGCGGCTGGGACGTCGAGCTGCGGTCGCTCGCCGAGCGGCGGCCACGGCACGGCAAGCTGCTCGAATGGTCCACCGGCGGACGATGGCACGCCCTCACCGGGAGTGCCAACCTCACCGCGAGCGCCATGATCAAGCCCGTCGCGGACGGCAACTGCGAGCTCGGGGTGCTCGCGCCCGTCCCAGGGCCGCTGCTGCCCGAAGGGGCGGCCACGCCGCTCGCGGACCTCCGGGGACGGAAGACGGCCCGACCCCACGAGGGACGCCCGGCGCTGCTCGTCCTCGGGGCCCTCCTCACGGGCGCCGGGCTGCTTCAGGTCACGCTGGCCCGCCCGTACGCGGCGGAGGTCGCCGTCGAAGTCTCGCCGGACGGGGCGCCCGGTTCGTGGGAGACGGTCGGCACCGTCCCCGCAGGGGAGACGGTCTGCGAGTTCCCCGTCCCCGAATTCGCGGGCGCGGTGGTGCGGATCGCCGGTTCGGGGACCGGCGGCCGGAGCGAGTCACCGCCCGTCTTCGTCGTCCACCCCGCTCGCTGCGCGCGCCGCCGGGACGGCGACGAGCGGGTCGGGCTCCGCCGCGACTACACCGAGGAGGAGATCTTCGAGGACGACGAGTTGGGCCGCCGCTTCCAGCACGACCTTCTCCGCCTCGGCGATCTGCTCGCCGAGCACCGGGCGGTGCAGCCGGCCCGGACCGCCCGCCCGGCCACGGTGTCGGCCGTCCATGACCAGTACGCCGCCTTCCTGGACGAGTGCGAGCGCACGTTCGGCCGTCCCCTCACGCTCGGCGTCTTCGGCCGGGCCGGGCCGCCCGACCTGACCATGGGAGCGCGGTGGGACGTGGCCGCCGACGTTTCGATCGAGGACGAGGACCCGGACGACCCGAAGCCGCCGGACGGCGGTGAGCCCGCGAAACCGGGACCCGAAGAGATGACGTCGAAGGCCAAAAGGGAGTGGCGCCGCTGGACCGCGCGCGCGGTGGGAAGGTTCGTCCCCGAGAAGGGCGCCGCGGCGCCGATCATGATGCGCGTCCTGCTCGCCCGCCAGTTCGTCCGGCTGCTCGCCCGGGGCGTCTGGGAGACCGGCGACGAGTCGTGGCGCGAGCCGATGGCCCGCATCACCCGAGCGCTCGTCCCCGAACCGGCGGACGACCTTCCCGATGAGGCGGTGGAGCACGTGACGGCGCTGACCGCGGTCTGCATGGGGCTGCTGCGCGGCGGGGTCTCCCTCACTGGCGGCGGTCCGCATGACCTGCTCGCCGCCGACACCTGGGACGTCGTCCGGGAGCGGATCGTCGGGGCCCAGCCCGAACGGGCAGCGACGCTGTTCATCCCTCCGGCTGTGCCCCACGCGCGGGTGCTGGGCCGCTGGGAGTTCGAGCGTCTCGCGGACCTCGCCGTCGATCCGCTCGCCGCGGCCCTCGACGAACTGGCGGCGGAGAAACTGCACGTCGAGCACGACGCCGGGCTGTACCGGGTGACCGGGAGTTTCGGCAACCCGATCCGTGCCGCCGGTCGCGTCGCCACCCGGCTCGGACGGCACGTGGACACGGTCCTCGTCCATGCGATCGGTGATCGTGGAGCTGCTTTCGTCGCCTGGCAGCGCCCCCACCTCGTCCTGGCCAGCTCGCCCACTTGGCGCGGCTGGCGGGTGTACCGCCTGTCCGGGCTGGTTACCCCCGAGACCAGGCTGAGCGGCGACGGCGGCCCCCCGACTATCGGGCTCGTAGGCAAGCCGGTGCGGCTGGAGGCCGTTCCGCCCGAGGCCGCGCAGGACGTCCTCGCCCGCGCAGGGCTCGACCACCTGGAGGTCGTGCGGAGGTTGACCGGCGCGGGCGAGTGATGCCGCTTCGCAACAGTTCGGCAAGGCGCAAGAGCGCCCTGACTACTACCCTGTTGCGCACGTCAACACGTCGGGCGCGCGGCGATCGCCCTCTGCAATGCCGCCACCACGTGCCGGTGGCGATGGCAGAACCGCCGCGGGATCCACTTTCCAGCCTGCGGGTCCTGCTCAGGAGCTGCGTGTAGGCGCCAATCGGCCGCCCGCACTCCCGCTTGCGCGGCGCCGGCGCCATGCAAACTGATTCCGGCTCTTCCAATGAGTGCCGCGGGCGCTGGTGGCCAGGTCCGCTTTGATCACGTCTTGTAGCCACCCCAGATGGCCGCCCGACAGCGTCGTGCGTGCCCCGTCGTACACGCACGTCGACTCCAGGAAGCGCGGATCGGCGCCCACCGCGGCACGTGCGGCGTCCTTCCACTGCACCTGACCCCGCGCAGCGTGCAGTTGCACCGCTGCCATACCGAGCAGCAGCCGCCCATGGGTGAGGTCACGGTCCCGCAGCATCGCGGTCATGACTTCCGAATGATCGCTTTTGGGCGCCGCCAGCGCCGTGTCCCCAGCCTCGAACCGTATTCCAATCCGAGCATTCCCCCCCGATCTGTTACGGAAGGCAACGCACGGGCTCGGCGACCTACCGTGCCAGTGCCTGGTGATCGCCACGCCGGGAATCGTTGATTCGGTTGCCATGTGATCGGTTGGTCGGGATCCGGACGCCTAGTCCGCAGATCAGGTGAGGCGGCCGGCGTCGTCCGTCATGCTGACGAAGGGGGCGAGATCGCTGCGACGGCCGGCAAAGTGTCGCCTCGGGACGGGTGATGAGCCAGTAGTCAAGGGGCATCTCGATCTCGGCGGGGAGCACCCGTACGAGACCGTCGTTACGTGAGGCAAGGAAAGTTGGAAGAAGTCCGTCCCGCTTCCGGTGAGAGCGGCCGGCACGTGCGGCTGCGGCGAAGCGGGTCCGCCGCAGCCCGGCGGCTGCCGGCCCGGTGAACGCGATCGCCTGCACCGGAGCGGGCATCGCTTCGGCCGAACAGGTAGCGTAATCGCCTGCCCTCGCGAGCGCGGTGCCCCGCTTTCGGGAGCCAAAAAGGGAGCCACCACAATCAGACCGCTCCAGATCTGGAACGACGTGGGCAGGGTGTTTGTGCAGGTGAGAGGCTCCCCGATCGACTCAGGTCGACCTAGATCGACTTACCTTTTCTGCTTCACACCGAAGAGGTCACTGGTTCGAACCCAGTATCGCCCACCCTTACGACACAGGCCCTCCAGCGAGATCGCGGGAGGGCCTCAGTGATCAACTGGGAGGATTTTGGGAGATCATCTCCCTCCCACCCAAACGAGGTCACGAGAAACCTCCCACGATTTATCACGCTCCGTAGTCATGAAGCGGGGGCGTACGCACGCGCCCGCCCCCACCCGACGATCACGAGACGCTGGCGAGGCGCCTCCGCGAATCGTCCTTCTGCCCCGAGACGTCCACCGGGACACCGGCCTTCCGCGCGGCCTCAAGAAGGCCGTCCAGAAGCGGCACCGGTGAGTGCGCCCCGAGTTCGAGCCGCGCCGCCAGCGAGTCCTCCCACCTCCGCTGGAGCTTGGCCTTGAGATCGTCGCGCATGGTCTGCGACACGTGGGAGTACACGCCCCGAATTCCCGGCACGGTGTGCCCCAGCCTTTCCGCCTGGAGGACCTCGGGAATCGCGTCCTCCAGCATCCAGGTCTTGTGGCTGTGCCGCAGCCCGTGCGGAGTGAGCCCCTCGATCAGCGGCAGCCACACCGCAGGAGCCTGCCCCTCCCTCACGACCCGGACGCCCTTGCCGCGAGGAGGGACGAATTGCTTTCCGGGCACGGCGTCGGGCCACGCCGGAAGCGGCGTCCCCGGCCATACCGTCGCATCGACCAGCACGCTCTTCCCGATCTGCCGGGTGCCGCGTGGATACCGCCCATCGGCCGCCGGCTGGAAGATCCGGCGGGCGTAGGTGGACCGCCGGTGGTGGCGCCCATTGGGACTGAGGAAGAGAAACTGCCCACCACCACCGCACGCGGGGTAGCGGCCCTCACAAGCGCACCGGCCCCGCGTCCGCGTGCTCTGATCGGACACCAGCGCCGCCAGGAAGGGCGGCAGGTCCGCGGGCCGGTGGGAATCGTCCTTGGGCGGCACCTTCTCCACCTGCCCGGCGAGCTCGCGCAGCTGCCAGTCGATCTGGATGCGGTCCAGGCGGCACGCGGGCCGTTCCAGCCCGTGAACCTCGCCCCACCGCATCCCGGTGTAGGCGGTGAGGACGATCATGACGAAGTCGTCGTCGCGCCCCGACAGCAGTGCGCACCGTTCGGCCAGCAACAGCACCTGCAACGGCGTCGCCCACACCTTCTCCGGCCCTCGCAAGGCGACCGCCCGCCGAGCCCGCTTGCGTCCCCGTCCCCGCCGCTTGACCGCGACGTTCGTGGCGACCATGCCGCGGTCCTTGGCGTCCCCGAGGATCGTGCCCAGAAGCGACCGCGCGTCCGCCGCCGTCCGATGCGAGAACCCCTTCGTCCGGGTCCGCTTCTCCCAGGCGACGATCTCCTCCGGACTGGTGAACGTGCTGACCGGCCGGTTCCCGAACGCCGGGATGATGTGGTGATCGATCAGGTACCGGTACTTGGCCTCGGTCGTCGCCTCCAGGTCCTGCCCGGACCACCACAGCTCGACCCAGTCGGCCAGTAACGCCGCCCCGTCCCGTGGATCGTTCCACCTATGTCGCCGAATCTCCGTTTCCTGCTCCTCTCCCCACCGGAGCGCGGCCTGCTTGGTCTCGAAGCCCGACTGCGATGCCTCCGTCCCGTCCGGCCGTGTGTAGCGCACCCGCCACTTCTTGCCGCGCTTTTCGGCATACGCCATGAGTTCCTCCTCACTGAGTGGACGCGGCTCACCTCCGGCCGCGTCGCCGTACGACCGGCTGCTTGGCGCCGGCCGCGATGATTCCGTCGATGTCCTGCTCGCTGAACCGCAGGTGCTTGCCGATGAACGTGCACGGGATGGCCCGTGCGGTGGCCTTCTTCCTCAGCCAGGACTCCCGCACCTGCAGCATCGCCGCCGCCTCGGCAGGCGTGTACAGCCGGACACCAGCCCTACGGTCATGGTCGGCGCAGCCCCTCTCCGGGGCTCGATCGTTCTGCAAGGCACACCTCGCCTCTTCAGCGGGTCCGCAGGCCGCGCCGCTGTGCAGGCTCGCCCTACAGCCCCTCCTCGTGGGACGGACAGCGCCTTTCAAGAGAGTTGGACGACCGTGACCACAACTTTTACACAGAGAGTGGCCGACTGTGTACTCTAAGGCTTCGTGTCCGAGTGTTGGGCGAGCTCGCTGGTGGAGAGGACACCCACGCACCAATTCCAGACGATGCGAGGACGCCGTTCTTGCCCGGTGATGCGGCCGCGCACGACGCTGATCCCCGAACGCTTCAGCCGGGCTGCGGCGCGCACCTCCCGGTTCAGCCGGCTGATCCAGGTCGGCCGCGTGGCGTCGCCATCTGCTCGGGCAGGCGCAGACCCCAGACTGCGAGGCCCGACGTTTGACGCTGATCGACATGGGTCAAGGCTGCTCGCGCGGGCACCCGATGGGTCGAAACGGGGCGCGGTTGTGCCGGTCGGACCACCTTCGCGCGCTGCGAGGAAACCGCCATTGCGAGTTGAGTAGCGGGGAATGCCTCGGATCACCCCCGCACGCTTGGGGAAAACGGGAAGGGCAGCGGAGGCGCCGCGTCGGGATTCGGATCACCCCCGCTCACGCGGGGGAACCAGCGCCGGCACCCGATCGCCGAACGAGGCCACGGACCCCCGCGCGCGGTCGTCCTGTTCGGCTTCCTCGGGTTCGCGTCGGTGCCGCCGCTCCAAACGCGCATGCTGGAGGCGGCCGAGGGCGCCCCCGCGCTCGCGTCCGCCGCCAACATCGGCGCGTTCAACCTGGGCAACGCTCTGGGGCCCTTCCTCAGCGGGCTCGCCATCGACGCGGGGCTCGGCTACACCTCGCCGTTTTGGGTCGGCGGCGCGCTCGGCGCCGCCGGCCTCGCCATCGCCTCGTCGCCGGGGTTCTCGCCCGAACCGAACGGCGTCCGCGCACGCCCGTCCGGACGCCACCCACCGAGACCGCGTCACCGATCGCGCCTGAGCCACCGGCGGCCCGATCACCGCACCGCGCCGGCCGGTGCCGAGCGACCGTCGGCGTCGGGCGCGAGGTCCCCTTGCATGTCGACCCAGGTGTCGTTCCACGCGTGACCGTGCTCGGGACCGCGCTGCCAGGTGTGGGTGAGGTGTCCGTCTGGCGCGCGTCCGAAGACCGACAGGTCGCCGCTGGGGTTGAGAACGACTGCGGGGTCGCTGGTCAGGTGCCCGTGCAGGGGCGTCCAGCCCGACCAGGGGCCGCCGGTGCCGGTCTGCCAGCGGTGGTGCAGGCCGCCATCGGCACCGCGCGCGAACAGGACCATGCCGCCGTCCCGGCCGACCAGGACCGTGGGCCGTCCTTCCACCGCACCTTCCATGTCGACCCACGAGTCGTTCCACGCGTGGCCGTGCTCAGGGCCGCGCTGCCAGGTGTGGGTGACGCGCCCATCGGGATCGCGGGCGAACACCGACAGGGCACCGTTCGGGCTCAGTACCACCGCCGGGTCGCTGGTCAGGTGCCCGTGCAGGGGTGACCAGGCCGACCAGGGGCCGCCCGTGCCGGTCTGCCAGCGGTGGTGCAGGCCGCCATCGGCACCGCGAGCGAACAGGACCATGCCGCCGTCCCGCCCGACCAGGACCGTGGGCCGTCCCTGCACCGCACCTTCCATGTCGACCCAGGCGTCGTTCCACGCGTGGCCGTGCTCGGGACCGCGCTGCCAGGTGTGGGTGATGCGCCCCTCAGGGGCGCGGGCGAACACCGAGAGCGCACCGTTCGGGCTCAGGACGACCGCCGGGTCGCTTGCCAGCCGACCGTGCAGAGAAACCCAGTTCGGAGCCCACTCCCCGGCTTCCGACTGCCAGGTGTGCCACAGCGCGCCGTCATCGCCACGGACGAACACCACCAGCTTGCCGTAACGCCCGACCAGCGCCCACGGACGGCCCACCGCCGCACCCGCCGGGCGACCCAGCGACGTCCACTCCGACCACGCACCGCCCGGCGCGTTCTGCCACCGATGGATCACCCCGCCCGACCCATCGACACCGAACACCACCATCCCCGAACCGTGATCCACCACCGACGGCACACCCACACTCACCCGCGAAGCCCATCGCGGGGGTGTGCCGACCGCGGCGCGGGCCTCCCTGAGCAGTTCCCGTGCCTTCGGCTCGGCCTGGTCGTAGCGCGCCGGGAAGGCCGAGCGCTGGACCTCCTGCGCCGTCAGCCCAGCGGAGAGGTGGGGGAACTTCCGCTCGACGCGTACGGCGCGGACGAAGAACTGCTCGGCCGCGTAGGGCACGTGCATGATCTGCTGCGGCGTCCCCCAGCCCTGGCTGGGGCGTTGCTGGAAGACTCCGAGGGAGTCCAGGTCCCCGCACGGCAGGTTGTTCATGTGGGACTCGACCCATCCGGCTTCGAACCCGGCGAGCATCACCTTGTCGGAGACCTTGAGGTCGCGGCCGACGATGTAGACGGCCTTGGTCACCTCAAGGTCGCGATCGGGCGGGACATGGCAGGGCCGTGCTGATGCGACCCTTGTGGTTGCGGCCAGGTCGGGGGCGAGGTCCCCTTGCATGTCGACCCAGGTGTCGTTCCACGCGTGACCATGTTGCGGACCGCGCTGCCAGGTGTGGGTGAGGTGTCCGTCTGGCGCGCGTCCGAAGACCGACAGGTCGCCGCTGGGGTTGAGGACGACTGCGGGGTCGCTGGTCAGGTGCCCGTGCAGGGGCGTCCAGCCCGACCAGGGGCCGCCGGTGCCGGTCTGCCAGCGATGATGCAACCCGCCGTCCGCACCGCGTGCGAACAGCACCATGCCACCGTCCCGGCCAACCAGGACCGTGGGTCGTCCTTCCACCGCGCCTTCCATGTCGACCCACGAGTCGTTCCACGCGTGACCGTGCTCAGGGCCGCGCTGCCAGGTGTGGGTGACGCGCCCATCGGGATCGCGGGCGAACACCGACAGCGCACCGTTCGGGCTCAGTACCACCGCCGGGTCGCTGGTCAGGTGCCCGTGCAACGGCGTCCAGCCCGACCAGGGGCCGCCCGTGCCGGTCTGCCAACGATGATGCAGACCGCCATCGGCACCGCGAGCGAACAGGACCATGCCGCCGTCCCGGCCAACCAGGACCGTGGGCCGCCCTTCCACCGCGCCCTCCATGTCGACCCACGAGTCGTTCCACGCGTGACCGTGCTCAGGGCCCCGCTGCCAGGTGTGGGTGACGCGCCCACCGGGATCCCGGGCGAACACCGACAGCGCACCGTTCGGGCTCAGCACCACCGCCGGGTCACTCGCCAGACGACCACCCAGCGACACCCAGCTCGGAGCCCACTCGCCCGCCTCCGACTGCCAGGTGTGCCACAACGCGCCGTCATCGCCACGGACGAACACCACCAGCTTGCCGTAACGCCCCACCAGCGCCCACGGACGGCCCACCGCCGCACCCGCCGGACGACCCAGCGACGTCCACTCCGACCACGCACCACCCGGCGCGTTCTGCCACCGATGAATCACCCCGCCCGACCCATCGACACCGAACACCACCATCCCCGAACCGTGATCCACCACCGACGGCACACCCACGCTCACCCGCGGAGTCCACGGGGACGTGGTCCACCACGTGGTCTCCTTGCGGGCGCCTGCCCAGTTGAAGCTGAAGTGCACGTGATCGGTGTGCGGGTTGTCCCCGGTGTACGGCGTCCAGCCGGCGCCGTGGCGGTACGCCTCCCAGATGCGGCGGTTCCAGATCACGTACATGATCCCGAAGCGGCGGGCGAGCGCGTGGGGGTTGCCGTGCCGGTCCGTGGCCAGGAGCCAGTCGATGAGTTCGGACACGATGTGCCCTTGGGTGTGGACGTCCACTCCCCAGTCCCAGGCGCGCCCCTCCTTGTGCTCGCTGGGGCCGCCCCTGCGGCATTCCCTGCTGATGCCCATGTCCCGGGTGCCCGGGTAGGCGTCGAGCACCAGGGCGCGGAACGCCGCCGTTCCCGGCTTCGCCGGCGGGTCGCAGTCCCGCTGGCCCTCGAACCGCGAGTAGGGGTCGATCTGCGGACCGAAGTCAGGCGTGCTGGGGGGCATGTTCTGCACTCCTCGGAAAGGGCGTGGACCCGACACGGGGCAGCCTTTCCCCGGTCGCTCTCGTCCCGGTCACCGCGCGGTCACGCGGCCGGACGGGCCAACGGGGCGGCCCTCGGAAAAGTTTTTCGGACGGGCCGGTCACATCCGTCCGGTTCCCTTCGTCAGTGCGGTGTCAGAGCGAAACGCCACTGTGAAGGAGACCGACCATGAGCGCTTCCGCGACCACCGCCTCCCGGCTGCCGAACCCGCAGCAGCTCGTCCCCGAGCTCGGAGCCGTCGGCGGCGCCCTGTTCAAGGCCGTCGGGAACGGCTCGATCCCGCAGACGACCGTCGGGCTGGTGCAGCTGCGCGCCGGTCAGCTCGCCGGCAACACCTACCTGACCGTCCTGCACTCCGGGAACCTCCGCAAGGCCGGGGAGCCGGAGGAGCGGATCACTGCGGTGGCGTCCTGGCGGGACGCGCCGTACTTCACCGGCGCCGAGCGGGCGGCGCTCGCGCTGACCGAGGCCGTCCTCACGCCCGCCGCGGGCGGCGAGCGGGTCCCCGACGCGCTGTACGCGGAGGCGTCCGAGCACTACGACGACAAGGCCCTCGCGACGCTGGCGATGGCGATCGGGCAGGTCGGGTTCTTCACGCCGCTCGCGCTGATCGGCAAGCCGCTCCCCGGCGTGTCGCCCGCCGAGCAGTGGCGCGCGGCCGAGTAGCCCTCCCCGGACCGAAGGAACCCTAGAAGTTCCCCCGGACGACGACCCCAACGAGGAGCAGTGAGGGTCCGGAGCACCTCGCTCGCGGCCCTGAACGCATCCACGGGCGAGCCGTGCAGCGGCACAGACCGTGACAAGCGACGCCTCCGCGTCAGGCGAGCGTCAGCAGGAGGACGGCCGCCGCGGCTCCGGCCAGGCGCCGGACTCGTCGCCCGCCTGTGCGAGGGCGAGGTACTGCACCCCGATGCCGACGCTCGCGACGAGCCCGTCCCGCAGCGCGGCCCGCACCGGGTCCCGTTCGTCCGGGGGGGATTGCGACACCAGCCACAGCGCGGGCAGCACCACGGCGATGCCCGTCCAGGCCGTGGCCGAGGGGCGGTCGCCGAGCAGGACGACTCCGGCGACCGCGGGGAGCGCCACCCCGCCGACCGCGCTGACGGGGACGACCACGCTCATGGCGCCACGCGCGATGCCCCGGTACAGGAAGGCCATGGCCGCGCCCGTCCCGGCCCCCGACAGCGCGCCCCACGCCAGGTCTTCGGACCGGACGTCCGGTGCCGGGAGCAGCAGCGCGGCGACCAGCGCGCAGCCGAGCCCGCCGACCTGGCCGAGGAGGGCGACGGCCCGGAAGTCGGCGCGGCGGGCCAGCAGCCCGCCGGCGACGTCGGCGACGCCGTAGCAGGCGGCCGAGCCGAGCGCGAGCGTCGCACCGGTCATGTCGCCCCCCGGGCCCGGCGGTCGGCCTGCCCGACCGGGCAGGCCGCGCCGTCGGTGCAGCATTCCCGGTCGCAGAGGCGGCACATGACCTCGGCGTCGCCGATCTCGTCGTAGAGGCGGCTGAGGAGCTTGCCGAGCAATGCGGCGAGCAGCTCGCGTTCGCCGTCGTCCAGACCGGCGAGGACGCAGGTCAGCGGGGCGTCGCGCGCGGCGAGCATCGTGCGCGCGGCCGTCCGCCCGGCGGCGGTCGGCCGGACGCGGACGACGCGGCCCGCGGCGGGCAGCCGCTCGACGAGCCCGGCGGCCTGCAGCAATCGCGGAGAATCCAACAAACCAGCCTCTGAGCTCGGTAGACGCTCGGATCGAATCGTCTGGGTAGAGCCGATCCGTGGAAGAGTCCTCGCAGGTCAGCGGCAACTTCGTTGGATTTACGGCTGTTGCTACGAGAACCCCGGGTCGGCGGCGATCGGCTCGCGAGGAGGATCGGTTCCGTTGGTGGCGGGCTGAGTCCGGGCCTTGGTGACCGGTGCTCAGCCCGGCTGGTCGGGCGGCTGGCCGGCGAGCGCGGTTCGCGCTCGCCGGGCTGCTACTTGGTGACCTCGCGGTAGATCCGGGCGCCGTTGACCATGTCGACGCCGATGCCCGGCGTGTAGACAAGGCGGGACTGGGTGTCCCGGTCGGCGGGCATGCGGGCGCGGTCGGCGCGGGCGAGCGCGGCTCGCAGGGTGGTGGCGTCGAGGTCGGTGCAGTAGGCGGGGGAGCCGGGCTCCATGCGCCAGGACTCGGCCAGCTCTCCGGCGTCGACGGCGTCGAACCCGGTGTCCTCGACCAGTTGCATCACGACCTTCTTGGCGGCGGCGTCGTCTCCGGCGACGGGCAGGGCGATCCGGTCGGGCTCGCCCGGAGCACGTCCCAGGGTCGCGAGGGTGAGGGAGAACACGGTGTTCCACGCCTTGATGACCGGGCGGCCGATCTGCCTGCTGATCCAGGTGCTCTGGGGGGTGGCGCCTTCGAGTTCCTCGATGACGCCGTGTGCGAGCGGGTAGTAGTTGGACATGTCGACGATCACCGCGGAGGCGGGCGCCCGGCGCAGGGTCTCGGCCAGGGTGGGGATCACCGTGATGGGGACCGAGAGCACGATGACGTCGGCCTGCGCGACGGCGTCGGCGGTGGTGGCGGCGCGGGCGTGGAGCTCGTCGGCCAGTTCCTGAAGGGTGTGCGGGCCGCGGGAGTTGGCCAGGGTGAGGGCGTGGCCGGCGCGGGCGAGCGCGCGGGCGAGCTGGCTGCCGATGTCGCCGGTTCCGATGACCGCGATGTTCATGGATTTCTCCTGTTCGTGTCGCCGGCCTGCCGATGCGGGCCGGGCCGGGGCCGGTTAGGCCAGGGCCCTGCGCCGGTCCGGCATGCTGCCAGCGTACGCCACGCGTGACAGTGACTGTCAAAGATGCGGGCTGCTAGCATGGGGGTATGGCCGAGTCCAGAGTTCGCGACGTGGCCCGTCGTGCCGTCCATGCCGAGATCACCGCGGTCGCGGAAAGCCTGTTCCGCGAGCAGGGCTACGACGCGACCACGGTCGACGACATCGCCGAGCGTGCGGGCATCTCCCAGCGGACCTTCTTCCGGTACGCCAGAACGAAAGAGGACCTGGTCCTGGGCGAGTACGACCGGCAAGGCGAGCACATGGTCGACGTCCTGCGGTCGCGTCCGGCCGAAGAGAGCCCGTGGACGTCCCTGCGCCACGCCTTCGAGGTCGTCGTCGCCCCCCGCCGGGAACAGGCGAACCGCGCACGGGCGAAGCTGCTGCACTCGATCGTCGAGTCCAGCCCGGCACTGCGCGCCGCCTACCTCGACCGGATGGAACTCATCCAGCGCCGACTCGTCGACGTCCTCACAGACCGCGCCCCCGACACCGAAAGCCGCGTCGTCACCCGCGCCCTCGTCGGAGCCGCGTTCGCCGCCCTCCACGCCGTCATGGAGGCCTGCGACCCCGACGGCGAGGGACCGGACACCTTCGCCGCCGACCTCGACCACGTCCTGGCCCGCCTGGAACCCACCGGCACCCAGCGCTGACCCGGCACCGACCGGCCCCGCTGGAGCCGGCCGAGAGGCCGGCCCGCGCCCGCCGCGGTCCGGTCCGATCTGCCCGCGAAGAGGGCCGGTACTGAGATTTTGTCGATGGTAAGACTGCAGGTCAGGATGTTGCGCGCCCGGCAGGATTCGAACCCGCGACCGTCGGATTAGAAGTCCGATGCTCTCCAAAGCCTCCGCACCTGCAACGACCTGTGCAAACTCCCCACCCCACCCCGTCACACCCAAGATCATTCCGCGCGTGCTCCGGATCTTGCTCTCGTGCGCCTCCGCTTGGCCGTGCGCGGGAGTCCCGCCCGCTGCGCCGTCTCACAGGTAGATTGGGCACCATGACCGCTCGGCCCGAGGAGCCGACCGCGCCGCGCGATCCCGGCGAGGATCCGGCGACGATCTTCGACGCGCTCCCGCCGTCGCACCGCGACCAGTTCCGGGCCGAGTACGACGAGGCGCTCGACGCCGCTCACGACCTGGCGCGGTCAAGCAGGTCCTAGTCCTCCTACGCCGGTGGCGCCTGCGGGCCATCGCCTACGACCGTCCCGGCTACGAGGAGGCGGTGCAGGACGCGCTACAGGGCAAGGAAGACACCTTCGTCCGCTATACCCCTCCGCGCTGGGAAGGTCGGGTGTGACGTACCGCTTCGACGGCTTCCACGGTCGTGCGCTGTACGAACTGAATAGACTCCCCGAAGAGGTCCGAGACGGCCCCCTCCTCGAATGCCTCCTTCGCCTCCTGGAGGCTCCGTGGGACGCCGTCCCCGCACGACCGAGGCAGACCGGCGGGACCACAGGCCACCTGTACGGAGGCAACACGGTCCGAAGTGCTTATTCGCGTGAACGACCCAGCGTGGCAAGCGGCATCGCGCGAATGAGCGCTTCGGCGCGCGGGGGTCCATGGGGCGCGAGACCACCTGGTAAGCGCACGCTCAATCGCCGTGACGCAGCGACTGTCAGCCGGCGACGGCGTTAGCCGCACTACGGCCTTTGGCTGTGGAGTTCGGGAGAAGTGTCGGCAATTGCGGCCCGGCGGCAACCGCTGGTTCCTACGGCGCCAGCTATGAGCAGATGGAGGCTGTATGGGGCATCACCCGGCAGGGTATCCGTAAGAAATGGCCCGACGTCGTATGGAGAACAACCGTAGGTGACGACGCTCGGTGTCACAGACCGATCCCTGCGGTTGCGTTCTCAAGTCAAGCATCGAGGATCCGGATGTAACCGAGTAGAGCGCGGCTGTCGCGTGCCGATGGGGGACCGTCCGCTCGGTGCTGGAGGACGTCCTCGCCGCGACCGTTCACGCGCTGAACGAGCACAGCGTGACGGCATTGGTCAGCGAGGTCGACCGGGACCTACGCGCTGTGATCTCCCTGCCCGCGAATGCACCGGCGGACGCCATCGTCGATCGGCTGGCCGAGCAGATCGCGGCCCGGGGCCGCGTCGCGATCGGTGCCGGGCGCGTGGTGATCGCCACAGCCCACATCGACCGGACTCTGCGTGAAGCCCGGCAAGTCGTCGATGCGGTGCCGGACGAGCGGGCAGGCCCCATCGTGCACCGGCTCGAGGACGTCCACATCCGTGGGCTCCTCGCACTCTTGGCCGAAGATGACAGGCTGCGACTGTTCGTCTCACGCGAACTCGACGCCTTGCGAATGCATGACGAGAAGCACGGTGACGACCTCGTTCGCGCGCTGCGCGCCTTGGCACAGCATCCGAACAGCAAATCCGACGCCGCGGCCAGCCTCCACCTGTCACGCCCCGCCTTCTACGCGCGGCTGGCCAAGATCGAGTCGGTGCTGGGGGTCCGACTCGACGACCCGGACGTTCGGGTGTCGTTGCACGTCGCCCTGCTCGCCGACGAACTACACCGGGAACGGCACCGTTCCGGCTGATCCCCACGGTGGATCAGTTCGTTTTTGACGCGTCGATCCCTTTGAGCATTATCCAGGCCGCCACAGCGGCGGCCAGCAGGACCGCTGCGCTGACACCCGAGGTGATGCGCAGACCGGCGACGAAGGAGTCCTGGGCGGCCGACAGCAACGTGTCTCCTTGGACACCGCCGAGCGTGGAGGCCGCCTCCGCCGCGCCACCGATCGAGGCGCGGGCCTGGTCGACGGCCTCTGGCGGAGTGCCGGCCGGCGGAGTGAAGTTCCGGTAGACGCCGGTCACGATGGACCCCAGGAGTGCGATGCCGAGTGCTGTGCCGAGTTCGTAGGCGGTCTCGGCGACGGCGGAGGCGGCGCCCGCCTGTTTCATCGGCACACTGGAGACGATCACGTCGGAGGTGGCGGCGAATGCGAAGCCCGCCCCGATTCCGATGAGAAGTAGTGACACCAAGAGCAACCCATAGCCGGTGCCGCGCGCCAGGCTTGTCAACAGGGCGAGGGCCAGGCCGGTGCAGGCGAGCCCGCCGGCGATGACGGTACGGGCAGAGCTGCGGCGGATGGCGATCCCGGCCAGCAGGCTGGTGACCACGGCGCCTGCGGTAGCGGGCATTTCGGCCAGGCCCGCTTGGAACGGGGAACGGCCTTGGACGAGCTGGAAGTACTGGGAGAGGAAGAAGACCAGGCCGGTCAGCCCCAGCACGGCGAACAGATCGGCGGCCACGGCCGCGGAGAATCCGCGGTGACGGAAGAGACGGACGTCGATCAGCGGTGAGGGGAGCGCCCGCTGTCGGCGGACGAACCAGACCAGGGCGGCCGCACCGGCCACGCCCGCCGCGACGGTGGGGAGCGACCATCCGTGTGAGGCGATCTCCTTGATCGCGTACACCGTACCGGCCATGCCGATGAGGGACAGGCAGACGCTGGGCAGGTCCCACGGGCCTGCGGCCGAATTCTTCGACTCCGGCAGGAGCCTGGCGCCGACCAGGACCAACACGGCCATCACCGGCAGGTTGATCAGAAACACCGAGCCCCACCAGAAATGCTCCAGCAGTGCTCCGCCGACCAACGGGCCCAGGGCCGCACCGGCCGAGGCGCCGGAGGCCCATATGCCGACGGCGAATGAACGTTCACGCGAGTCGGTGAAGATGTTGCGGATCAATGCCAGGGTGGACGGCATCAGTGTCGCGCCGGCCACGCCGAGCAGGGCGCGTGCCGCGATCAGCAACTCCGGGCTGGTGGCGTAGGCGTTGAGCAGGGAGGCGGCACCGAAGCCTGCGGCGCCGATGAGCAGGAGCCTCTTGCGGCCGATGCGGTCACCGAGGCTGCCCATGGAGATCAGCAGCCCGGCCAGGACGAAGGAGTACATGTCGCCGATCCACAGCAGCTGGGTGCTGGACGGCTTGAGGTCCTCGCTGATGAAGGGGGTGGCCAGGCCCAGGACCGTGGCGTCGATGGCGATCAGGAGCACGGCGAGCACGAGGACGCTGAGCGCGATCCAGCGGGCGGGGTGCTCGGCGGTCTGTGCGGCTTGAGCCGGCAGCGGTCGCGGCGTCGTCATGTCCGCCTTCGTCCTTAACTGTTCGAGGTGTTGCTCCCTCCTGGCACTCGGGGCCGCGGGGGTACGGCATCGCACCGCGCCTTACCGCGGCCCGGTGTCAGCTGTCGAAGCCGAGGCCGAGGGTGTCCATCGTGCGGAGCCAGAGGTTGCGACGGCCGCCGTTGCGGTCGGCGGCTGCCATCGAGCGGCGGGTGAGTTCGATGCCGATCCAGCGGAAAGGCTCGGGCGGGAACGGAACGGGTTTGCTCCTGACCATGTCGAGGCGGGTGCGCGGGGTGTCCAGACCGTCGAGCCGGTCGAGGATGACCTGCGCTGCGAACCGGGTCGCGCCGACCCCGAGGCCGGTGAAGCCGAGAGCGTAGGCGACCCTGCTCTGGGCGGCGGTGCCGAAGAAGGCCGAGAACCGGCTGCAGGTATCGATCACTCCGCCCCAGGTGTGGGTGAACTGGAGACCCTCCAGTTGCGGGAATGTTCGGAAGAAGTTGGCGGCCAGTACCTGGAAGGTGGCCGGACGCTGGTCGAGATCACCCGAAAGCCGTGACCCGTAGTGGTAAACGGCGTCGTAGCCGCCCCACAGGATCCGGTCGTCGGCGGTGAGCCGGTAGTAGTGGAACTGGTTCGCGCTGTCGGACATGCCATAGCGATTGCGCCATCCGATCGAGTCCAGTTGCGCCTTGCTCAGCGGCTCGGTGACCATGGCGTAGTCGTAGACAGGGACGACGAACGGGCGCACCTTGCGCACCAGCGGCGGGAAGGCGTTCGTGGCCAGCGCGACTCTGCGGGCCACCACTCGCCCGTAGCCGGTAGTGACGACCATGCTCGCACCGCGGTTGCCCAGGCCGGTCGCGGGAGTGCGCTCGAAGATCCGCACGCCGAGCCGGACGCAGGCGTCGCGCAGGCCCCAGGCGAGCTTGGCCGGATTGACCAACGCCGTCCCGCGCCGGTCGAGAACGCCGGCGAGGTAGGTGGGCGAAGCGACCTCGGCTCTGACCTCCTCGGTCCCGAGGAACTGACAGGAGACGCCGAAGTGCCGTGCCGTCTCGGCGAATTCGCGCAGCTCGCCGACCTGGTAAGGCTGCGTGGCGACGTCGATCGCCCCGGTGCGCTCCCAGCCGCAGTCGATGCCGTGGCGCCGCAGCGTCTCCTCGATGGCGTCGAGGTTCTCCATACCGAGGCGTTCCAGCTCTGCCAATTCGTCCGGCCATCTGGCGAGCCCGTTGCCGAAGCCGTGCGTGAGAGAGGCCGAGCAGAAGCCGCCGTTGCGTCCGGACGCCGCCCAGCCCACCTCGCGGGCCTCGATGAGGACGACGTCTCTACCGGGGTCCCGTTCCTTGGCCAGCAGCGCCGTCCACAGCCCGCAATACCCGCCGCCCACCACCACGAGGTCGCACTGCTCTTCCCCGGCCAGTGCCGGGAAGGGCTCCGGCCGCGCCGGGTCCTGGAGCCAGAAGGGGGAGGGGTCTGCGTTGACGAGTGAACGTGTCGGATCGGTGGCGGGTACGACAGTCATGACTGCCTCCGGGCCCGCTCGACCGTGCCCCGCGGGTAGACCAGGCTCCACCAGTCGGCGATCATCGCGGGACCGTCCTGTCCGTCGACGGTGAAGGTGCAGCGACGCAGCACCTTGTAGCCGCGGTCCTTCGGTTCGACGGCGAGGGTTTCGTAGGTCGACAGCACGCGCTGGCCCATGTGCACCGGTGCGATGAACCGCACCCTGTCCAACCCGTAGTTGAGCCCCCACATCGTTGATGCCGAGGCGGGCGATGCGAGTTTGGCGGCCGCGTCGAGCATGCCGAGCAGCAGGAAGCCCTCGACGAGCGTGGGCGGGAACTCGGGGATGTCGTCGGGATAGGCCTTGTCGAGCCAGGTGCTCTTGGCGAAGGCGCGCAGTTCCTCTTCGCCCAACACGAACGGTGCGCCGTCCATGATGTGGCCCACCGACTGCGGGAGATTCTCGATCGTCACCTCGTTCATGCGGCTCCTCCGCTGTGCTCGGTGCGGTCCCAGGCGTGGGTGGTGGTGTGCGCGTCGTCGATCATCAATTCCTTCTTGGGGATGCGTTGAGAGGGTGTGCGGGGAAACGGAGAAGTACGGTGCTCGATGTAGCGGGGCACCTTCGGAGGGGTGAGCCGCTCGGCGCAGAATCGGACGAGTTCGGCCGGGGCGAACGCGGCGCCGGGGATGAGCTCGACGTAGGCTTTGATCTCCTCGCCCATGACCTCGTCCTGGACCGGCACCACAGCTGCGTCGAGGACGCTGGAATGCCGACGGAGGACGGCCTCGACCTCGGCGGGCGCCACGTTGACGCCGCTGCGGCGAATGACCTCCTTGCGGCGCCCTTGGAAGTAGTAGACGCCCCGCTCGTCCCGCCGCATCAGGTCGCCGGTGCGCAGCCAGCCGTCGTGCAGGACTTCGGCGGTCGCCTCGGGGTCGTTGAGGTAGCCGCCGAAGGTGACTTCGCCACCGAGTTCGAGTTCGCCCGAGCCGGGGCCTTCGACGATGGCACCGTTCACGTCGACCAAACGCGCCCGGATGTCCGGCAGCGGGATGCCCAGCGCGCCCGTGCCGACGAACTCGTGGGCGACGTGCGGCGGCATGGAGATCGCCGGCCCGGACTCCGAAGAACCGTACGCCTCGGTCCAGGGGAAACCGAACCGACGTTCGAGTTCGGCATGCCGGTCGGGCGGGATGGCCAGCGCGACGGCGTGCCGAATCGAATGGTCCCGGTCGGCCGGGCTCTCGGGCCTGCTCAGGAGCATCTGCGGCACCGACCCGATGGTGAGGATCGCGGTGGCGCCCGTGGAACGGGCCACGTCCCAGAATCGGGTCGCACTGAACCGGCGCATCAGTACAAGCGAGCCCCCCGAGCACATCGCCGCGAACAGGAAGTACAGCGGGTCGCCGTAGTGCAGTTGCAGCGGCATGAGCAGACGATCCGTCTCCTGCGAGAGCCGCGAACGGCGCAGGTGTACATCGATGTAGCGGAGGGTTTCGACGTGGTCGCCGGCGAGTGCCTTCGGTAGGCCCGTCGTGCCGGAGGTGTAGCCGATGTCGACCAGTTCGTCGACGCGCGCACTGACGTCCGCGAACCGGACCGGCTCGACACCGTTCATCAGCCGGTCGAAACCCGCCGGTTCCGGGCCATCGACCTTGATGACCGTGCGCAACGGGGGCGCTTCCTCTACGAGGGCGGCCAGAACATCGTGGGAGTCCTCATCAGTGATCGCGAGAACGCAGCCGGAGTCCTCGATCGCGTATCGGGCGTCGTGCGGACCGGTCCGCGGCGACAGCGAGACGATCACCGCGCGGTTGGCGAGGACCGCGAGGTAGGCGATGACGAACTCCGCACGGTTGCCCACCGCGAGGGCGACCCGGTCTCCCACGCCGAGGTACCGCGCGAGCAGACCGGCGAGCCGCTCGGCTCGTTCGCGCAGTTCGTGACCGGTGATCGTGAAGCCGTCCTCGAACAGCAGCACGGGCCGGTCGCCGTGGATATCGATGCCATGCCCCAGGACCGTCAGCAGCGGCTCGCGCGGGCACCCCTGCCAGGTGCCCGGGAAGTCCTCGGGCCAGGCGACGGGGGTGATGGTGGACGAAACCGACATGCGTCTCCTCCGGGTCTGACGGACGTTGGCCTTGCCGGATGAGACGGCACACTACCATTGAAATATCCGCCACGTTACATAACGAGCGGGATGTGTGGGGGTGGTCGTGCGAGGTGGTGTCGTACGCTCCGACAGGAGGTCCGTGAGAGTCGGAGGGCTCGATGACCTGAGCAAACTCCTTCATTGCTGCCAGTCTTGCTCGTGGTCGGATTGCTCTCGGCCTCTATGGTCGAGGATGTTCGTATGTGTTGTGTTACACGACAAGCGTCATACATAATCTCGGGATCAACCTCAACCCCGGGAGGCGGCATGTCGGACGGCGAGCTGTACTGGAAGAGCGCCGCAGAGCTCGGAGACCTGTATCGGCGCCGGGCCGTATCGCCGGTCGAAGTGGTCGATGCCGTGCTCGAGCGGATGGACCGTGTCGATCCGGCACTGAACATCATGGTCACCGTCACCGCCGATCAGGCGCGGGCGGAGGCGAAGGAGGCAGAGCGGCGGTTGCGGTCCGGAGAGGCGCTGCCGCCTCTGTTCGGTGTGCCGATGACGGTCAAGGACCTTGCCGAGACGGCCGGCGTGCGGACCACCTACGGATGCACCGCCTTCGCCGAGTACGTGCCTGAGGAGGACGCGATCGGGTGGGCGCGTCTCAAGGAGCAGGGAGTCATCCTGCTGGGCAAGACCACCACGCCCGAGTTCGGGCTCCTGGGCGTTACCGAGAGTAAGCTCACCGGTGCGACGAGCACTCCCTGGCGACCGGGCTACAACGCGGGCGGCTCCAGTGGCGGCGCGGCCGCGGCCGTCGTCGCGGGCGTCGGTCCGGTCGCCTGGGGCTCGGACGGCGGCGGGTCCATCCGCGTGCCGTCGTCGCTGTGCGGTGCCGTGGGGATCAAGCCGTCCATCGGCCGGATTCCCACCGCGGAGAACACCGACGGCGACTCCACCGACGGCCCCATCGCGCGCACCGTGCTGGACGCCGCGCTGGTGTTCGAGGCGACCGTCGGCCACCACCCCTCCGACCGCTTCTCGGTGCCGCGCGACACCCGCAACTACGTCGAGGCCGCCAACACGCCGGGCGATCTGACGGGGGTGCGCATCGCCGCCTGCTATGACCTGGGGCAGAAGGTTCTCGACCCCGACGTGCGCAGGCTCTTCACCCAGGCTTTGCAGGACATGCGCGCCGCGGGCGCCACCGTGGTGGAGGTCGGCATCGAGCTGCCGGACACGTCGGTCTTCTTCGACCACATCAACGGTTATGAGTACCTGGAGTTCGTCGAAGAGATGCGGGCCGGCGGCCTGGAGCTGTGGCCGATGATCCAAGAACTGGCCGAACGTGCCAAGGGCGTCACCGGACGGCAGGTCAGCGCTGCTTTCCGGCGCGGTAAGACCGACATCTACAACGCCTTCGTTACCGCGATGACCGGCGCCGACGTCATGGTGACGCCGACGACGCCCGTCCCGGCCTTCCCGCACGGCGGCGACTACGGCCCCACCCGCCTGGTCGACGGCCAGGAGGTGCCGCCGCTCGGCCTGTTGATCCATTCGATGACCGAGCCGCCCAGCCATGCCGGGCTCCCCGCGATCACCGTGCCCGGCGGCTTCGACGCCGACGGGCTGCCGATCGGCCTCCAGTTCATCGGCCGACTCTGGGCCGACGCCGACGTGGTGTCGGTGGCCGCGCGCTACCAGCGCGTGACGGACTGGCACACTCGTCACCCTGAGATCTGAGCCCTCGTATCGGCTCTGAGTCCCGGCCGGCCCGACGATCTGATCGTTGGGCCGGCTTTGCTTTGGCGGATCCGACGAGACCTGTGTTTCCATCCGGTCAACTCCGGCTTCATGTGTTGCATGTTTTATGTGGTGGGTTATATCTTCGCCGTCACACGTTGCGCATGACGTGGGTCACAGGCCGCTCGACGGCCCTGACGGAGGAGACCGCATGAAACTCACCCCCTCGACAGCGCGCGGGCTGGCATCGGCCGTCGGAGTGCTCCTCGTGAGCAGCACGCTCGCGGCGTGCAGCGGCGGAGGCGACACGACCCCCGCGCCGGTCGGCGCGTCCGATCTCGTCTCGGCTCTGCCGGCCGCCCAGGGAGAGGTCGACGAGATCACCTGGAACGTCGGCGGTGAGCCCGACACCCTCGATCCGCGCAACGCCGTGAACTACGGCTCCGGCCAGATCGTGCGCAACATGTGCGAGGGCCTACTGAAGATGGACGCGGCCTTCAACGTCTCCCCGAATCTGGCGACCTTCGACCAGGTGTCACCGACCGAATTGAAGCTGACGGTCCGCGAGGGCGTGAGGTTCTGGGACGGCAAGCCCGTCACGGCCGAGGACGTCGCCTACAGCCTGCAACGTTCCGCCGCCGAGGAGTCGGCCATCGGCTACGCCTTCATCTTCGTCGAGAGCATCGAGGTCACTGGCGACCGAGAGGTCACCGTGGCGTTCACCAAGCCCGACTCCACGTTCGTGAACAGCCTGGCCACCCTGTCCGGTGTCGTGATCGAGAAGGCATGGGCGGAGAAGACCGGCGACAAGGTCGGAACCTCGACCGGCGGCCTGATGTGCACCGGCCCGTACAAGTTCGATTCGTGGCGGGCCGGGAGCGGCGTCACGATCGTCCGCAACGACGATTACTGGAACCCCGAGCTGAGGCCCGAGGCCGGCAAGGTCGACTTCACGTTCGTCTCCGACGACACCGCGCTGGCGCAGGCGCTGGAAGCCGGTGAGATCGACGGTGCCTATCAGGTGCCCACGTCGACACTGGCGAAGCTGTCACAGTCCAAGGCCGGTCGTCTGGTGTTCGGCCCCTCCACGCAGAGCATGGGGCTGGCCGTGGCGCGTCCAGACGGGCCCTTGAAGGATCAGAAGCTTCGGGACGCCTTCCAGCGGGCCGTCGACCGCGCGGCGATCGCCAGGGTCGTCTTCAACGGAGCCGCCCAGCCCAACTTCACCCAACTGACGCCCGTGACCTGGCCCACCGCTGAGCGCGGTATCTACCAGCCCGACTATGACAAGTGGCGCAGCGCGCGGTCCTACGACGTCGAGGCCGCCAAGCAACTGGTCGAGGAGTCCGCGTATGACGGCCGCGAGCTGGTGCTGGCCATCCAGGGCGGCGACCAAGCGGCCTCGCGTATCGCGCAACTGTTCCAGCAGCAGGCCAAGGCGATCGGCGTCAAAATCAAGATCCAGTCGATGCAACCGCTGGTGTTCGACCAGGCCGGCTACGACGCCGGCAAACGCAAGGGCATTGACCTGATCTACAGCGCGAGCTTCAACAGCCAGCAGAACCCGCTGGAGCCTCTGGGGTTCGATCTGCTGCCCGACCAGCCCTACAACTACACAGAGTACGACAACCCGCAGGTCACCAAGCTGCTGGAGGAGGCTAGGTCTTCCTTTGACGCCAAGGAGCGCGCGCAACTGATCGTCAAGGCGCAGGAGATCTACGAGCCCCAGACGGGCATGATCTCCCTGGTCTCCACCAACACCGCCACCTTCCTCAACAACAGGCTGACCGGCGCCGTCACCTCGTTCGCGTACTGGTCGATGCCGCAGATGGCCTACATCGGCGCCGCGAAGTGAAAAACTCGGCACCGCGCCGCGAGGCGACCTCGCGCAATGGAACGGTGAGGCGGTTCGTCACAACGATACTGGGGGCCGTCGCGACGATCCTGGCCGCGTCGTTGGTCATCTTCGCCGGTCTGTCGGTGGCACCCGGCGATCCCGTCGCCCAGCTCCTGGGTGCGAAGGCCACCGATCAGGCACGCGCGAACCTGCGCCAGGATCTGGGCCTGGACGACCCGTTCCTCGAACGCTACTGGCACTGGCTCACCGGCGCCCTCCACGGCGACTTCGGTGTCTCGCTGACCTCGCGCCAGGACGTCACGGCCTTGATCGGGCCCCGCCTGGCGACCACGTTCCTCCTCGTGGCCATGGCGGCATTGCTGGTGGTGCTGCTCGGCATCGGGCTCGGCGTGATCGGCGGCGTCGGCGCTCGCGGGCGAGCCGTGGTCTCCGCGCTCGTCGGCCTGGGCATCGCGGTGCCGAGTTTCGTCGCCGCCAACGCTCTGATCGGCGTCTTCGCGGTCAAGCTCGGCTGGTTTCCCACCTACGGAAGCGGGGACGGCTTCGCCGACCGGATTTGGCATCTGACGCTCCCGGCGGTCGCCCTGTCGATCGGCTATGGCGCCTACGTGTCCCAGTTGACGTCCGCCGCGGTCGCCGAGGAGTCCGAGAAGGAATACGTGGTGACCGCACGCGGACGCGGCGTGCCCAGCGGCATCGTGCTCCGCCACCACACCCTCCGCAATGCCATCATGCCGGTCCTCACCGCCTCGGGACTGGCGGTCGCCGGCCTGGTGGCCGGAACCGTGGTCGTCGAGCAGATCTTCGCCATCGACGGCATCGGGGCGCTGCTGATCCGCAGCATCACCAGCAAGGACTACCCGGTCGTGACGGCGGTCAGCCTCATCATCGTGATCGTGTTCGTCCTGGTCACCACCGTTATCGACCTGATCCAGGTCGCCCTGGATCCGCGAGAAAGGGCCAAGTCCTGATGGCCGTCACCTTGGCAGCCGTCGGGGACGTCACCCGACGCAGATTCGCCGCGATGGGCCGACCCGCGCTGGTCGCCTCGGCAGTGGTCGCGGGCGCCCTGGCGGTCCTCGCGATCATCGGCCCGTGGATCGCGCCGTACGACCCGGACGCCACCGATGTGCTGTCCTCCGGCCAAGGTCCGAGCGCCCGGCACCTGCTGGGTACCGACTCCCTCGGCCGCGACATCCTCTCGCGTGCCCTGGCCGGAGCCCGGCTCAGCTTCGCGGGCCCCGCTGTGATCGTCCTGATCAGCACCGTCCTCGGCACGGCGCTGGCGATATTCAGTGCGTGGCACGGTGGATGGGTCGACCGAATGGCCAACCGCTTTCTCAACGTCATGTTCTCAGTACCCGGCATCCTGGTGGCGGTCCTGTCCTCGGCTGTGTTCGGTGCCGGTTTCTGGGCCCCTGTACTCGCCCTCGGCGTGGTGTACACGCCTTATATGGCGCGCGCCGTGCGCAGTGTGGCGATTCGCGAACGCCATCAGGGCTACGTGGAGAGCCTCCAGCTCGCCGGCATGTCCTCCTGGCGAATCGGTTTCCGACACCTGGCACCCAACGTCATGCCGATCGTCGTCGCCCAGGGAACCTACGGGTTCGGCACGGCGCTGGCCGACTTCGCCGCGGTCTCCTTCATCGGTCTGGGCGTCCAGCCGCCGCAGGCCGAGTGGGGCGTCATGGTGTCCGACGGCCGCTCGGAACTGCTGGACGGCGCCCTCCAGCAAAGCCTCGTGGCGGGCACCCTGATCGTCGTCACGGTCATCGCCTTCAACGTCCTCGGAGCGCAGCTGTCAACAAGATCTGGAGGCCGTCGATGACCCCAACGCCCCTCCTCGACATTCACGACCTGCACGTCCGTGTGCGTCATCGCGGAGAGCAGCGCACCTTGGTGCGCGACGTCTCCCTGAGTCTCGACACCGCCGAGTCCATCGGCCTCGTCGGAGAGTCCGGCTCGGGCAAGTCGATGACGATCAAAGCCGCGATGCGGCTGCTGCCACCCGGAGCCACCGCTGAGGGACAGGTGGAGTTCGGGGCGCGCGACGTCCTGAAACTCAACCGCCGTGACCTGTCCCGCTACCGTTCCCGCGAGGTGGCGTTGATCCACCAGGATCCCCGTGCTCACATCAACCCCACCCGCACCATCGCCCAGTTCATTACCGAAGGTGTCGTGCACACGGGCCAGATGACGAAGGACGAGGCGGTTGAACGGGCCTGCGACCTGATGGCCGACGTCGGCATCACCGACGCTCAGCGGCGTATGAGGCAGTTCCCGCACCAGTTGTCGGGCGGTCTGCTCCAACGCGTCATGATCGTTGCCGCGCTGCTCCCATCACCGCGGCTGATCTTCGCCGACGAACCCACGACGGCGCTGGACGTCACCGTCCAGTCCGACGTCATGGCGATCCTCGGGGAACGGATTCGCGATCGGCAGGTGTCCATGCTGTTCGTGACTCACGATCTGGACCTCGCAGCCGCCGTCACCGATCGGCTCGCGGTCATGTACGCCGGCACGGTGGTGGAGTCCGGCACTTCTGCCGAGATTTACCGGCGGCCCCTGCACCCCTACACCGCGGGCCTGCTCCAGTCGCGGCCATCCACGGCGGAAGTCCGCCGACCGACCGCGATCCCGGGGCGGCCCGTCGCGGCTTACGAGGCGGGAAAGGGGTGCCCCTTCGCGCCCCGTTGCTCCTTCACCACGGACCGCTGCCACACCGAACGGCCTGACCGCCGAACCGTTGAGGGCCGGTCGGTCGCCTGCCACCGCGTCGAGGAGATCGCAGACCTGCTGAAGGAGCACGCCCCATGACCGCCGTTTCCGACCGTGACCTCGTCGTGGACGTCAAAGGGCTGTGCAAGACCTTCCACAGCCGAAGCGGCGGGTCCCGGGAGGCGCTGCGCGACGTCAGTTTCTCGGTCGAACGCGGCTCGTGCCTGGCGGTCGTCGGAGAGTCAGGCTCAGGCAAGACCACGGCAGCCCGGATCGTGGCCGGGCTGGAGACGGCCTCTGACGGCACCGTCGAAATCATCGCCCCGAGAACCGCCGGCACCTCTCGCCGTGGCGTGCAAATGGTCTTCCAGGACCCCTACGGTTCCCTCGACCCGCGGCAAACGATCGGGGCGGGCCTGCACGAGTTGCTGAAGATCCACGGGCTGCGCCGCAAGGCCGAGCGTTCGGCCCGCGCGACGGAGCTCCTGGAGTCGGTGGGCCTCGACGATCGGCATGCCGCGCAGTACCCGGCGTCCCTGTCGGGAGGCCAGCGCCAGCGCGTCGCGATCGCCCGCGCACTCGCGCTGGAGCCCGCGCTGCTGATCCTCGACGAGGCGGTCTCCGCCCTCGACGTCAGCGTGCAGGCCCAGGTGCTCAACCTGCTGGCCGACATCCGCGAACAGACCGAGATCAGCTACCTGTTCGTCTCCCATGACCTCGGCGTCGTCCGCCAGGTCAGCGACACCTGCATCGTCCTGAAGAACGGGCGTCTCGTCGAGACCGGACGCACGGCCGACCTCCTGGATTCGCCCGAGGAGGCTTACACCCAGGCGCTGATCGACGCGGTACCTCGTCCTGGCTGGCGTCCGCGTCGCCGCACCGCCTGAATCCACAAGCGGCGGAGCGCTGGCCGACTCACGACCCTAGGATATAACAATCGTTGTACAACGAAAGGAATAAGATATGGGTGTGGACCTCAGCGACACCTCGGAGGTCGTGACGATCCACGTCGACTCGCCCGCCGCCCTACCGGCGATCGTCGGCCGATCCTTCACGACCCCCTGGTTCTCGGTCGACCGCGATCGCTCCGACCAGTTCGAGTTCGCGACTTATCTCGACAGCTATCCCCACCCTTACGAGGAGCAGGAGGGCGACGGCTACGGCGACGGGCTCGTAGAGGGCTTTCACCTCCTCGCAATGATCGACTACCTGCTCAACCACGTTTTCGTGGCGGACTTCCGCTGCGTGCCCTGGAACTACGGGCTCGACCGTGTCCGTTTCGTCTCGGTCGTCCGCGTCAGCGACCGGTTCCGCATCACCGGGACCGTTCGCGAGGTCGTGGATCGCTCCCCGCAAGGTCACCTCGTCGTCACCGACCTCACCGCCCACGTGCAGGGCCGTGACAAGCCGGCTTTCGTCGCCACGCAGCGCGCCCTGTGGGTCACCGACGACACCGCTGGCCCGGCCGCAGCCCAGCCCACCCGCTGACTCCTCCCGACCCCAAGGACCACCTATGACGCAGATCGTCACCGCTCTGACACCGCACCAGCAGTCACTGCGCGGCAAGACAATCCCCGACGCCCTCGATGCCGCTGCACAGGCATGGCCGGACGGCCTGGCGCTCCATGAGATCGAGGGGGCGCAGCGTTCGCTGACCTGGAGCGAGTTCCGGGCCGCCGTAACCGGTTTTCGCTCTGGCCTGGAGTCGGCGGGCGTCCGTCCCGGCGACAAGGTCGGGGTGATCGTGCGCAACCAGATCGAGTTCCCGATCGCCTGGCTCGCCATCGTCGAGGCGGGCGCAGCGATCGTCCCGCTCAATCCCAAGTACACCGTCCGCGAGATCGACTTCGTGCTCGGCGACGCCGGCGCGACCTGGCTCGTCGGCAGCCACGACCTCATCGAAGCCCACGCCGAGGACGGACGCGTCGGCCCCATCGGCCTGCAGCGTGTCATCTCCATCGGACCCGGCGAACTGGCCGGGCTCAGCTACGAGAAGCTCTTGGCCGCGCCTCCGACGCCCCGCCGCACCGACATCGACCCGCTCGAGGTCACCAACATCCAGTTCACCTCCGGCACGACGGGATTGCCCAAGGGCTGCCTGTTGACGCATGAGTACTGGACGGAGTTGGGCATCTTCGGCGCGGCCCTCGACCCGGACGCCGTCCGGATACTGGCCGACCACCCCTTCTACTACATGCAGAACCAGGCCTACCTCATGATGGCGCTGTTCAAGGGCGGCGCCCTCTACATCACCCCGGGCCTTAGCCGCCGCAAGTTCATGGACTGGCTGCACGACTACCGCATCGACTTCGTCTGGATCGACGAGGACATCCTGCTGTTCCCCGAGGACCCGCGCGACGGGTCGCTGGCTCTGCGGCGTGCCCCCGTCGCCGGGATGCCCGGTGACGCCTACGCCCCGATACTCCAACGGTTCGGGATCAAGGCCCGCGAATGCTATGCCAGCACCGAGATCGGCTCGGGCACCGCGGTCCCCTTCGACCGCGACGACCTCGCGGGCAACGGGTCGATGGGCTTCTGCTTCCCCAACCGAGAATCCAAGATCGTGGACGAGGAGTTCAACGAAGTCCCGGCCGGCACGCCGGGGGAGCTGTGCTTCCGCGGCCCGGGCATGATGCTGGGCTACCACAACCGACCCGACGTCAATGCCGAACTGTTCCTGCCCGGCGGCTGGTTCCGCACCGGCGACGTCGCCGTCAAGGACCACGACGGTCAGCACTTCTACAAGGGCCGTCTTCGCGACATGATCCGCCGCAGCGGTGAGAACATCTCCGCCGCCGAACTCGAACTCCACATCGGCGGCATGCCGGGCGTCTCCGACATAGCCGCGGTGCCGGTACCCGACCCCGACCGCGAAGAGGAGGTCAAGGTGATCATCGTGCCTGAAGACGGCGCGGACCTCACCGCCGACCAGGTCATCGCGTGGGCCAAGGCGGGGCTGGCGCCGTTCAAGGTGCCTCGGTACGTAGAGTTCCGTGACGAGTTGCCCTACACCGCCAGCGGCAAGGTGCACAAGGCGGCGCTCAAGGAAGAACCGGAGCCGCTCCACGAAGCCGTCGTCGACACCAAGTCCTGAACGCGCTTGCGGCGGACGGCGATAGCGCGTCCGCCGCAACGGCGAAGCAACGCCTTGCATGCCCCAGCCGGTGTGCGCCCGCCGGCCAACGCAGCCGCACCATCGTGGTCTGCTCGTTCCCGTTCCTGGCGGGTCGCGTTACCCAGGCTCCTGCGGCAGTGCAGTGAGCGTGCCCCGTAGCCCTCAGCGCGGCTCTAGGATGTAATCATTGTTGTATAACGAGTTTCCGCGGGAGGGTGCAGTGCCGATCTACGTCGACCATGACGAGCGGCGCGAGAAGATCGTGGACGCGGCTGTCCGGGTGCTGGGGGACGGCGGCTTCGCCAATTTCTCCCTCCGCGCGGTGAGCGACCGGCTCGGTGGCTCCGTGACCATGGTCACGCACTACTTCTCCAGCCGCGAGGCCCTGCTGACCAAAATGCTCGAGCAGACCCTGGAAGACGCACGCGCCGCCCAGGAGGAGTTGGCCGCGATCGAGGACCCGCACGACCGTCTCGAGGCCGTCGTCCGCTACTTCCTCCCCATCGACGAAGAGGCGATGGCCATCGAGCGGGCACGCGTCGCGCTGGTCAGCCACCGCAACGTCGAGCCGGCCATCCAGCAGCACCTCACGCTCGTGGAACCCGGCATGCGGAACCTCATCAGGACCGCCATCCAAGACTTCATCAGTCCATACCAGATGGAGGCCACGATCGACCTGATCCGCCTGTGGACCAGCGGGGTCGTGCTTTCGGCGATCGAGCATCCGGAGATGTGGACTCCTGAGCGGCAGACCGAGGCGCTGCAGCACTTCATGAATCTGATCGAACTGCCGATCACCACCGCCTGACCCCGCACCTCCGCACAGGGCGCCGGTCCTCCCGGCACTAAGGTCTCGCCCGAGAGGCGGGGACCGGTCTTCCTGGAAGACCTCTGCTCGCCGAACTCGTGCTCGACAGTCTCAAGGGCACCGTATGGTCCTGGCCGACCCGCCGCGGGAATCGACCGTGCCCGGCCGAGCTTCGTCCGGTCCGAAGATCTGACGGCAACGATCGTGGTCAGAGCCGGTGGCCAGACCGGCTGGTCTGTTGGAGAGCGCGAGCACCGACGCCCTTTGTGGCCCCACTCCCGGCGTGGCCGGGCCAACGGTTCTTTGGCCGGTCCTTCCGACACCGTGGGGGAGTTCTCGGGCCATGAACGGTTGGGATCTCGGCGTCTTCAGCGCGCTCTCGGTGCGGCACGTCTCGGTGCCCCGCTGCACGAAACGTCTACAACGGCCCCTCGAGCCACGGCCGTCCTCGCCTCGCCTCGCCACGAGTCGAGGCGAGGCGAGTTTGACGGCCGGATCCTGCGGCGGATAAAACTGTACCGTCGCGACGGTACAGTTCGGGGGGATCGAATGAGCGAAGTGTTGAGTCCGGTACGGCGCTGGGCGTCGCTGGCGGTGCTGGTCGGAGCGGTGTTGCTGTTGGCGATCGACGCGACGGTGCTGTACCTGGCGGTGCCGTCGCTGACGGCGGAGTTGTCACCGACCGCGACCCAAGTGCTGTGGATCGGGGACATCTACTCCCTGGCCCTGGCAGGCCTGCTGGTGACGATGGGCAACCTGGCCGACCGGATCGGCCGAAAGAAGTTGCTGCTGATCGGTGCGGCCGCGTTCGGTCTGGCCTCGGCTCTGGCGGCGTTCGCACCATCTGCGGAGGTGCTGATCGCAGCACGTCTGCTACTGGGTGTCGCAGGCGCGACGATCATGCCGTCGACGTTGTCGCTGATCCGGAACATCTTCACCGATCAGATCGAGCGCACCCGGGCGATCGCGATCTGGTCGGCCGCAGCGGCGAGCGGCATCGCGCTCGGCCCCCTAATCGGCGGGGCGCTGCTGGAGCACTTCTGGTGGGGCTCGGTGTTCCTGATCAACCTGCCGGTGATGCTGCTCGTGGTCGTCGGCGGCGGCCGGCTCCTGCCGGAGTCCCGCAACCCCGCCCCTGGCCGGTTCGACCTGATCTCCAGCGGGCTGTCGATGCTGGCGATCATCCCGTTCGTGTATACGATCAAGCAGCTCACCGGGGGCACGTTCGGGCCCACCGCCGCCGTTGCGATCGTGGTCGGCGTGGTCGGTGGCGTGCTGTTCGCGCGTCGTCAGCGGCGGACGGATGCACCGATGATCGATGTGAACCTGTTCCGCAATTCCGCGTTCAGCGGGGCGGTGCTGGTCAACTTCGTCTCCGTCTTCGCGCTCAGCGGTGTGCTGTTCTTCTTCTCCCAGTATCTTCAGCTCGCTCGTGAACTCAGCCCGCTGCAAGCGGGACTGGCGCAACTCCCTGCGGCGCTTTCGGCGATGGCCGCGGTCGCGGTGGTCGGGTTCCTGCTGACCAGGCTCGGACGGGGGCGAGCCATCGCCGTCGCCCTTGTCGCCGGTGCGGTCGGACTGGGGCTTCTCGCAGCGCTGGGAAGCAGCGAGCAACTGATCTGGGTGCTGCTGGCCGTGGTCCCGTTGGGCGTGGGGATCGGGGTCGCCGAAACCCTCAGCGTCGACGCCGTGGTCTCCGCGGTCCGCCCGGCCAAGGCCGGAGCGGCGGCGTCGGTGGCGGAGACCGCCTATGAGCTCGGTGTCGCGCTCGGCATCGCGGTCCTGGGGTCGGTCGTCACCGTGTTCTACCGCTTCGATCTCTCCCTGCCGTCCGATGTCGCCGGCGATGCCGCGCGGCGGGCCGAGGACTCTCTTGCGTCCGCGACCGCGGTCCTGAAATCCGGCAGCGCGGCACTGCAGGCGGCACAAGAGGCATTCGTGTCCGCCATGCAGGTAACCACCCTGATCGCGGGCGGGGTGATGGTGATCGCCGCGATCGTGGCTTTCACGCTCATCCCGAACAACAAGGACGCCGCGTCGGCAGAGCACTGACATCCCGCTTCGGACCCGCGAGAAAGAGGACGACGATATGGCGCGAACGGCTGGACGCAGCGCGGACGAAACCAAACGACTGATCCTGGACGCCGCCGCGCACTTGATCGGTAGGCACGGCACTGCCGTGCCCGTCTCAGACATCGCTGAAGCCGCCGGGGTATCCAAAGGCGGTTTGCTCTATCACTTCCCCAACAAGGAAGAGCTCCTCAACGGACTTGCCACCGATCTCATGACCCGGTTCCGACAGAATGTCGAACAGGCCGCATCCGAAGAAGAGGATCGAAGGCCGGGCAGACTCACCAGGGCATACATTCGGGTGAGCTTCGCCCACGCCGGTGATCTCACCGGGCTGCGTGACTACATCGCTCTGGCCGCGCACCTCATGTTCGAACCCGGCCTAGAAGAGCTCGCACAGCAGGACGCGAAGCAATGGCGCTCTGCTCTCCTCGACGACGGCCTCGATCCGGCGGTCATCCGCGTGGTCATCGCCGCCACCGACGGCAGCAATAGCGCACCCCTGTGGGGAGCCGTCCTCAACGACACCGACCGTGCCGAACTCGAAGCAGACCTTATCGCGCTCACTTACCGCGTCGGCTCGCCCGCCGGAACGTGCAGCGGTTGAGGGGCCCGAGGCGCAGATCGCCGCCGAGCTGCCGACCGGGCCGCGGCAGGTGGAGAAATGCGAGGACGAGGCCGAGGCATTGCGGTCCAAGCGCACGCCGCCGCACGAGGCGGCCTTCGCGCGGATGGAGGCCGCGCTGAACCGCGGCCCCGCCGCCCACGGCTGGCCCCATGAGCTGCTTGGCCGCAACGGCGGGTCGGGCCAGGTCTCGGGACGCCGCGCGATCGCAAACGCGGTCTTCACGCCTTGACCGCGAGTTCGGGGTGCACAGAGAGGCCGGTGCCCACGGCTCTGGTCGCGCGCATGAGGGGAATGGCGGCCAGCGCGGTGCCCAGAGCGAGGACCACACCGAGCGTGGGTGCGCCCCACATGTCGAGGATCCAGCCCACGGGAGCTGATCCCAGGCCGGTGCCGATCGCCGTTGCTCCGGTTGTGGCGGCGATCCATCGGCCACTGGGGTCGGCGGACGCCGCGACCGTGAGCACCAGGACGAGGAGGCCCATGTAACTGATCTGCCAGATCAACGCCGCCACGGCGTAGGAGACGGCCCAGGGCACGACGGCGATCACCAGCTTGGCGACGATCTCGACGGCGATGAACGCCGCCATGACGGTGAGCCGCCCGAATCGGCGGCACGCGATCGGGCCCATGATCGCGCCCGCCAGCGACCCCACAGCGATGACCGACAAGACTACGGAGACGGCGTTGGCCGACATGCCCGCGTGGTCCTCACCCAGGATTTCGGCGTAGGACCAGGCGCCCTGTTCGGTCGCTCCCAATAGCACAAGAGCCAGCAGGAACAGGAGCGGAACCGGCTTGTCCGAGGACGAGCCGGGGCTGTGTTCGGCTGCCTCGGGCAGTGCACGGACCAGCCAGTACGCCGGGAAGCACAAGACGGCGAGGATCGTGAAGGCCGTAGTGCCGCCCCAGGCGTCGTTGGCCTCGGGAATGAGGATGATGAGGGCTGAGATGACGACCGTCCCGCCCAGCACCGTGACGGTCGAGGCTTTATCGGTGTCGTCGGTTGCGGCGATCGCCGCCATGGCAGCGGCGTAGACCGCACCGAGCCCAACACCGGCAATGGCGTTTCCCAGGATGAGGAGACCAAGGGCCGGAGCGGCCGAAGCCAGGACGAATCCCGCCATGGTGGCGATGAGTCCCGCCCTGGCCAGGCGGACGCGGCCGGGGCAGGCCGCCCTGGGCGCCAACACGAGGGCCGCCAGCGCCGTGGCAAGCAACTGCACTGTCGCGACCATTCCGGAGGCGGTGTTGGACAGGTGGAAACGGTCTGCCATGCCCGGTAGAAGGACGGGCATCAGATTGGCGCCGATGTTGCCCAGCGTGGCGCCCGTGACCAGAGCCGCGCCCACACCGATGCTGATCGCTCGGACCGGCGACATGCGGCTCATCGGCCGCGCCCGTGTTCGGCAGCGGGGGTGAGGGAAGCTTCACCCGCCATCCGTGGCCGCTGTTCGGACATCTGGCACCTTCTCTCGCAAGCGCCGAACACCTGGCCCGGACGCGGGACATCAGCCGATCGCCACCCCTGTCGCACAGGGGCCGGCGCCGCCGACTGGTAGCACGGTCGCACGATGACCGTCGGGCTCCGGTGCGATCGGAACGTGGGTTCTACCTCGTACAACGTTGTATGTTCATCGTTTTACAACGGAGTAGACTTATTAATAGGGCAAGTCCCGGGCGAGATGCAAGGGGCATGTCCGGCATAAGCCGCTCGCGGCCTCGTCGCCCCCAGCGCCGGAAGCGGGTGATCGGTCAGATGAACCAGCGGCCCCAGGTGGCAAGTACTCGCCGGTCGACCAGGTGTCTCCGTTGGTCGACGGACAGTGCAAGGGCGATGGCCTCGCCCGACCGACGGGCTCGGCGGGCGAGGTGATCGGCGCCTGACCCTGGCGTCGTTATGCAACAGTCGTTATATAATGCTTCCTACCTTAAGGAATCGAGGGGTCGAACCCGAGCGTCGGCCCGGTTGAGGCCGGAGGCTCAGTCGATTCGGAGCCGGACCGTGAGGCCGGCGATGTCGGCGCGGCCAGGTGTCTCCAGGACGTCCGGCCCGTCCGGACGCAACCTGTGTTGAGAGGAAGACGAAGTGCCCTTGGGAAACCAGGAAGTTCGGTCCGGCGGCAAGGCGTGGGGGGCGACCGTGCCGGACAATGAGACGATCTTCGCGTGGGTGAGCGACCTGGCCGCTCTCGGCAGGCGCGGTACCAACGCCCCAGGAGATCGCCGGTCCGTCGACTATCTGCTCGGAGCCTTCCGGCAATTCGGCCTTACCGATGTTCAGGTGCAGGAAACCGAATCCTTCCACTGGCGAGCCTCGCGTTCCCAGTTGACCGTCGGCGCCACACCGATCCCGCACTCGCCGGCAGTGTTCTCCTTCAACCTCCACGACCGCAACGGCCCGTTCTCCACGGGACCGGACGGCCTGTCCGCGTCGCTCGCCGACGTAGGCGACGGGAAGGACGACGACTTCGCGCGGATCGACGTCGCCGGCAAAATCGTGATGTTCAACCTGCGGTTCCTCATGCCCCGCAGCCTGCTGTTGGCCGTCGGCGAGTTCGTCTATGACCCCCACAACACCGTGAAGGCAGCTGACCTCGACACCGCCAATCCCTATCTCACCAATTACGAAGACGTTCTGGAACGAGCGATCAACGCGGGCGCGGTCGGTTTCGTCGGTGTCCTGGCCGACTACTTCGACTCTCACGACATCCATCCCGAGTACACCGAGGGCATCACCATCCCCGGCCTATGGGTCACCAAGACCGCCGGCGCCCGGATTCGCGCCCTGATCGCTTCGGGCGCCCCCCTTGCGCACATGCGACTGGAGGGCTCGCGGGTTCCCGCGATGGCTCGCACCGTGATCGGTTACCTGCCCGGCCGCAGTACCGACACCATCATGATCCAGTCCCACCATGACGCCGCATGGGACGGCGGTGTGGAAGATGCCTCGGGCACTGCCGAAGTCTTGGCCCTGGCCAGCTACTACAGCCAGATTCCGCACCAACAGCGGCCCAAGACCCTGATGTTCGTCCTGATGGACAGCCACTGGACCGGCTACCAGGCCCACGAGCACTTCGTCGAAGCCTTCGTCAACCGCCCGGCCACCCCGCATCGGATCGTTGCCAACGTCACCCTCGAACACATCGCCAGACAGGCAGAGATCGGACCCGACGGACACCTCGAGGTCCACGACCTGCCCGAGTACCGCGGTGTCTTCGAGAACGTCAACACCGCACTGAAGACCGCCATCGAGGAGGCCGTCACCACCCACGACCTCCAGCGAACCATCCGCCTGCCCAGTGACAAGATAATTCCCCTGATCGGTGAACTCCCCACCCCGACACCGTCGACAAGGTTTATAAATCCGACCTGGCTCCCGTCGCCCGAGCATTCGTCGACATCATCGACCACTTGGCGATCACACCCAGCGAGCAGATCCGAGGCTGACCGGGCAGGCCGCCAAATCGCAGGCTGGACTCACCGATATGCAGGCCATGACGGTCGCGCAGCAGTTTCCTGGTGGTCCGCCCGATCCATCCCTTCCGCTTCGACCGCCTCGCCTCGGCTCCCGACCACGGTCGTCGGCCATCAGCGTCGACGGCTCCCCACGACCAAAGACGTGACCGGCACAATTCCAGGAGGGACATGTCGTTCGTCGTTAACACTATGCAAGCTGCACTCACCGACGATGAGGACGGCACCAAGAGCATCGTCCTGCGCGAAGACGGAGTCGTATCGCGGGGCATCTGGCAGATCGAGCCCGGCATCGTCACCGACGTCGAAGAAGACGAGATGTTCGTCGTCATCGAAGGACGTGCCACCATTGAGATCGAAGACGGTCCGACACTCGAGGTGGGCCCCGGCGACGTCTGTCTACTCGACAGGGGCACCAAAACGACCTGGCACGTCCACGAACGCCTGCGCAAGGTCTACCAGATCACCGAAGCGCCCTGAGGCACGGTCCGAATGATGTTCCCCTGGTTCGCCGGACTCGATGACCATCGCGCCTGGATGTAGGCGCACCAGGTTGTCGGAGGCGTGCGGAACATGCGCACCGCACGCTCACGGAGCCTGCGGTCGGGGGCGTACTTTCCCGAGTGGCTGCTGGAGCGCCGCCGCCGGGCCGAGCAGGCCCTGGTCAGCGTGGTGGCCACCTCCTATCTCCTCGGCGTCAGCACCAGACGGGTGGACAAGCTGGTCGAGCAGATGGGCATCAAGGGCATCTCCAAAAGCCAGGTGTCGGAGATGTCGAAGGTCCTGGACACGCAGGTGGCCGCGTTCCGCAACCGTCCGCTAGAGGCCGGGCGGTATGCGTTCGTGTGGGTGGACGCCCTGACCCAGAAGGTCCGCGAGGGCGGCCGCATCGCGGGCGTCCACGTGCTGGTCGCCACCGGCGTGAACGCCGACGGGCACCGCTAGATCCTCGGCATCGAGGTCACCTCGGCCGAGGACGGCGCCGGCTGGCTGGCGTTCCTGCGCGGCCTGGTCGCCCGCGGCCTGTCGGGCGTCCAGCTGGTCATCTCCGACGCGCACCGCGGCCTGGTCGAGGCGATCGGGGCGACGCTGCCGGGCGCGTCCTGGCAACGGTGCCGGACCCACTACCTGCGCAACCTGCTCACCAAGGTGCCCAAGTCGGCGCAGCCGTGGGTGGCGACACTGGTCCGCACCATCTTCGACCAGCCCGCCGCCGAAGAAGTGGCGGCCCAGCACGCCCGGGTCGTCGACTCCCTGGCCGCCAAGCACCCGGACGCGGCCGGGCACCTGGACGAGGCCAGAGGTGATCTGCTGGCCTTCACCGGCTTCCCCCGCCAGATCTGGCGGCAGATCTGGTCGAACAATCCCCAGGAGCGGCTGAACAAGGAGATCCGCCGCCGCACGGATGTGGTCGGGATCTTCCCCGACCGGGCCGCGATCGTCCGGCTGGTCGGGGCGGTGCTGATGGAACAGACCGACGAATGGGCCGAGGCCCGCCGCTACATGGGCCTGGACTTCCTCGCCAAAGCCCGCCTGCGCGTCATCGAAGACACTCACTGCAGGTCAGCCGCCCGCCGGTAGTTCGCATCGCGCGGTCTACCGGCCGGTGGTCAGGGCCGCGGGGACGGCTCCGGCGGCGCGCGGTTCCTGCAGGTCGGGGATGTGGTTGCAGAGGGTTCCGACCGACACTCCCAGCAGCTTGGCGATCGAGGTGACCGACCGGTCGGGGGCGGCCAGCAGGTCGCGGGCCGCCTTGAGCAGGTCGGCGTTGACGACGGTGGGCCGGCCGCCGCTCTGGCCGCGGTCACGGGCAGCCTGCAGGCCCTCGTGCCGAGGAGCCAACGACGTGATCCGCTCCACAGGATCCGCGGCGGCTCGAGGAATGAGGCCCGCAGCCGATTGGTCAACGGCACCCGAACCAGCGCGCCCTCGCGACCGCCCACCCCGACCGCACCAGCGCCGCGATCGGGGCCAACATGGTCTTCTACTCGCTCGGTTCCGCGCTGGGAGCGGCCGCGACGACGGCGCTGTTCGACGCCACCGGCTGGCTCCGTCCCGCCGTTCTCGGGGCCGCTCTCGCGCTGGGCGCGCTGGTCACCTGGGCTTTCTTCTCAGCGGGCGGTGGGCGCCGGGGTCGACTCGGGGGTGCCGGGGAGGGGCTCGGTGGCCGGGTCGGTCAGGTGGGGGAGCCGGCGGTCGAGCCATCGGGGGAGCCACCAGTTGGCTTTGCCCAGCAGGGCCATGGTCGCGGGCACGAGGAGCATCCGGACGACCGTGGCGTCGAGCAGGATCGCCGTGGACAGGCCCAGGCCGAGCATCTTCACCAGCGGTGACGGGTGGGCGACGAAGCCGAGGAAGACCACCGTCATGATCAGAGCGGCGGAGGTGATCACCCGGCCGGTGCCCGCCAGGCCGCGCGCGACCGACTCGGTGCTGTCGCCGGTGGCGTCGTAGCTTTCGCGGATGCGGGAGAGCAGGAACACCTCGTAGTCCATGGACAGGCCGAACAGGACCGCGAAGAAGATCGTGGGCAGCGGTGAGGCGATCGCATACGTTCCGTCCAGGCCGAACAGGTCCGCGCACCACCCCCACTGGAACACCGCGACCACGACGCCGTAGGCGGCGCCGATGGACAGCAGGTTCATGACGGCGGCCTTCAGCGGCACGACGACGGCGCGGAACAGCACCATCAGCAGCAGGAACGAGGTGGCCAGGACCGCGGCGATGAAGATCGGGAGGGTCTTGTCGAGCTGTCGGGTGAGGTCGTCGGTCATGGCCGTCATGCCGGAGACGGCGACGTTGGCGGGGACCAGGTCGCGAACGCGCTCCAGCGTCCGGGAGGTTTCGGCGTCCGCGGGGGCGCTGGTGGGGAACGCGGGCACGACGACCGCGTCCCCCTGGGGAGAGGTCCGCGGCGTGCCCACCGCGGCGATGCCGGGGTCGGCGGCGAGACGTTCGGTGAGGTCGGGGATGGTCCGGGCGGTCACGCCCGCGCGGCGCAGGTCGGCGACGAGCAGCAGCGGGGCGTTGTGGCCGGGGCCGAAGCCCTCCGCCAGGAGGTCGTACGCGCGGCGGTGGGTCGTGCTCGTACTGTCGTCGCCGGCGTCGGGGTAGCCGGTCTGCATCCACAACGCCGGGGCGGCGAGCGTGAGCAGCAGCGCCGATGCGCCGAGCAGATACGGCCAGGGGCGGCCCGAGACACGATGCGCCAGACGCCACCATGCCCCGTCTTCGGTGCGCTTGGCGGAGGAGCGGCGGCGGCGGACGACGCGTCCGGCGTCGATGCGGTCGCCCAGCAGGAACAGCAGTGCGGGCAGCAGGGTGAGAGCGGTGGCCACGGCGAAGAGCACGACCAGCGCGGTGCCGAGCCCGACCGAGGCCAGCAGGCCCAAGCCCGTCAGCAGCAGCGCCGACATCGCGACGACGACGGCGCCTCCGGCGAACAGGACCGCCGAGCCCGCCGACGCCATGGCGTTCGACAGTGCGGTGCGGTTGTCCTGACCGGCCGTCCGGTTCTGGCGGTAGCGGGCCACGATGAACAGGGCGTAGTCGATGCCGACGCCCAGACCGATCAGCATGCCGACGCTCGTTGCGGCGCTCGTGACGTCCATGGCATGGGCCAGCAGCGCGATGCCGGACAGCCCGGTGGCCACCGTGACCACCGCGATCCCGATCGGCACCAGGGCGGCGACGACCGTTCCGAAGACGATGAGCAACACGACCAGGGCGGCCAGCAGACCGGCCACCTCGGTGCCCGAGGTCTCGGTCTCGGCGTTGATGAACGCGGCGTCGCCGCCGACCTCCGCGACGGCGCCGGCGGCCCGTACCGGCTCCAGCGCGGCGGTGATCGCCTTCACCGGCTCGGGGCCGAGCCCGGCCGAGGGCCGGTCGAAGGTGACCTCGGCGTAGCCGATGCGCCCATCGCGCGACACCGTGCCGGTGGCGAACGGGTCGGCGACGGCGGCCACGTCCTCGGCATCGGCGATCCGGGCGAGGGCCGCCTGGATGGCGGGTCGGTAGCGGTCGAGCCGGTCACCCTTCGGAGCGGCGAAGACCGCCTTGGCGCTGCCACCGGCCGCCTGCGGGAAGCGCTCCTCCAGAAGCTCCATCGCCCGTTCGCTCTGGCTGCCCGGAGCGACGAGGTCGTCGGCGAACTTGCCGCCCGCGGTGCCCGCCAGCCCGATGACCAGGACGGCCAGGAGAGTCCAGAGCCCGATCGTTAGCCATGGTCGGCGGGCGCTGGCGTCGCCGATGCGACGGATGACGCGATGCATGACGGTGCTCCTTCGGGGGCGGATGCGGCGGCGAGTGCGCCGGGGTGAGCTGTCGCACCCACCGTGCTCGCCGGGGCCGCCGCAGTCGCCCGTCCACCGGCGGAACCGATCCCCGTCGCGCAGCGGAGGCCCGCTCCGCCTCGCGGCGGATGACCGGTGTGTCGGTTCCCGCATACGGTGGCCCCGCGCCCGCCGACAAGCCGCGGAGGGCACCGCATCTCGCATCGTGGAGCGCAGGTGAACCGCACAACGCCGCCTTCCCGCCCGCCCGCCGAGGCCGCGGCAGGCCGCCCCGGAAGGCTCCGGGGGCCCTTCGCCCGCCGGCCGCGCGCCATGGACGCCGTCCTCGCCGGGCTGGTCCTCCTCATGCTGGTGCTCGTGCACGACATGCCCGGAGACGACCTGGCCTTCCGTCCCCTTCGCGACCTCAACCTCGCCGCCCTGCCGGTCTTCGCCGCGGCCGGTACGGCGTTGTACTGGCGACGCCGGACCCCGCTGGCCGCTCTGAGCATCACCTTGATCGCCTGGGCCCTGTTGCTGCCGACCACGCGCACCCTCGTCGGCCTTCCGGTGCTCATCGCCCTGTACAGCGCCGGACGGTACTCGCCGGACTCATGGCGGGGGCCCGCGGGCGTCGTGGCGGCCGTCGCCCTGGTCATTGTTGACCTGCGTACGGAATCCAGGCCGTGGAGTGAGGCCGTCTTCGGGGTCATCGTCATGGTCGGCCTGTGGTACGTGGGGCGCGGTCTCCGGCTGCGCGATCGCCACGCCGCCCGGCTCGTCGCCGAACAGGCGGCCGAGGCCGTCCGCATCGTGGCCGACGAGCGGACGCGCATCGCCCGCGAGCTGCACGACGTGGTGGCCCATCGGGTGAGCGTCATGACCGTTCAGGCGGGCGCGGCCAAGGCGATGGCCGCGCACGCCGCCGACGGCCCGATCCCGGAGCAGGCACTGCGGGCGATGGGGGCGGTCGAAGAGGAGGGACGGCAGGCGCTGGCCGAGCTGCGCCACCTGCTCGGCATCCTGCGTCCTGAGAACGATGCCGGCGGCCCCGAGCCGCAGCCCGGCCTGGCCGACGTTCCCCGCCTCGCCGACCAGATCCGCGCAACGGGCGTCGCGGTGACCCTGTCGCTCGCCACGCTCCCGACCGGACTGCCCGCTCGCGTGGACCTGTTCGCCTACCGCATCGTTCAGGAGGCGCTCACCAACGTGCTCAAGCACGCCGGTCCCGGCGCCCACGCCGACGTCCGGCTCGCGGCCGCCGGCGGCGAGATCGTCATCGAGGTGCGCGACGACGGCGGCGGCACCGCCGCCCTGCCGGGAGACGCCCGGGACGGAACGTGCGGCCACGGCATCGTGGGGATGCGGGAGCGGGCGCTACTGTTGGGCGGCACACTCGACGCCGGGCCGCGCCCGGACGGCGGGTTCGACGTCACCGCCCACCTGCCCACCGGAGGCGAGTCCGCGTGAGCATCCGTGTCGCCATCGTCGACGACCAGGCCCTCGTCCGCGGCGGCTTCGCCATGATCTTGCAGATCCACGACGACATCGAGGTCGTCGCCGAGGCCGGGACCGGCACCGAGGCGATCGAGGCGGCGCGCCGGCACCGGCCCGACGTGATCCTCATGGACATCCGGATGCCGGACATGGACGGTCTGGAGGCCACCGAGCGGATCCTGGCCGAATCCGACTGGAACGTCAGGGTGCTCATCCTGACCACGTTCGACCCGGACGAGTACGTCTACCGGGCGATGCACGCCGGTGCCAGCGGCTTCGTCCTCAAGGACATCCCACCCGACCAGCTCGCCACCGCCGTGCGCACCGTCGCCGACGGCGGCGCTCTGCTGGCCCCCTCGATCACCCGCCGGCTGATCGGCCGGTTCGCCCGGCGGCTGAGCGTCAACACCGCCGTGGCCGAACGCCTGGAACGCCTCACCGACCGGGAGCGCGAAGTGATGGCCGCCGTGGCCCGCGGGTCGAGCAACTCCGAGATCGCCAAACAGCTCTTCATCGGACCCGCGACCGTCAAGACGCACGTCTCCGGCATCCTCACCAAGCTAGGCCTACGTGACCGCGCCCAGATCGTCATCTTCGCCTACGAGAGCGGCCTGGTCGAGGCAGGCGACCGCAACATCGGCCACTGACCGGCGGTGGCGGGCCTACACCGGCTTTTGAGCCGGCTGGGCGGTCGGGGGTCAGGGTTCTCGCTGAAGGTAGCCGCTGGCCGAGCGGAGCCAGGAGATGGAGGACCAGGTAGAGAACGAGTCGGGCATGAGGCCCATCAGCGGTCCGAGACGAAAATCGCAAGTCAGGCCATATCTGTTGGGTTTTCGGCGATGCTGCCGGGCCCCCGTAACCGAGATCGACAGAAGACGTCCCGTCCCGGGCCGGGCGGATACCAGCATCGACACCATGGACTGGTGGCGACGCAAGCCCTCCCGGCTCACCGACAGCGCCCCCGACCTCGCCGACATCCGCCGCGACCTGGTGTGGAAGTTCGGCGAAGACATCGCTCACGCGATCGGGCTGACCGGCAAGGCGGGGTGACGACTGGCCACCAGGGTTCCGTCTTCGAATTGAGCTTGTTCCGCTTTGACGGGCGCCTGAGTCAGGCAACGTTCGGCTGGACGGCGCAGCACCTTCCGAGGACGGATCTCAGCTTTCCGCTAGCGGGGAAGCGGTCCGTCCTCGGCACGTTACATCAAAAGATATTCCAAGCATCCCCGTGTTTTTCTGCAATACCTGGACGCCCCACCATGACCACCTTCGTGGACCGCGTCGAGCTGCATGCCGCCGCAGGTAACGGAGGCCACGGCGCGGCCTCCCTGCACCGTGAGAAGTTCAAGCCGCTCGGCGGCCCCGACGAGTGCAACGGCGGCGATGTCATTCTCGTCGTCGAGCAGTCCGTCACGGCGGTCTTCTCCCGAATGTGACCCTAGGGCCGAAGTAGCTCCGTGATCAGTCACGGTTGCGGTTCGTGATCGTCACGAACCGGGTGTACCACGCGGTAGCGCATCTCCTTCTCCTACTACCGGCGGATGCTGCCCAAACTGCTGGCGGTGATCGAGTCCAAGTGCAACAACACCGCCTACCGGCCGGTGATGGACGCCCTGGACGTGCTAGCGCGCTACGCCGACGTGCCGAACAAGGTCCGCCACTTCGACGGCACCGACAAGGTGCCGATCACCGGCGTGGTCCCGGACGCCTGGCTGGAGGCGGTCGTGGACTCCGGTGGGGTGATCGAGCGGGTCTCCTACGAGCTGTGCGTGCTGGTGGCGCTGAAGAACACGCTGCGCCGCCGGGAAATCTACGTGCACGGCTCGACCCCCTGGCGCAACCCCGAGGAGGACCTGCCGGCCGACTTCGAGGGCGACCGCGACGTGCACTACGAGAACCTGCGCCAGCCGCTGGACCCGGCCGAGTTCATCACGCGCCTGCAGGAGGCGATGCGCACCTCGATGGACCAGGCCGCGGCCGCGATCGGCCGCAACCGCTCGGGCGGCACCAAGGTCAAGACCCACCGCGGTGAGCCCCGCTGGCATGTACCCGACCTGGGAATACTGGCCACCCCCGACAATCCAGGTAGTTGCGGAGGTTGCGTTCGTAGCGCGGGGACAGGCGACGGTAGCCGGTCAGCGGGGAGGATGGTGCGTTCGATCACCCAGCGGCGCCGCCCGAGCCGGTCGGAAGACTCGATGCCGATGCGGGCGATGCTCGGGAGAACGCGGACGCTGCGGAGCCATCGGCGCAGGTCGGGACGGTCTCAAGGCTTGTCCGCATGCAGCTTGCCGGCCTGACGGAACCAGCCCCGTTCCGGGTCGTGTCTCGTTCGCGAACCCGGCCACCATCGGTTTCAGGCCGTGCATGTCGTGGACGTTGCCCGCCGAGACGCCAACGACGACGGGCAGCCCGGCCGCGTCGGACAGAACGTGCAGCTTGGAGCCGGATTCCCCGCGGTCGACGGGCTGGGGCGGGTGTGCTCGCCCCCCTTTTCGCCCGCACGTGCGCCGAGTCCAAGATGATTCGCGACAGGTCCAGCAGCCCCTCATCGGCGAGCCGGTCGAGCAGGACCTGGGGCAGCCGCGCACCCCAGCCCGCGCTGACGCGCAACCTCTGCGTCCCGAACTCCCCTCTGGCCGGTGTGTTGCATAGGCGACCGCCCTATGCAACACACCGGCCAGAGGCGACCGTCCAGGACGAACACACGCTGCGGCAGGCAGGGTGCTTCACAAGCCCAGGTCCAGGGCCGTTCCTCCGAGTCACCGACCACGGGGGACCCACGAACTCGGCGACTGGTGCTCAGCCCAGACGGCCGAACCTGCCTCAGCAGATCCGCCTGGCCCGTTGGAACGAACTCAGGCGGCCGGCCTCGTGGGAGTGCGGCGGGATGGCCGAAATCTACAAGAGGCCACCACTCCGACCATGATGGCATTGGCGTCGAACGTCTCCAGGAAGGAAATCCATGCATTTCTCGTACGCCATCGTCTACGTCGCCGATGTCTCCCAGGCTGTCGAGTTCTACGAGCGGGCCTTCGGACTGACGCGCGGTTTTGTCCATCCGTCCGGGGACTTCGCCCAGATGGACACCGGCATGACCTCGCTTGCCTTCACCAGCCACCACCTGGGCCGAAGCGCCGTACCGGTGACATATGCGGCGCTCGACCCCCAGGCGATGCCGGTGGGGTTGGAATTCACCTTGACCACCGAGGATGTGCCTACCGCCTTCCGCCGGGCCGTCGAGGCGGGCGCCACCGCTCTTGCCGAGCCGCACGACACCCCCTGGGGACAGGTCGTGTCGTATGTGCGGGATCCCTTCGGGGTCCTGGTCGGGATCGCAACGCCGGTGAGTGTGTCCTGAAACCTGTGGCCCTGGGGAGATCGCCAGGTCATCTTGGGAGTTCCCCAGGGAAAACGCCCCGACGACCTCCGACGTGAGCATCCGGGCGTAGCCCCCAAGCGGGGGCTTCTGCATTTACTGCACATTGCCTACGCGCGGGCGCGCGTGAGGACGGCTCGCCGGGACCCGGGGGGTGTTGATCAAACATCTACCGGTGAGGTGTCACCAAGATCATGGCCAAGGGCAGCTAGTACGAGCCCGGCCAGCACGTCGGTCTCTAAGTCGGCGAGTTCTTCCTCGCTCGACGGCGTTCGCCGCTCGCGCCGGCCGTGCGGCCGCAGACGATCAGTCGTGCGGCCACCGGGCGCTGACGTCGCGCTCCGGCGGGCTCGTGAGCTCGACACGGTCCGCGGGATCACGCAGCCTTTTGTGAGCACCACGGCCTGCCGTTCCTCGGCAAGGCGCTGGTGGCGTATCTGCCCGGTGACCGGATCGTCGGGCTGTCCAAGCTCGCCCGGGTCGTCGAGCACTACGCATGCCGCCCGCAGGTGCAGGAGCGGATGACCAAGGAGATCGCCAGCCACCTGCACAAGGAGCTGAACCCGTCGGGGGTCGGCGTGCTGCTGCAGGCCGAGCACCTGTGCATGACGCTGCGCGGCGCTCATATGCCAGGCAGCTTGACCACGACGACCTCGCTGACAGGCGCGATGCGCGACGACGAGCGGACCCGCCGGAAGTTTTTCACGTGTTTCTGGCACCGGACTGCACTGTGGATCGGGATCTGCTGGAGTACGTGCGGTCACCGCGGTTCCAGCGCTTGGAGCGGGAAACCAAGCGGAACTACGTGGACCGCAATCGGGGGGTGGACTGGCATCGGAACGAAAAGTCGCGGTAGGCGGTCGCCCGGGATGACGGCGGCGGGACTTCTCGTTCCGATGTGTGCGCGGTGACTATCAAGATCACGTGCGGCAGGCCGGCGGGGCGAGGTGCATCTGGTGGTCGTGGTTGATCGCTATGCGCCGGGCGGGTTACGGGGTGCGCCGGGTGCCCTTCAGGTCGGCGGTGCTGTGCGGTGGTCGAATGCGGCGAGCGTCTGCTCGATCTCCCTGGCCATTGAACGAAGTCGCCGCAGCTCTTCGGTGGGCAGGGCCGGGGGCGCGCTGTCGACGCGCGCGTCGACGTCGAAGACGGTGTTCGCGCGGTGCCACGCGCTGAACCGCTCCAGGCTCCTGCCTGTCGCGTCCTGTGTCACGCCCTCGAGGAGGAGCAGCGGATCGCCGGGTTCGACCTCGAGCGGCGCGGCCAGGTCGGTGGTCGCGGCGACGGCTTGGACCTGGCGTGGGCCGCCGACCGGCACATGGCCTGCGTCGCTCATGAGCGTGAGCAGGGACGCTCCGTCGAGCAGCTCCGCGGTGAAGTGGGGGAACAGCTCGCGGGGGACGAAGGTGCGCATGAAGACGACCGGAGTGTCGTCCACGCACCGCAGGCGCTCGATCCGCCAGGTGTGAGCGGTGCCCAGTGCCTCCTGGGCGACGGGTGGTGGTTCGGCCGTTTCGATGCTGAGGACGTGGGTGCGCAGTTTCTGACCGCGCGCGGCTGCCTGCTCGCCGAGTCCGCCCGCCCGCTGGACGGTGCGGTGCAGCCCGGCCGGGGTCGCGACGACACTTCCGCGCCCGCGTCTGCGCTGGATCACTCCCGCGGCGGCCAGGCTTGCCAGCGCCTGGCGGACGACGCTGCGGGAGACGGCGAACCGTCGCTGCAGCTCCTCCTCCGTGGGGAGGGCGTCACCCGGGACGAGGGCGTGGTCGTGGATCAGCTGGTAGAGGAGGTCGCGGAGTTGGGCGTGCAGCGGCTGCGCCGCCGTCCGGTCGAGACGGTCGGCCAGTTCGTCCAGGCCCACGTGTTTCCCTCGCATCATCCAGTGGCGTCGAGATGCAGTCTATGGCTCGACGGCGTTGCGGCTCGGCAGCAGCAGAACCTTGCACGCCTCACCGGTCAGCAGCTGGACGGCCTCGTCCACGCGCGCGAGCGGCATCCGATGGGTGATCAACCACTCGAGGTCGAGCCGGCCGGACTCCAGTAGCAGCAGGGTCTGTTCCCAGGTCTCCCACAGCCGTCGTCCGAAGATGCCGCGCAGGGTGATGCCCTTCTTGTTGATGTGCGCTGCGATGTCGACCTCGGCGGCACGGCTGGGGTGTCCCACCGTCACGATGGTCGACTCCCGCCGTGCGGCCTCGAACAGTGTCGTCAGGGTGCCCGGTGCGCCGGAGCATTCGAAGGCGACGTCGAACCCGCCGCGCCGCCCGGTCAGCTCGCGGCACCGCTCCGCGACGCCGTCGCCTGGAGCGATGGCCGTGACGCCGAGCCCTTCGGCGTGCCGGCGCCGGTGCTGGTTCGGCTCGACGACGACCACGTGCGCGGCGCCCATCTGCCGGGCGAGGTAAGCGATGATCAGCCCGACCGGGCCCCCTCCGCTCACCAGCACCGCTCGTCCCGCGACCGAGTAGTTCGCGCGCTGAACGGCGTGCACCGCGACGCCCGCGGCCTCCAACAGCGCACCGGTTTCCAGCGATGCGCCCTCGGGCAGGGGGACGCAGATCTCCTGGGGTGCGGCCATGTATTCGGCGAACACGCCGTCGATGTGCATGCCGATGATGCCGGTGCGCTCGCACGTGTGGGCATCGCCGGTGCGGCAGGGGAAGCAGCGGCCACAGGTCAGATGGCTCTCGAAGGCGACCCGGTCCCCGACCCGGAGGCCCGTGACGCCGGCGCCGATCTCGACGACGGTGCCCGCGCCTTCGTGCCCGAGTACGGTCGGCAGGTTGAGGCCGAACGCCTGCGCCGAGGGCGTCCACTCGTAGAGTTCACGGTCGGTGCCGCACAGGGAGGCGGCCGCGATCTGCACGACCACGTGCCCGTCGGTCGGCTTCGGATCGGCGTGGTCGGTGACGTAGTCGACGCCGCGACCTGCCTGGTTCTTGACTATGGCCTTCATGAGTCCGTCCGTTCTGGTCGTGGACTTAAGAGATGTGGCCGGCGAAGCGGCGCAGGATGTCGGGCGGCCCGACCTGGCCGCCCTTGAGGAGGAGGCGGCAGCCGGCCACGGCGGCGGCATCGTCGGTGCGGCAGACCGGGCCGGCGGTGACGAACTGGTCGGCCACCCGCAGCCGGCGCACGCCCATCGCGGTGAGCGCATGGCTCGACGTGTCGCCGCCGAGCACGGCGATGTCGCGGGTCAGGCCGGCCATCGCCATCCGTGCGGCGAGGCCGCCGATGAGCCCGCCCACGTGCTCGGCTGCGATGGCGCCGCGCGCGTAGCGGGGGTCGGCGATGCCTCGCGTGGTGTGGACGACGACGTCGCGGCCCGCCGCCAGCGCGGTGCGGACCCCGTCCTCGATGAGGGCCTGCGTGTCAGGGGCGGGACCGTCGAGGAGCTCGGTGGGGACGGCGACGTCTTGCCAGCCGTGGGCGACGGCATCGTCGATCTGGTCCGCGGTGACACTGGAGGCGGAGGCGCTCAAGGCCAGCACCGGTCCGGACGCTCGCTGCGGCTCCGGTGCGCGGGCCCGCCCCTGTGACACGGTCCTGGCCAGCGCGGCCATGATGCCGCCTGACCCGACGACCAGGGCGGGCGAGCCCGGTCGGCCGCCCTGGCGCAGCGCCGCGGCGATCGTGTCGAGGTGACGTTCCTCGACGGCATCGAGCACGAAGGCGGCGAGTTCGGGGTCCTGGCGCCGGTCGTGCCAGCGGCCGCTGAACGTGCCGTCGTCGTGGGCCGGCAGGTGCACCTCGCCGACGCGCGCGAGCGGGCCGGTGAGCTGGCCGGCGAGGATGCGGCGCAGATCGGATTCGTGCATCGGGGTCGACGGATGACGCGACATGACGGGGTGCCGGTCGAGCCGGTACACGGTCTGCGCGTGGGTCGCGTAGTGGTCGCTGAACACGGTGAAACGACCGAACTCGGGCTGTGCGGGCGCAACCGGAATCGGCCCGTGGCCGGGATGGCGCTCGCGCAGGAGCTCGATGCCGCGGCCGATGCTGCCGAGCGCCGGCGCGCTGTCGAAGGTCGAGCACACCTTGTAGAGCAGGACCTCGACGTCGGCATCGGCCATGCGCTCGAGTTGACGGCGGACCAGTGCATCGAACGCGGCGCCGCCGAGCGATCGCGCGGGTCCTGCGATGCCGACCACGTCCGCGTCGGTGGGCAGGGGACCTTCCCCGACGACCAGGACGGCGTCCAGGCCGTACTTGTGGGCCTGCGCGAGCACGTCGCTCGCGCCGGTCAGGTCGTCGGCGACGAAACCGAAGAGGGGGCTCATCCGGCGCCGCCGAACTTCTCGACCGCGTGCAGCAGTGCGGGATCTCCCTTCGCCGCCCGCCGGCGCGCCGCGTCGGCCAGCGGCTCGCCCGCCGCGGCGGCCGACCACGCCTGGCGCAGGCTGTGCACTCCGGCGCCCGGCCCGTCCGGGTGGGCGGCCACCCCGCCGCCGGCCAGCATCAGCAGGTCCATGGAATCGACCGCGGCGAACGTCGGGCCCGGGGTGGTGACGTTCTGCCCGGACGAGAGCGTCGGCACGGGGGTCAGCGTCGTCCCGAGCGGCGTGAGCAGGCTGCGGACATTGTTCGCGACCTCGTCGTCGGTCTCGTAGAACTTGCTGCCCAGGCCGCTGACATGCAGGTGGTCGGCACCGGCCAGCCGGGCCAGTTGCTGCCACACGCGGTAGGACGTCCCCAGCCCCGGCGCCCGCATCGACGCGGCCAGTCCGGCACGGTGCCCGTGGATGGGCACCGCGGCGAAAGAACGCAGCCACGCCAGCGCAGGCAGGCCCATGACCGGCACGTTGAGCATCACGCACCGCCCGCCCGCCTCCACGACGAGATCGTGACGCGCGCGTAGGCCCTGGAGGTCACCGGTGATGTTGAAGGCGTACATCGTCGGATGGCCGGTGACCTGCTCGGCCTTCCTGATCTCCTCGGTCGCGATCGCCGCGCGCCGCTCCAATGGCAGGTAGCGCGGATCGGTCATCAACTCGTCGTCCTTGATCAGATCGATCGCGGCGAGGGCGAGTTCCCGCACCACCGTGCGGAACCCGTCCTCGTCCAGGCCGATGTTCGGCTTCACGATCGTCCCGATCAGCACGCCCTCGACGTCCCCCATGAGCCGCCGCGTCCCCGGGATGCCGAAGGCCGGCCCGGCATGGCCGGCGATGAACTCCTCGGGGAGCCGGATGTCTTCCAGCCTGCAGGCGTACAACGCACCGAGCTCGAAAAGGTTGCCCGCGACGGCGCTCTGCAACGTCGCCAGGTCCGTACCGACGTTCTCCATCGGGAACTCGACGTCGACCATCGCAGCGCGGACCTTCTCGGGGTTCGTCCGCGACGGCAGGGCCGGGCGGCGGTCCTCGAGCAACTCGACGCGCGTCACCCTGGCACCATGCCGCTCGTGCAGTTCCGGCGTCTCACCCGGCACCGCGACGAACGTGCCACTGGACTGTTCGCCGGCGAGGATCGCCGCGGCCCGTCCGGGATCGATCTCGGACTCCAGGTAGTAGGTGCAGCGGATGGTCCGCCGGTCGCGCATCGATTTCTTCTCCTTCTCTGCTGGATGGGGGACGCTCAGGCCGGCGTCTCGGCCACGGGGTCGTTGCTCGTCAGGCCGCCGGCGCGCTTGAGCACCCAGGAGGCGACGACCGGCGCCAGGACGGCGGTCACCAGCACCGCCGACGCGGCCTGGGCGGCGGCCGACGGCACGAACGGCAGGAAGCGCGGGTCGGCGGCGGCCACGACCGCGGGCACCGCGACCGCGTTGCCCGCGGTGGTGCCCGCCGCGAACCCGATCCCGCTCTTCTCCTTGCGCCGCAACACGAACCGGTAGCCGAGGTAGGTCAGACCGCCGGTGAAGAAGACCACGAACGCCCCGAGGACGATTCCCTGCAGACCGCCGGTGACGACGACGGACAGGCTGATCCCGGTGCCCACCGCGAACGACATGAACGGGATGGTGACGTTCGGGACATGCTCCAGGACGTGTGTCCATTCACGGTCGACCGCACCGATGACCAGCCCCAGCACGAAGGGCACGACAGCGGCGACCAGCGCCACCACCGGGATGTCACCGAGCCCGGACGCCCCAAGGTAGAGCAACGCGAGGAACGGTCCGTCGTCGAAGGCGCTGGCGACGTAGGCCCCGGTGTCGCGTTCATCGCCGTACTCGCCCGCGAAGGCGAGCCAGAGCGCGCCATTGCTGTTACCCATGATCGCCAAGAGGGCGAGGATCGAGACGCCCATGACACCGTCGATCCCGACCAGCAGCCCGAGGGCGACGGCGACGGACGCCGGGATGAGCGTCTTGCACACCAGCACCACACCGGTCGTCGTGGCCGCCGCTTTGCCGTTGTGACTGCCCGTGATCTGCGCGCCGGTGGCGAAGACGAGCAGTGCGATCAGTGCGAGCGCACCGTCCTTGAACAGGGCCTGTGTGAATCCACCGATCTCCAGCACCTGAGGGGCGAACGAGTTGATCAAAACACCCAGGGTGAGCGGGATCAGCATCAGACCCGCAGGGACCTTCTGCATCAATGCGAAGAGCGGGAGCCGCGAGCGGCCGTGCTGGAGAGGCGCCATTGACATCCTCATGCCCCTTCGTCCGCGCCGCAACTGGACGGCGTCACCGACGATTTGTCCGTACGAATTGTACGTACTTTAAGGTGTCGGCTTGGCTCGGGCAAGAGGTGACCGCGACCGGTTCAGTCGTCGGCGCCGACAAGGAGCGGCCCGCCCCCGGCCTCGAGAAACACCGGTACAGCCTTCAACGCCAAGTCGGCGATCACGACGTCGAGCCGTTCTGTCGGGCCACGATGCCCGGCGTCGAGACGGGCACGTACGGCGCTGTGGAGGACCTGGCCCGCAACCGCGTGAACCTGAACAAGGTGATCACGTACTGGCCGAACATGCTGGCCACCCCACGGGAGTTGAAGCTGCCCATGGCCCACCGCACTGACCTGGTCCACGACCGCACACGCGTGATCAGTCGCCTGCGCGAGTTGCTGGAACGCCAACTACAGGTCACCAACACCGGGCCGCTGGTGCTGCTGACCGGTTATCAGACCCCGGCCGCTCTGCGTCAGGTCGGCCGGGCCGGGCTGGAGACCTGGCTGCGCAACCGCAAGGTCCGCGGCGCGGTCCAGTTCGCCCGGGCCGCCATCGATGCCGTCGACCGGCGGCACCAGCCTGCCCGGCGAGCCCCTCACCGCCCAGCTGATCACCGTTCGACCACGTTGCGGCGCCGGTAGAGGGCCGGGTCGAACGCCGGCGGGCGCCCGCCGGTGTTCAAGCCACGGCGGGCGCGTCCGGCCTTCTGATCGGCGCGTTCGGGGATGGTGGCGGCGATGCCCCGCTCCCGCAGCGTCCGGCGGATCGCCGCCGAACTGTAAGCCGTGTCGGCGATCACCGCACCGGCCGGCACTGCGGACGTCCCCGCCCGGCCCGCGGTCCCCGGATCCCCTCCAGCACGTCCGGGAAGACGGTGCAGTCGTTGACGTTGCCGACGGTCGCCAGGATCGACAGCGGCAGGCCGCCCCCATCGGCGGCCAGGATGAATCTTGGTGTCAGCCAGCTCCGCGACTGGGATCTCCACGACGCCGGTCGGCTCGCCCCGTCGGCCAGTGGTTCGTCGTCGGCCATGAGGGACGAGTCGTAGCGCAGGCCCAGGTCACGCGCTATGGCCAGGGGTGGGGCCCAACTGTATCGATAAGGGTGTTTCACCTGCCCTTCCCGGCCTCGTTGATGGGGGCGGCGGCCGTGTTCACCCGGCCGCGGACGTGTCGGGGTCGAACTGGAAGACCTGGCCGTCCCCGGCGGGATTGCAGGGGAGTTGGTGGAGCGAGGTCCCCTCGTCGGTCGAGCTGGCCGGGACGCCCAGGCACAGGCCGCTGTGCACCAGGCGCAACCGGAAACCGGGGGCGGGGGCGGAGACCCGCTCCAGGCGGTAGTCCTCTCCTCCGGCGTTGGCTCCCCGCTCACTGCAGTAGTCGTCGAAGACGAAGGCGCCGGGCGCGGTCTGCGCCTCGCGAACGCCCATGCACCCGGAACCGAAGGTCGGATGCTCGGTGGTGATCCGGTGGGTGCCGCCGGGCCCGGGGAGCAGGGTTCGGGCGGGGGACGCGCTTGAGCAGGGGAATTGGCGGACCCGCCCGCTGGTGTCGCCCTCTGCTTCGGAGAGGCAGAGTCCCGAATGGACCAGCCGGACGCGGTAGCGCCCGGGTGCCGGGACGGCACCTTCGTCCGGGGCGGTCGACGGTCCCAGGTTTCGCGATGCCCCCGTCGGACGGTCGAGGGGGTGGGAGCCCCCGGACGACAATGCGACCGTCGTGAGAACGAGCGCGATCACGGCAAGGGAGACCGCGGTCGTGCGGGCCGGTGAGCGAGGCGTCGGACGTTCGCGTGGGGGCGGGGCGCCCGCGGGTCCGGTCGGGACCGGGCGCCGGGCCGTCGCCTCGTCACCGTCGGCGACCCGTTCCGCGCCGTCGACCGCCGCCACCGCCAGGCGGCGCCGAGCCTCGACCCACTGCGCGACCTGGTCCGGTGGGCACCCGCAAGCCCGGGTGAATGCCGCCACGAACTCCTCTCGCGGCAATGTCGTCCGTCCGAGCACGGTGACCAGAGTGCTCTTCGGCAATTGGTCGCCGGCGGTGGCCGCTCGCTTTTCTATCTGCCGAAAGCTGAGCCCTGACCGGGCCTTGAGTCGTCGCAGCTCGAGAACCAACTCCCCCGCGGTGGACGGATCCGGTGGATTGCCAAGCCCGGTCACGTGTCGACCACCTTCCGCGTAAGCCCATGGCGCTCTTCTCGATGTGTCCGGTGACCTGCCCGGACATCATCGACCGAACTCGACCGACAGGGATTCTTGCCCGCGTCCACCGGCAAGTCAAGACTGCCTCATGAGAGGCTCCGTCCGCGCGGACCGTCGTTTCATCTGAAGTCCAGAGCACTTCCTCTTTCTGCTCAGTGAATCCGCAGTCCGGCGCCGGATCCTCTTTTCGTCACAGGTACACACAAAGGAATCGGGAAAGGGCATGAGCCACGTTCCTCCGGCGCGACCGGCGCCGGCCTTCAGAATCCTGGGCCGAGTGGAGCTCTACCTGAACGGGAGGCGCGAGCGCGTCGGTGGGCCGAAGCTGAAGGTCTTCCTGCTGGCCCTGCTGGTGCACCGAAACGATCCCGTGCCGCTCGACCGGCTGGCCGAGGCGATATGGGACGACAACCCTCCGACGTCGGCGACGGCGAACATCCGCAACTACGCGATGGCGGCCCGCCGGGCGCTCTCCCGGCTCGGCGATTCCGCCATCGTGACCGATGAGGGCGGATACCGGCTGGTCGTGGATGCGGAGCGGGTCGACTTCTTCCGCATGGAGGAGCTGGTGGCCGAGGGGGCGTCCGCGGCCGCCCGCGGGGACGGCTCCACGGCCGCCGGATGCGCCGCCGAGGCGTTCGCGCTCAACCGGGGCCCGGTCGGGCACGGGCAGGTCTGCGGACGGTCGCTGGCGGCCCGGCTGACCGCGCTGAACGAGCAGCGGCTGACGCTGCTGGAGGAGCTGGTCACGGTCCAGCTCGACCTGGGCGGGTACGCGGAGGCCGCCCGTCACCTCCGGCTCCTGCTCGGCGAGGTGCCGCTGCGCGAACGATGCTGGGCGTTGCTCATGCGCACGCTCCACCGCATGGGCGACACGGCCGGCGCGCTCACGGCGTTCCGGGAGGCCCGCGAGACGCTCGTCGAGCTTCTCGGGGTGGAGCCGGGGAAGGAGCTCCAGGACCTCCACAGGGCCGTTCTGAGAGGGGAACCCGAACTCCCCGGGGACGTGCGCCAAGGGACCCGTCTCAGCGCGCGGGAGCCCGCGGAACGGCTTGGTGGGCCGGGCCGCGGGGTGCCCCGGCAGTTGCCCCTGGGCGGCCGGTTCTCCGGCCGCGCCCGGGAACTGGAGGCCCTGTCCGCGGACCTGCTGCGAGACCGTGCGCTCCCCGCGATCAGCGTCGTCAGCGGATCGCCGGGCGTGGGCAAGTCGGCGCTGGCCCTGCGCGCGGCCCGCATGGTCGCGGACCGGTTCCCGGACGGGCACCTCTACGTCGATCTCGGAGGACCGGGGCGGGACGAGCGGGTGACGGCGGTCCAGGCGGCTGCGGGGTTCCTGCGAGACCTCGGTGATCCCGGCGCGACCACGGTCCGCGGTCTCGCCGAGGCAGTGCCCCGGTTCCGCTCTCTGAGCTCCCGGCTTCGGCTTCTGATCCTGATCGACAACGCCGTCCACGAGTCCCAGGTGGAACGGCTGTTGCCCACCGGGGCGGGCTGCGCCGTGGTGGTGACCTCCCGATGCGCGCTGCCCATCGACCATGCCAGCCACATCCGGCTCGGCGTCATGGGGATGGCGGAGTCCATCGCACTTCTGGAGGACCTCGCCGGGACGGAACGCGTCAGGGCCGACCGGGACGCCGCCGGTGAGCTGGCCCGGCGATGCCGGTTCCTCCCGCTCGCCCTCCGGGCGGCCGGGAGACTGCTGACGGCCCGTTCCGACAGGTCCCTGAGCAGCGTCGTCGCCGAGTTCGCCGAGGACGCCCCCCGGATTCTGGATCGGTACGGCGATCCGGGCGTGAACTGGCGTTTGAGGACGGCGTACGAGCGGGTGGTCCGCGACACACCGGGGATCGGGCCGCTGCTGCGGCTTCTCAGCACCTCCGGAGATGCGACGATCACGACTGCGGATACCGCGAAGATACTCGGCGACTCGTCGGGCCGGGTTCTCGATCACCTGTGCGACGAGTGCCTCATCGAACCGGCTCCCGAAGGCCGCTATCGGGCGGTGCCCCTGCTCGAGCTGTTCCGGGGCCTTCTCCGCTGACTGCGGACGGCCCGGTCGGGCGGGGGCCTCGCGAGACGAGGCCGCCCGCCCGGGCGCGCTCACGGCGCGCGGCGGGCGGGCGGCCCGGGGGGTCACGGCGCGCACGCCCCCGAGAGCATGAAGCGAGCACGCCGGGAAGCCGCCGTCATCAGGCGGAGCAGGCTCCGCAGGAGGTCTCCCAGCTGTACTGGCGCACGCCGTCGCAGATCCGGTCGTACCTGATCTTGTTCTGCCACGGGACCGTGCAGCCGCTGACGCAGCAGCAGTACTGGTTGTAGCAGGCGGCGGCCGCCGCCTCCGCGGGCACCGGAGGAGCCACCATGTGCACCAGGCGCTCACCCAGTCGTTCGAGTTGCTTGACCATTTCCCTTCCTTTCTTCGCGGGGACTGTCATGAAAGACATTAATCCCCGGCCATCAGAACGCCATATAATTTCCGCTATAGGGGACGCGCGGACCGCTCCTGCGTTCCGCGCAGCACTTTCCCGACGACGTCCCGCTCCAGGTAATAACCGTGCGCACGCGAATCATGGCTGGAGTCCGCGTTGTCGCCGACCAGGACGAGCCGGCCCGGCGGGACCACGGGCTCGGGCACATCGCGCAGTGCGGGGATCAGGTCACGCGGGACGTCGTCTCCGGAACGCGCGAGCACCCGTTTGATCAGGCAGGGCCCGAGCCTCCGCCCTGGGGACGCCTGCGGCGTTCCGGGCTCGACGTCCCGTACCACCACCACGTCGCTGGGACGAACCGCGTCTCCTGCGACACGGCGCACCACGAGCCGCTGGCCCGGACGGAATGTGGGTTCCATGCTCGGCCCGATAACGGTGGCGACCAGATACCGCCGCCGCACCCACAGCAAGGCACCGGCGGCGGCAAGTGCGCAGCCCAATGGCACGACCGATTTCTTCGACATTCTCCCAACTTCCCGGAATTCCCCCAGGCGACGAGTCTCACGCCGTGGGCGTTTCCTCCAGATAGCCCCGCGACTGCAACCGGAACATTCGCGCGTACGTACCGCCGCGGGCCATGAGGTCCGCGTGGGCGCCCTGCTCGGTTATGCGCCCGTCCTGGAACACCGCGATGGAGTCGGCGTCGCGGACCGCCCCGAGCCGGTGCGAGACGAGGACGCCGGTTCTGCCCGCCCGGTACCCCTTCAGCCGCATGTGGAGCTCGTGCTCGGCCTCCGCGTCCAGGCCGGAACTCGGCTCGTCCAGAATCAGCAGGTCCGGCGTCTCCCGCAGGAAAGAGCGGGCCACCGCGAGACGCTGCCACTGCCCGCCCGACAGCAGGACCCCGCCGGCTTCCTCCTCCGTGTCGACATCGGGGAACATCCGGCTGAGGAGAGTGTCGTAGCCGCGCGGCAGCTCGGTGAGACGGTCGTGGACGCCGGCCCGCCGGGCGGCGCGTTCGAGCCGCGCCTGATCGTGCCGGGCCGAGAGATCACCGATGCCGATGTTCTCCCGTACGCTGAGGTCGTAGCACATGTAGTCCTGAAAGACCGTACTGAGGTGTGCGCGGAACTCGGCCGGGTCGAACTCGCGGACGTCGATGCCGTCCCAGCGGACGGTTCCGGCCGTGGGGTCGTACAGTCGGCACAGCAGCTTGACCAGGGTGGACTTGCCCGCGCCGTTGTGGCCGACCAGGGCGAGCGTCCGGCCGGCGGGGATGAGCAGATCGACTCCCCGCAGCACCCAGGGCCGGTCCTCTCCGTAGCGGAACCAGACGTCCCGCAGCTCGATCCCCCGCTGCAGCGGCGGGATCGGCCGCACCCGCTCGGCGACCTGGAGATCGGGCGGAGTGCTGATCACCGCCCGGTAGTGGCCGAACACCAGAAGCGCCTCGTGCGCCGTCGACAGGCTCTTGACCGCGTTGGCGAGCGCGCCCTGCGTGCCGGAGACCGCGGCGATGAACACCGCCACGTCACCGATGCTGAGCCGTCCGCTCCCGATGGCGCCTGCCGCCCAGACCAGGCCGCCCCCGGCCACCGACGCCGCCAGCAGCGCTAGGACCCCCTGGGTGCCGAGTGCCTTCAGGTCCAGCCGCCGCCGTGCGGCGTTGATCGCGGTCAGTTCGGAGAGCATCTTGCCGCGCAGGTGGTCCGCGGCGCCGAAGACCCGCACCTCCTTGGCGGCCTGGAGGTCGCGCAGCAGATGCGCGTAGAACATCTCACGCCGTTCGGCCGGGCCCAGCCGCCGGAAGAGCAGCGCGCGTCGATGATTGAGCGCGCGTTCGGCGATCAGCACCGGCAGGACGGAGGCCACGACGACGGCGGCCATGACGGGGGCCAGGACGAGCAGGGTCCCCAGGAACCCGCCCAGGGTCAGCATCGCCTGGACGAACTGGATGACGCCGCCGAGCACGCGGGCCGGGCTGTCGTTCCCCGACTGCTGGGCCAGCATGAGACGGTCGTGGAACGCCGGGTCCTCCAGCCGGGCGAGCCCGGGCAGACCGCCGACCTTCGCGAAGAGCCGGTCCTGAGTCGTCAGCTTCAGCCTGCGGCCGACCTCGGCCGAGGCGTACTCCGACACGTGCGGGAGCACCGCCGCGACGACCCCGACGGCGGCCAGTGCGACGGCCACGGCCAGCAGCGACGAGAGGCCGTCCGGGGCTCCGGCCGCCATCCGGTCGAGCAGCGTCTTGGTCAGCCAGGCGACCGCGACGGGCGTTCCCCCGGCGACCAGACCGGCCGCGGCGCACAGCGCGACATGCGCGGGAGCGGCGCGCAGGGCGAGGAGCAGCGCGGCCGGGGCGTCGCGGAACTCCGCCCGGAGTCTCCGCGAGCCCCCCGGCCGCCGCCGCGGGCGACCGGTCATGCCGGGACGGCGTCCGGCAGGTCGGCGACCATGCGCGCGGAGGTGAGGACCACGCGGTTGCCGTCGAGGACGCCGAAGGCCGGGGTGCCGTCCACCGCGAAAGCGGTCTGCACCGGGCCGTCCGGAAGCTCCGTGATCACCTGCGCGGCCTCGGTGAGCCGTCCGCGGTACTCCTCGACGTCGTCGGACGGCCCGTTCACCACGGCGAGGACGTGCTCGCGGCCGCCGGGGAAGCTCGCCGCGTAGCGCACGAACTCGGGCAGCGCCTCCTCGCACGGGCGGCAGCCGGCCGAGAAGAACCCGATGAGCAGCGGGGCGGGCAGCGAGTCTCGCGACACGGACCGGCCGTCGGTGGTCGTGGCGCTGAAGGGGGCGGGCACGTCGCCCATGTTCGGCCTGGGGCGGCGCCGTTCGTCGTCCAGCAGCCTGGTGTGCTCGCGAAGCCGCCGGACGACTCCCAGCGTGAAGACCAGGTTCACGGCGCACAGCAGTGCCAGGACGACCACCAGGGCGATGAGATAGGGCATGCGGACCTCCTTGGTGCGGGTTCGGGCCGTCGTGCTCAGCGGGACGCGACGTCCCGGCCGACGGCGAACAGGTCGACGATGTCGTCGAGGAAGGCGACCAGGAGCGCCGCCACGCACCCCGTGGCCGCGGCGATGGCGGCGCCACCCGCGTCGATCCGGGCACCGGGGCTCGCCGACTCGGAGACGAGCGCCACCAGAACGGCCGTGGAGAGCAGCGCGTTCCGGGCGACGTGCCGCCACCCCATGGGCGTCCCGCTCGCGCCGAAGCACCGGCAGGTGACGCGGTCGCCGTGGCGCATCGAGACGAGGATGATCGCGGTGAAGACCGTCAGCAGCGCCAGCGCGGTGACCAGACCGGCCACGAGCGGGGCCGCCGTTCGGCCCGCGAGCGCGATGCCCAGCAGCAGCGGAACCGCCGCCTCGGCGCCCACGGCCGCGACCGCGACCCGGTCGGCCCGGCGCCTCGGCGTGACCCCCAACCCGCGCACCGCGTCGACGAACGCGTTGAACGAGGCGCGGTCGCGCACCTTCGACAAGGCGGCGAGGACGAACGTGATCCCGATGAGAGACTCGCACCCGATCGCGGCGTAGCTCATCCAGCACTCCCCAGCGTGATTCCCGCCATTCCTCGAATCAAGCTAGCGAGGCCCCATATAAGGCCCATATAGAAGGCCGTACAGCCTTCTGTGACGCATTCGAAGATGGCTTGACATCCGCCGTGCGTCGTCCGCACTGGGAGATCTACGTATTAATAGACAGTGTCCTACGTGGTGGGTTTGATCAGTTACTTGTAGCAGGTGATGGCGACGGCGAGACCGAGAAAGGCCAGGTAACCACGGGCGTTGCGTTCGCAGCGCGGGGACAGGCGGCGGTAGTCGGTTAGCCAGGAGATGACGCGCTCGATCCAGATGACAGGTAGTAGTTCTCGGTTGCTAGAGCCTGTCCGGCGAATCTTGGTGTTCGGGCTGAGGACGATCTTGCCGGTGGGGTTGATGGTGTGTCGTGGTGCGACGGCATGAGTTGACCGATGCGGCGTGGCGGCGGATCGAGCCGCTTCTGCCTGCCCAGCCAGCCCGGGGCGGCCGGTGAGCCGATGACCGCACGGTGCTGAACGGCATCTTGTGGAAGCCGGCGACCGGTCTCCCTTGGCGGGATCTTTCCGAGCGGTACGGCAATTGGAAGACCGTCTATGAGCGGTACCGGCGGTGGGCCACCGACGGCACCTTCGACGCGATTCTCACCCACGTGCGGGTCCACGATGATTCGATCGGCCGCATCGAGTGGACCGTCAGCATGGATTCCACGATCGTGCGAGCGCACCAGTACGCGGCCGGTGCTCGCACAATGGGGAAGCCGGCGGGACGAACCGGGCATCCGGGCAGGCGCTCGGGCGGTCACGGGGCGGGCTGACCACCAAGATTCACCTGGCCGTCGACGGGCGCGGCCTGCCTCTGTCGATCGTGGTCACCGCCGAGAACGTCAACGACTGCACCGTGTTCCACAGGTGCTGGAGGGTATCCGGGTGCCGTGGCCCCGGGCGGGGTCGCCGCGGTGCCGGCCCGTCCGGGTGATCGCTGACAAGGCCTACGGTTCGGCCGCGATCCGCCGGGCCTTGCGGGAGCGGGGCATCGCCGCCACCATCCCCGAACGCGCCGACCAGAAGGCCGGACGCGCCCGCCGGGGCTCGCGCGGCGGGTGCCCGCCGGTGTTCGACCCGGCCCTCTACCGGCGCCGCAACGTGGTCGAACGGTGCGTGGGTCGGCTCTAGCGATGACGCGGCATCGCCACCCGGTTCGACAAACTCGCCCGCAACTACCGGGCAGGAATCGTCCTGATCAGGGCCCTGCTTTGGATCAGCGCATGGTCCACCGGACAGGCCCTAGAAGCGGATCGGGATGACGCAGCGTTCATCACCGCGACGCTGGCGCTCTGGCTGTACGAGAAGATCACCGCGCCGATCGGGCCGGACGGCACCCGCGTGCCCAAGGAACCGTTCGTCCTGCGGTAGCCACCGCGCACGTGACCGTCCCGTCCTCCGCCGCAACCCGACGAAGGATAGCGATGTCGCTCACCGACATCGGTCAGGTGCACGGCGCTTCCACGTGACAACGAAACCGTAGCCGCCCCTTGGGCCGGCCAGTGCACTCGGCGCGGCGCCTGCCGGGGCGTTGTAGGCACACGAAACCCCCAGTCGGTCTATTTGCCATGAATCGACATGAGGGCAAGCAAAACCAACATGACGGGCCGCTGCCACGCGTCCAGGTCCCGCAAACGCAATAGCTAATTAATATTAACCTCAAGTCGCAGAATCCGATGTTCGTCTTGCTGATCGAGGGTACTGCCTAGGCGAGCTAGTGAGCGACCTGTGACCGCCGGAGGGCAATAAATGTACAAGTCCGTCGACCCCAGTTGGGTTCCTCTCGCGCTGCCCGAATTGACCTTCCGTCAACGGGGGGAATATTGGCTTGCATTGAACCCCACAGTCCCGGCCTGGTTCGTGACAAATTACGCAGGCGCCTTGCTGCTGCAACTGGCGGATGGTTCGAGAGCGGTAGCCGACATCCATCGGCTTATCGTCGACTTCGGCATCGATATAGAACTCGGGCACGTCACTGAATTGTTCGAATCGGCCAAAAAATCGCTGCTCTTCAGTGCAGGTCGACAGAGTGAGAACGAGTGGGGTTCCCAACAACTCGCGGCGGTCCATCTTCATCTCACGAATCGCTGCAACCTGCAGTGCACCTACTGTTTTCGGGAGTCGTCGCCTGGCCTTCCCATCCATTATACGGCTGACCACTTCATCGATGCGCTCCACACGATGAAGCCGTTCGCGACCGAGAATCTGAAGATCACTTTTACCGGCGGGGAACCCATGATGTTTCCGGGCTTCGAATCCGTGGTGGAGGCCTCGACCGAATGCGGATACACCAATCTCCTCCTCACCAACGGGATGCTCATCAGTCCGGAGCGGGCGGAATTCATCGCACAGCATTTCAGTAGCATCACGATCAGCCTGGACGGCCCGACAGAGGAAGTGCACTCGGCTACCAGGGGGCGAGGCAACCACAAACGGGTACTCCAGGGAATCCGGCGGCTGGCCGATGCGGGCGCCAAGGTCCATGTGAAGGTCACCGTGTCCCCCGACAATCTTCCCTACTGCGACCAGGTCGCCAAGGTCCTTCCCGATACGGTTCCCGTTCAGTTCACTCCGATGATGCCCATGGGACGAGGGCAGGAACTACACCGCGACTTCATCGACAACGATGCCTTCGTGGGCCTGAACCGCGGCCTTGCCCGTGCGACGGATGGACGGATGTCCACGAGCTATATGCCCGGTCATCGAAGCAGGCGATGCCATGCCGGACTGTTCAACATCAGCATCGCCGACACGGGTGACGTCTATCCGTGCCATCTGTTCCACCAGGACCAATTCAAACTCGGCAACATCTTCACGCAGCCTTTCGGTGAGATATTCTTCGGTGAGCAGAATCGGTCCTACGTGAAGACGATGGACGTCGAGGCGAACAACGATATCTGCCGCTCATGTGAAGTGCGGTTCCTCTGTGGCGGCGGCTGCAAGGCGAACACTCTCCATTCGATCGGCGACTACCGGGGCGTGGACCGCTATTGCGGATACATCAAGACGACGATCACCGATGACCTGTTCCGGTCATGCGGTGTAGCGGTCGAGCCTGTGGACGGGATGGAGGTCGAAACTCTCACCGGCAGACCAGAATCCACGTTTCTGGGCATGCCGAGTATGGCGAGCAAGAGCACAGGAACCGGTGGCGGAATCGAGATGACCACGAGTGCATAGCCAGTAGGAGAAGCGACGTGCCCAAACCAGTTGACCACGATGGGCCAGACCCGAGCCGATACTTCCTGATTCCACGCGACCGGGAAGGGAACTACGTCGATTCGGCTGAGGAGATCGTCAGAGCGAATGGCGGGCAGGGTTACACGCATACGGCCCGTCCGGCCACTGCCAGGGCCTCAGACTCAGACCGGCTACTGCTCCTCGAAATGAAGAACGCACTGCCTCCACAAGTGGAAATCGTCGCAGAGAACCCGTTTCTCATTCTTCGGATCGACTCGGCCGAAGACCCGGATATGGATTTGCAATGCGCATGCCAATGCGGAGGAAGTCACAGCTGCGGTGGCCACGGTAACGGCATCGTATAAAGACGACTCGGTACAGGAGTAAAATTGACATCAGCAAATCAGGATGCGGGGAGCAAGTACTACCTCATCCCACGTGACAGCGAGGGCGAGTACATTTTCTCGGCCGAGCAGGTTGCCCGTGATAACGGGCTGACCGGCTTCACCCAGATCATCCGCTCGGCCAAGAGCTCTCCGACGGAGGGCGAGAACATGGTCCTGCTGGAACTCCAGCACCTGGTCTCGGGACGCATCCACCTGAACCTCGACAGCCCGTTCCTCGTATTGCGCATCGACAGCTCCGAGACCAGGGGACCGACTTCCTCCACCTGCCGGTGCGTCGACACCGGCTGCGGAATGGGAGCCACACAGATCGAGTCGGATGTACGCCCTCCCGGCAGGGGACAGGCACAGACTTCGTGAATACATGGCCACGCTGCGGTAACCCAAAGCTGTGGCTGCCGATTTCGACGGGAGGAGCAAAATGACCGTACCACCTTCCCAGCAGCGTTCCGACGGAAGTCAGTACTTTCTAATTCCGCGTGACCCGGAGGGCGAGTACATTCGTACGGCCGAACAGATCACCCGGGATCACGGTGTCACGAGTTTTACTCAGACAGTCCGCCCGAGCACAGGAAAGGTCTCGGACTCAGACCGGCTACTGCTCCTGGAGATGCGAAACGCCCTGCCCGCGCAGGTCGAGATCGTCTCGGAGAATCCGTTCCTCATTCTTCGGATCGACTCGGCCGAAGACAGCGATATGGCGTTGGCAACCTGCCAATGCCAATGCGGCGGAAGCTTCAGTTGCAGTGGCGGCGGCGGCGGTCACCAATGACCCGGTGGCAGAATCGGCACCCGGCCGCGTCGTTCATCACCAGACACAATCCCAAATCCTCGCCTTCCTCGCACTCGTTGAACTCCTTGCTGCCGTACGTCTACTCGCGCAGGCAGGCGCTGAAGCGGGCGTAGAGTACCGAGCCCGTGGTGCCTGCCACGCCGGTGCAGATCAGCCCGCCGCCCTCGCCCGGTGCGGAAGAGGGACTGTACGGTTTTCGGTGTAACTTTTGATCAAGGAGCGACCCATGACAACCGAAGAGAGCATGCCTCTTTGCTGCTCAGGCCCTGCTGCATGAGCCGGAAGTATTCCTCCCGCTCACGCACCAGCTTCCTGGGCCCTTGGGCGACCGTCCGAAGCTCCCGAACCTTGAAGTCCATCGCACCCCTCGAGCTGGGGTGTTGCGACGACCACTAGAACGGAAGGAGCAACTACGGGCCTACAGTGATCCCCGTCGGGATCCACGAGGCAGGGTCATCACTGTCGCCCACCTTGCGCTCGGCCCCGACCTTCCTGTCCCTGTCGGCGGTACGGACGCCACAGCGGTCTACTGGTCGCCGGTATCGACCGCGCTCACCCGCCGCCGGCCATTGATCACGAGACGATCCTCCGCGACGGCCTCGAACGCGCACGCTCGCAACTGGAGCACACCACCGTCGCTGCGACCTTCTGCACCGAGCCCTTCACCATCAGCGACCTGCGCCACATCTACGAAGCAGTGTGGGGATTCAAGCTGGACCCCAGCAACTTCCGCAGAAAGGTCACCCGGACCGTCGGCTTCCTCGAATCCACCGGGCAGCACTACCTTCCCCAGATAGGCCGCCCCGCGCTCCTGTATCGACGCGGCAACGCGACCACACTCTCCCCGCCCCTCCTGCGTTCCGGCCAGACCTCGCTACCCGAAGGCACGAGTTGATCCGTTGGCGATCCCGCTACCAGGCGATGCTGGGCTTACGGTTCGGCGGTCCGACCCATTCGTTCTCAGCCGTGGCGCAGTGGACCAGGGGGTGCGACTCATCGAGGGATTCCGGGGTGATCATGATGCTGGCGAGGCGCTCGGCCAGTGCGAGCAGGCCGGGTGCCTGCTGGAGGTTGCCGCCGCTCATGGGCAAACCGATCTTTGCGACGTCATCCAGGTGGGCTTGCGGATGGGGTCCTGAGGCCATGTCCGCTTGTACCTGAACCCGGCGAGCTTCTGCTGGGCGAGTTGACCGTGGAGCACGTGCGGGAGATATCCGTTCGGATCGTTCACGATCATCAGGCGGAAGGACGCGTGATCCGACAAGCAACGCTGAACCGGATCCGTGCGACGCTGCGCAGCGCGCTGAACGCCGCGCTGCGGGACGGCCTCATCACCGAGAACCCGGCGGCGTTGCTGGTGTTGCCGACGGCGCGGCGGCCGCGGGCGGTGGTGTGGACGGCTGCTCGCGTCGAGCATTGCGAACGTACGAGGGAGTGTCCGGCGGTGGCGGTGTGGCCCCCGCTGACGGATCTGCCTCCGGCTGCCTCGGCTCAGTCGGCGGCATAGAAGCTCCGCGGATCGTTCGTCGACACGATCTCACGGCCCAGCGGTGTCAGCGAGACGGGGATCAGCTTGAAGTTCGCGATGCCCAGCGGGATGCCGATGATCGTGATGCACAGCACGATGCCGGTGAGGATGTGCCCCAGCGCCAGCCACCATCCAGCGAAGATCACCCAGATGATGTTGCCGATGCTCGACGCTGCGCCCGCGTCCGTGCGCCGGACCAGCGTCGCGCCGAACGGCCAGAGCGCGTAATTGGCGATCCGGAACGACGCGATGCCGAAGGGGATCGTGATGATCAGGACGCAGCAGATGATGCCCGCGATGACGTAGGAGGCGGCCATCCAGATTCCGGCCAGCACCAGCAAGATGATATTGAGCAGGGTGGTTCACCTCGAGAATTCTTGCAGTCTCACCGGTGGCGAAGTCGTACAAGTAGATGCTCGTCCCCGAGGTGACGACGACTACCTTCACGTGGTGAGTGTTGCGGCCGTACCCGGAACGGCCCGGCGCCCTCCGCATGGCCGGGGGTCCGTGGCCGGCTCGCCGCCCCGCTCAGCCGGGAGTCTCGGCCGGGCGGCGGGCGGAGGCGAAGGCGCGCAGTTCGCGGGCGACGTCGGGGCCGGACGGCGTGTAGATGACCTCGCCGAAGCCGATGTCGCCGAGCCTCGCGAGCTTCCGGCCGATGCGGGGCGCGTCCCCGACCATGGTGGTGACGTCGATGTGCTCCAGGAGACGGCGGTCGCGGTCGGGCAGGTGGGTGACGTGGCCCTCGAAGGTCAGGAGATGGCGCTCGTCCTCCGGTGCCAGCGCCTCGAGTTCTTCGCGCCAGGCGCGCCCGCCGGGCATGGCGTCGACGGCCGCGGCGCCCCCGGCGGCGTAGGCGTTGTGCCAGTCGACGACGCGCCACGGCCCGACCGCCTCCCGGACGCGGCGGGACGACGGGTCCTCGCCGGGGTCGAGCACCGTGCCGGAGACGATCGTCGCGGTCGGCAGGGCGGGGTGGGGAGGGCCGATGATCCCGTCGGCGATCTCGGTGGCCAGCGCCGTGCCGCGGGGGCCGAAGACGCTGAGCCACAGGGGGACGTCCGCCGGGCGGGGGACGGTGAGGCCGTCGGCGTGCAGCATCCGGGCGGGCCTGCCGTCGACGGTCGCGGTGCGTCCGGCGAGCAGGTCGCGCACCGCGGTGACGTACGCGCCGAGGGCGTCGATGCGCATCGGGCGCTGCCCGACGGTGAGGCGGGCGGTGAACCCGGTGCCGAAGCAGGCGCGGAACCGTCCGCCGGAGACGCGGGCGACCGTGGCGATCGCGGACGCCATGGCCATCACCGACCGCTGCTGGGGGATGAGGACCGCGGTGCCGAACCCGATGCGGGTCGTCCGCCCGGCGGCCAGGGCCAGGTGGACGAACGGGTCCTCCCACAGCGGCGCGGAGTCGTAGATCCATACCCGGGCGTAGCCGAGTTCCTCGGCCAGGACGGCCAGGTCGGCGAAGTCCGGGCCCGGCGGGAGTCCGCAGGACAGTTCCGGGCCGGACGCGCCGGTGCTCGCCGCCGCGGTCACGTCGGAAGCTCGAATCCGGAGAGGATCACGACGTTCGAGTCGGCCGCCGCAAGCCGCAGCGGCTTGGCCTCCCGGTAGGAGGCCGACTCGTACCAGGCGCGGGCCGCCTCGACCGATTCGAACTCCACGACGACGGTCCGGTCGCCGTGCCATTCGCCTTCGAGGACTTCGGGTCGCGTGTCGACCGAGAGCACCTTGGCGCGGCTTTCGACCAGGGCCCGAGTGGACGCGCGGCTGTAGGCGTCCATGCCGTCCTGGTCCTTGATGGCCTCGGTCAATATGACATAGCCCTTGGGCATTGACTCTCCTTCGAGGGGCGGGGGCCTGGGCGTGCGGCGCGCCCAGGGGGCCGTGCGTCAGGGCGCGGGGTCGCCGACGCGGTGGATCTGGGCGTCGGCGCCGTTGACGACCTGGGGCTGGTGCCAGATCTCGACGCACATCGCGACCATGATGGTCGAGTGGACGAGCTGGAGCAGGCGGCGGGCCTGCTCGGGCATGTCGTCGAGGGGGAACCCGTCGCAGTGGTCGAGGGCGTCCCGGAGCCGCGGGAAAGCGGCGTCGTAGAACGCCTGCAGTTCGGGCATCGTGCTGGACATGCGCCGTTCCCAGCGTTCGGACTCGGTCGCCAGGCACCAGGTCTCGGCGAAGGGTTCGAGGTCGGAGAACTCGGGGGGAAGCAGCGTGGCCGTCATCGGGGCAGCCCTCCCAGGTTGGACCAGTGGTCGTCGACCCAGTCGCCGACCGCCTTGTGGAAGTGGCGTACCAGCAGTTCCTGGTCGTTGAGGGGGAAGTCGTTCTCCACCGCCCGCGACTCGAGTCCCTGCTGGGTGCCGACGAGCATGCCGGCGTCCTGGAGCGCGAACTCCTTGAACATCACGACGGCGCACTCCTGCGCGGCGCGGTCGCTGGCGTTCTGCGCCGGAGGGAAGTAGAGCGTGCCCTCGTACCGGTGGGTGTTATGGGAGGTGGGCCAGTACGTGTACACCATGTACCAGCCGCTCGCCCAGATCAGGATCTCCATGTTCGGGAAGATCTGGAAGTTGTCGGTGACCCACTGATCGACCTTGCCGGGGTTGGTGCCGGGCAGGTCGGTGCCGAGGTCGGGCTCGTTCCAGGGGCCGAACAGGCCGCTGCGGGTCGCGATCTCGATCGGGTACTGGTAGTCGGCGGGCCACAGCCGGCGCGGGGCGCTGGAGACGCTGACCATCCGGTGCGGGCCGTCCAGCTGGTAGTGCGGCGCCTCGAACCCGGTGACCTTGGGACGTGCGGCGGGCGTCGCCTCCTGGCTGTGCAGGACGGGCACGTGGTAGTACTCCTGGAAGGCGTCCAGGAAGATCTTCCAGTTGCAGCCGACGTCGGCGCGGAACGCGTACCGGTCGGTCATCCGCTCGAACGGGTAGCCCTCGAGCGGCGTGATCATCGGGCCGAGGAACTCCCGCAGCGACTGCGGCGGCTCGTCGGCGAGGTTGACGAACACGAACCCCGCCCACACGTCGCAGTGCACCGGCTTCAGCCCGAAGTCCGACTTGTCGAGGTCGAAGAACTCCTCTTCCTGCTGGACGAACGTCAGTTCGCCGTCCAGCCCGTAGCGCCAACCGTGGTACTTGCAGGTGAACTGGCGGCAGGTTCCGGACGTCTCCTCGCCGGGGTAGTCGTTCCACACCAGCTTGTTGCCACGGTGCCGGCAGACGTTCTGGAAGGCCCGCACCCGCCCCTTCAGGTCGCGCACCACGATGATCGAGGTGTCGGCGACCTCGATCTCCTTGGTGAAGTAGCGTCCGTTGCGCGGCACGTCCTCGACGCGGCCGACGTTCAGCCACGTCCGCTTGAAGATCGCCTCGCGCTCGGCCTCGTAGAACGCCGGGGAGATGCAGTCCTCGTAGGAGACCACCCCTGTGCCGAGGTCGGGGTAGTGCTCGGTCCAGCTGCCCTCTGCCGGTTTCGGGTAAAGCGCCATGTCCGTCCTCCAACGACGGGTGTTGCGAGCATCGGTGACCGTGGACGTCAGACCACGGGTTCGACGACCAGGTCCAGGTAGGCGGCGCCGGAGTCGGGGACCCGGGGCTGCTTCCACACCTCGACGGGGAACGACGCCATGATCAGACCCTGCATGAGGTGCATCAGCGTGCGGGCGTCGTCGGGCAGGTCGTCCCACGGGTGCCCGTCGATGTGGGCGATGGCGTCCTCCAGCCTGGGGAAGGCCGCGTCGTAGAACGCCTGCATCTCCTCCATGGAACTGGCGAGCCGCTTCGCGTACAGCTCGGGTTCGGTCGGCAGCGCCCAGTCCGCGTACGGCTCCAGGTCGGCGAACTCAGCGGGCAGCGGCATTCCGGGCCTCCTCGCCTCGGTGCTCCGCGACCCGCTCGCGCGCCACCCTGTGCAGGTGGCGGAGCAGGATCTCCTGGTCGTTCACCGGGAACTCGGTGACGGCACGGCTGTTCAGCATGGTCTGCGTGGCTTCGAGGGTGTTGCCGTCCTGGAGGGCGTACTCCTTGAACGTCAGCGTCGCCAGCTCCTGCCCCAGCCGCTCGCGGGCGTTCCTCGGCGGGACGAAGTACAGGTTCGCCTCGAAGACGTGCCGGTCGACGGCCGTCGGCCAGTAGTTGTAGGTCAGGTACCAGCCGGGGGCCCAGACCAGCAGCATGAAGTTCGGGAAGATGATGAACGAGTCGGTGCCCCACGACTTGTGCCGCGACGGGTTGATCGCGGGAGGCAGCGGGTCGAGGCCCTCGATGGCCGGCCGGTCCCAGGGCCCGAACAGGCCGCTGCGCAGCGCCCGCTCGATCGGCTTCACCATCGACGGGTCCTTCGGCGGCGCCATCCCGCCCCACGACGACACCATCGAGTGCGGGCCGAACAGCTCGTAGTGCAGCGCCTCGAACCCGGTGTTCGCCAGCTTGTCCGCCTCGCTCTTCACCGCCTGCTTCTGGTGCAGGATCGGCGCGTGGTAGAACTCGGCGAACGCGTCGATGAACAGCTTCCAGTTGCTGCCCACCTCGGCCCGGTAGGAGTACACCTCGGTCATCTCGTGGAAGGGATAGCCCTCCAGGCCCTTGCCGACCTCGCCCAGGTGCTCCAGCAGGCTCTCCTGCGGGTCGAGGTTGACGAAGACGAACCCCTCCCAGACGTCGCAGGCGACCTCCTTGAGCCCGTACCGGGACTTGTCGAGGTCGAAGAACTCCTCTTCCTGCTGGACGAACGTCAGTTCGCCGTCCAGCCCGTACCGCCACGCGTGGTACTTGCAGGTGAACTGCCGGCAGGTGCCCGCCGACTCCTCGCCCGGGTAGTCGTTCCACACCAGCTTGTTGCCGCGGTGCCGGCACACGTTGTGGAACGCCCGGACCTTCTTGTCCTTGCCGCGCACGATGATCAGCGACGTCCCGACGACCGCCAGCTCCTTGGTGAAGTAGCTGCCCACCTTCGGGACGCGTTCGACGCGGCCGACGTTCAGCCACGACCGTCTGAAGATCGCTTCCTTCTCCTCCTCGAAGAAGGCCGGATCGATGGAGTCGCGGTAGTCCACCGGACCGGTGCCGAGCTCCGGATAGTTCTCGGTCCAGGAACCCGCGGCGGGTTTCGGGAAGTAGGCCACCGTTCTCACCCTTCGTGTCATCGGGAGGCGCCGAGCCGTCCGCGGACGCGCCGACGGTGCTCGGCGGGCGAGATCGTCAGCGGTCGCCCGCCGCTCGGGCTCGGGTGCCGAGCAGAGCCGACGGCGGAGGCGGAACCCTTTCCGTCCGGCCGGTCCCGGAAAGTCTTCAGGCCCCCGCCGCAAGCGCGGCTCGGAGTGAGTCCCATCATGAACGCCAATGAGGGGCCCGGTGAAATAGAAGTTCGTGATGCCTCTATGCGCGGGCCGTATGTCGGCGTCGACGTCGACCGGCGGCGGTGATCAGGCGTAGAACGGGCTCGGCTGGACCGATCGCCACCTGCCGTCCGTCACCGCGAGGTGAACCTGGTCCATCAGCGAGCGGGCGACGACCTGGGCGGCGAGAGGCAGGCGCACGCCCCGCGGCGTGGCCAGGACGACCGAGCGGCGGACCTCGGGTTCGCACAGCGGTGCCGCGGAGAGCAGCCCCTGGGCGACGTCGTCGGCGGCCCCCACGCCGGGCAGGATCGTCCAGCCGTGCCCCGCCTGGACGAGCCGCTTCTGCACCCGCAGCGAGTTCGTCTGAACGGCGACGTCCAGTTCGGCCCCCGCCTGCCCGGCGGCCCGGTCGATCAGCGCCCGCAGTGCGTGCCCCGCCGCCGGCAGGACGAGCCGATGTTCCGCGACCTCGGCGAACGGGACGGGCCGGTCCTCCCGCAGTTCGTCCGCTGCGGGCGCGACGGCCCACAGCCCCTCGCGGAGGAGCGGATTGGTGTGCAGGGACTGTGAGTTGTCCATGTTGTACAGCAGCGTCAGGTCGAGGTCCTCGTTGTCGAGCCATTGCTGCAGGTGCCCGGAGTAGGCGGTGACGAGCCGCAATTCGATTCCGGGGTGTTCGGCGGCGATGGCCGACACCAGCGGCTCGGCCAGCAGGTCGGTCACGCTCTCCAGCAGGCCGACCGTCACGATGCCCGACACCGAGACGGGCGTCGGCTGGATCTCGGCCCGGGCCCGCTCCAGCTCGTGCAGGGCGCGGCGGGCGCGGTACACCATGTGGGCCCCCGCCTCGGTGGGCCGCATGCCCTGCCGCGTCCGCTCGAACAGCGGCATGCCGACTTCCTGCTCCAGAGTGCGGATCTGCCGGGTGACCGCGGGCTGCACCAGGTGCAGGATCTCCGCGGCACGCGTGACGCTGCCCACCTCGGCCACCGTGACGAGCGCCCTGAGCTGCTTCAGGTCCATCGGGCGTTCCTCCGATTCACTCCTGGCATGGCCACATCAAAGATTGCTATTTCGTTTGCTCTCGCATCATTGTCCATGATGGATTCGGAGTGTCCGCGCCGTCGGATGAGGGAGACATCGGTGGAACTGTTCGGAGTGGGCGTGTGGAGTCCCCATCTGCGGTACGGCGACCCGGTCGAGGCGGCGGAGGCGGCCGCCGAACTCGAACAACTGGGCTTCAGCGCGCTGTGGATCCCGGACGCCGGGGGACCGGTCTTCGACACCGTCGATCATCTCCTCACCGCGACCCGCCGGACGACCGTCGCGACGGGCGTCCTGAACCTGTGGATGCACGCGCCCGCCGACGTCGCCGCCTCCTGCGACGCGCTCGCCTCCGCCCATGGCGAGCGGTTCATGCTGGGCATCGGAGTGAGCCATGCCCCCCGCGTCGAGGCCGCGCGGGCCGGTCCGTACCGCAAGCCCCTGGCCGCGATGGGCGCCTTCCTGGACGAGCTCGACGGTGCGGCGCCGCCGGTGCCCGCCGAGAGCCGGGTGCTGGCCGCCCTCGGACCGAAGATGTCCCAGCTCGGGGTGGAGCGGGCCCGCGGCGTCCATACCTACCTGGTCACACCCGCCCACACCCGGCGAGCACGCGAAACCCTGGGCGACGGCCCGCTCGTCCTCCCCGAACAAACCGTGATCCTTTGCCCGGACGCGGACGAGGCACGAGCGATCGGGGTCGACTGGCTGCGCCGCTACCTCGCACTGCCCAACTACGCGGCCAACCTGCTGCGCCTGGGCTTCGAGCCCGACGACCTGGAACGCGTGAGCGACCGCCTCTTCGACGCCCTCATCGCCTGGGGAGACGAGAAGGCGATCATGAAACGGGTCGATGAGCATCGCGCGGCCGGTGCCGATCACGTCTGCCTGCAGGTGCTGACAGCGGAGCCGAAGATCTTCCCGCGCGAGGAATGGCGCCGCCTCGCGGCCGCGCTCTGCTAGTCGCCGGTGCGATGCTGGAAAGGCGGGCTGGAGGTCTGCAAGCTCACGACGAGAGACCCGCCCGCACGCGAATCGGGACCAAGAACCCGTTCCTGAGCGGGCCTGACCCGCCCAAGACCGCCACCACACTGGCCGGAGTCGCCGCCGTGGTGTACGGTGGGCGGTAATGGTTGTAGTCGAGTTTTGCGAACGTGGAAACGCCCGCGGAGTTCCGACAGCGGAGCTTCAGCAGCGGGCGTTTCGTCATTTGGGGGCCACTCCAGACGGGCGTACGGCCAGCAGCCCGGATCGACGCGGCCGCGTCGATCCGCACCCGTCCGAAGGAGACACCCATGACTCAGGGAACCGTGAAGTGGTTCAACCCCGACAAGGGATTCGGGTTCATCGCGCCCGATGACGGCTCCGCCGACATCTTCGTTCACCAGTCGGTGATCGAGAGCGACGGCTTCCGTACCCTCGAAGAGGCCCAGAAGGTGGAGTTCACCTCCATCCGCGGCCCCAAGGGCATGCAGGCCGACCTGGTCCGCGCGCTCTAACAACGCGCCGAGAACAGATCGCCGACGGGCAGGTCCGCGCAAGCGGGCCTGCCCGTCGGCGTGACCAGGCGAAAAACCCCGACCGGGCTGGTCGATCAGGACAATGACACTGGGCCACGTACGCGAGCGCGGGTAGTGGCTGCGGCCAGCGTCGGGTTCAGCCACATCTCCATGAAGGTGATGACCCGGGCTTCGGACATCGGCGGGCATCGTCAGACGGCTACCGGGTTCGCGCTCAGCATGGGCACGCCCGCCGGTCGCCGACGACTCTTCCGCCCTCGCCCACAGTCCGTGATCCAGCACCACATCGCCACGAACCCGTCCGGCCCGAGCGTGCGGTGAACCCCGGGGCCGATACCAGGACCAGGCGGTCGGTGGGCAGGTCGTCGTGCTTGGCGCGCATGTGTGGCCGAGAGTGAAGTGTGGCCCCGGTGATCAGGGCGCCGGCGGCGTAGCCGATGTCGCGCCGGAAGCGGTAGGTGCCCAGGGCGTTGGCGCGCCAGGTGGGGTGGGCGTGGTCGGACACCGAGGCGATGAGGGCGGGGTAGACCATGGCGGTGCCGATTCCGAGGGCCACCGCTGACAGGACGCCGGCCAGCACCTGGTGGTCGGGTCCATGGAGGCGACGGCGCCTGTCATGCATCGCGTTTCCGTAGCAGCAGGCCGCCGACCAGAAGGGCCCCTAGGGTCCAGGCGGTCAGCACGCCTAGGCCTTCCCAGGGGGAGAGCGGGAGAGCGGCGAGGTCGGTGGTCGCCTGGATGGCGAGTCCGGCGTTCATGGGGGAGACCTGCCACAGCAGGCGTTGCCAGTCGTCGTTGGAGATCAGGAGGATGAGGGCGGGGAAGAGGTAGAGCAGCCCTAGGACGACTGCGATGGCGATGGCGGAGTCTCGTACGGCGGTGGCGACGCCCAGGCTGAGCAGGGCGATGAGCGTCAGGTACAGGATCGAGCCGATGGCGGCACGGAGCATGGGGCCGCTGGTGAGAACGAGAGGCTCGGGTGGGAACCCGTTGTGGAGCAGGATGGGGCGGGTGACCAGGACGGAGACGAGCACGGCGATGCTCGCGGTGCCCAGGGTCACGGCGGCCAGAATGATCGATTTGGCGGCCAGCACGCCGGTCCGGTTCGGCATGGCCGTCAGGGTGAGGCGGATCATGCCCGTGCCGTACTCGCCGCTGATCGCCAGGGCGGCCAGGACGGCGACGAGGGACTGGCCGGCCTGCACGCCGAAGAGGCTGATCTCGGCGGGGTCGTAGCCGCAGGCCTCGGTACCGCATGAGACGAGGGCGGAGGCGGCGCAGCCTGTGAGGACGGTCAGCGCGATGATCGCGAGGAGCAGCCGACCGGTGGCCCTCAGGGTGCGCAGCTTCGTCCACTCGGCGTGCAGGATCGCCATCGCCGGGTGTGCGGGCGAGTGATGCCTCATGCGTCTACCCGACGGAGCCGGAAGGCGGCAAGGCCGACGGCGAGGGCGGCGTAAGCGGCGAGCACGGCGAGCCCTGCCAAGGGTGGCAGCGGGTAGAACCCGGCTATGGGCGAGTAGTGGGCGAGCACCTGGGGGTATTCCGGGATGCTCTGCTGGACGGCGAAGCCGGCCGCCGGGGTGACGCTCAGCAGCCATCGGGCCGCGCCGTCGGGCAGGATCGAGGTGGTCGCCACGACGTGCGGCACCACGATCGTCGCGATGGCGGTGATGACGGCCGCGATGCCGCGGCGCAGCAACGCGCCGAAGGCCAGGGCCAGCACTGCGGCCAGCGCGAACAGCACCGCCATGCCGACCACGATGCGTACCTGTGTGAGCAGGGGCGCGGGGAGGACGGCGTTGCCGTTGCCGCGCAGAATCCTCCCGCCGACCACGAAGGTGACCGTGGTGGCGGGCAGCGCGACCGCGAAGACGACCAGGCCGAGCGCGAGGGCTTTGGCCGCCAGTGTCCGGCCGCGCCGGGGACCGGCCAGCAGAGTGGTCCGGATCAGGTCGTGCCGGTACTCGGCGGTGATGAACATGACCGCGACGACGATCACCAGGATCAACCCGGTCAGCGCGCCGGCGAGCGGGGCTTCGCCCTTCAAGCCCTCCGTGGCGGGCGCGATGTCGCCGACACCGCTCACGGCGACGACGCCGTCGGACCGGACGGCGCGGCCCGGATGGTGCGGCGCCCCGTCGGGCCCGATCGTGACGCCGATGTCGTCGTCGCGCCAGGTCTCCGGCGCGTTGCCCGTCACGGTGACCCGGTCGAACGTACCGGTGGTCTCGGTGAAGCGTTCCGCGGCGATGGTCCCGCCGAGGTCCCCCTGCGTGACGGTCAGGTCGCCCGGGGAGGTCGCGAACATGCCGATCTGGACACTACGCGGCAGCCCGGTCAGGGATGCCGTGCCGATCCGGGTCCACGTGCGGCCGTCGGCGGACTCGAACCCTGTGAGCGTGTCGCCGGAGCGGGTCAGCCGCAGCCACAGCGGCGACCGCTCGGAGACGTCACGGTGCCGACCGGCCAGGTCGTGGGTGAAGTTGTACTGCATGCGCACGCCGTGCTCGCCGGTCATCATCACCGCCGCGTACGGTGCGCCCTGCCGGGTGCTCTCTTTGATCATGACGCCGGCCTTGGCCCACGGAACCACTCCGGACACCACGTTCCGTTCGCCTGCATCGGCGCTGGGCTTGCGAATCCGGCCGGTCATGGAGGTGAGGCGTACGGTGATGCCGCCGTCCCCGGTCAGCGTGCGGTGCGAGAAGTAGAACTTGTCATTCACCGCCTCGCCGGTCGGTGCCGTCGGAGGCGGCGGGCAGGCGACCGCGACGGGGCCGGCGCCGCATGAGGAGTGACTCCCGGATGCCGAGAGCAGCCCGAGCCCCACGGTGACCAGTACCCCCGCGATGGTGGCGGCCACCCAGCCGCGTACCGTTCTGAACTTGGTCCACTCGGCATGCAGGAGCCTGCCGAACTCGACTCCGGCATTGCTTTCTCTCTCGCGCCGGACGGTGCTCATCGTGCCGCTCCCCGGTACTCGACGGCGTTGCCGGTGAGGTCCATGTAGGCCTGCTCCAGCGTCGCCCGGTGCGTCGCCACCTCGGAGAGGGGAACCGCGGCGGCGGTGAGAACGGCCACGATCCGCTCGGCGGGCAGGCCGGTGACGACGAGGGTGTTCTGATCGGCAGGCTGCACGGTGGCACCGGCGCGGCCCAGCACCGGCGTCGCCGCGGCGGGCTCGGGCGTCCGAAGCGTGACCCGGCCGCGGGAGGCCGCCGCGATCAGTTCGGTCACACCGGTATCGGCGATGACGCGGCCCCTGCCCACCACCACCAGATGGTCGGCGGTGCCCTCCAGTTCCCGCATCAGATGGCTGGACAGCAGCACGGCGCGCCCTTCATCGGCCAGGGACCGCAGCAGGTGGCGCATCCAGACGATTCCTTCAGGGTCGAGACCGTTGACCGGCTCGTCCAGGATCAGCACGGGCGGGTCGCCGAGGAGAGCGGCGGCGATGCCGAGCCGTTGACGCATGCCCAGGGAGAAGCCGCCCGCTTTGCGCCGGGCCACCGGCCGCATCCCGACCTGATCGAGCACCTCGTCCACCCGTCCGGCCGGCAGGCCCTGGGAATGGGCCAGCCACAGCAGGTGGTCGCGTGCGGTGCGACTCGGCTGCAGCGCCCCGGCATCCAGTAGCGCCCCCACATGGCGCAGCGGCGCACGCAGTCTCGCGTACGGCCGCCCGCCGATCAGCGCATGGCCCTCGTCGGCCGCGTCGAGCCCGAGGATCACCCGCATCGTGGTGGACTTGCCCGCCCCGTTCGGGCCCACCAACCCGGTGACCCGGCCGGCCCGGACAGCGAACGACATGCCGTCCAGCGCCGTGGTCGAACCGAACCGCTTGCACAGCCCGTCGACTTCAATGATTTCTTGCATGCGATCGGTTGTACGGACCCGTGCCTAAAACGGGGCGAACGAAGGCTGTCACATCGTTGTTAGGATCGGCGCGGCATCCTTGGAGCCATGAGAACCTGGCGACGCCGAAGGCACACCGTACGAATGCGCCTCACCGTCCTATACGGGGGAATGTTCCTGCTGTCGGCCGTCGGGCTGCTGGTCATCATCAACGCCGTGGGCCTGAGCGGGAGGCGGATCAGCCAGTCCGCGTCCACCGCCGCACCTGCGGCCGAGCCGACCACGTTGACCGCCGCGATCCACCGCATCGCATCGCTGCAGGCCCGGCTGTCCGACGCCCAAGCCGCGCAGTCGCGCCAGCTTCTGATCGCCTCGGCGGTGGCGCTCGCGGTCATGGGCCTGGTAGCGATCGTGCAGGGCCGGGTCGTCGCGGGCCGGGTGCTGCGCCCACTGCAGGCGATCACCACGACGACCCGCCGGATCACCGCCGACAACCTGAACGAGCGACTGGCCCTGTCGGGCCCGGGCGACGAGGTCAAGGATCTCGCCGACACCATCGACGATCTGCTGGAACGGCTGGAGAACTCCTTCTCCGCACAACGCCGGTTCGTGGCCGACGCCTCCCACGAACTGCGCACTCCGCTGGCCACGATGAGGGCTTCGCTGGACGTGGCCTTGGCCAAGCCCGAGCCCGTCCCCGCGCAGACCACCGCACTGGCCGTCCGGCTCCGTAACGAGCTCGACCAGGTCGACCGCCTCCTGGAAGGACTCCTCTCACTCGCCCGGGCGCAGCACGCCACTCTGGCCGACCGTACGAGGCTCGCGCTCGGACGTCTGGCGGCCGAGGCGCTGGACGCCAGGGCCACCGCCATCGCGGCCAAGGGCCTGACCATCGACTCCACGGGCCTTGCCGGCGGCGCGTGGACGCGGGGAGATGGGACGCTCCTGGCGCGCATGGTCGACAACGTGGTCGACAACGCCGTCCTCCACAACGAAGACGGCGGCTGGATCCGGCTCGCCGCCACCACCGATGACGCGACGGCCGAACTCGTCGTGGAGACCGGCGGACGCGTCCTCGCCCAGGAGGAGGTCGATCGGCTGGCGATGCCGTTCCAGCGGCTCGCCGCCGACCGCACCGGTTCCGCCGACGGCTCCGGGCTGGGCTTGTCCATCGTCGCAGCGGTCGCCGCGGTGCACGGCGGCGTCCTGCACCTGCGAGCCCGGCCGGAAGGGGGCCTCACCGTCGCCATCGCACTGCCCTCGGCCGAGTTCGAGGTGGCGGCGTGAGGGTGCTCGTGGTCGAGGACGCTCGTTCCCTGGCCGACGTACTGGCCGAGGGGCTGAGCGATCAGGGCATGGCCGTGGACGTGGCCTACGACGGCCTGGAGGCCGCGGCCAAGCTCGATCTGAACGCCTACGAGGTGATCGTCCTCGACCGGGACCTGCCCGGCATCCACGGCGACGCGCTCTGTCAAATGATCACAGATCGCGATGACCGGGCCATGGTCATCATGCTCACCGCCGCCGATTCACCGGTCGACCGGGTCACGGGCCTGACTCTGGGAGCCGATGACTACCTGGCCAAACCGTTCCACTTCCCCGAACTGGTGCTGCGCATCCGCTCCCTGGCCCGCCGCCGCCCCTCCGCACGGCCCCGGACATTGCGCGCGGCGGGCATCGAGCTCGACCCCGCGCGCCGCACCGCCACCCGCGACGGCCGCCACCTGGACCTGTCGGTCAAGGAATTCGCGCTGCTCGAAGCCCTCCTTCACGCTGCTCCAGCCTTCCTCAGCACCGAGGACCTGCTCGAACAGGTGTGGGACGAGCACGCCAATCCGATGACGAACACCGTCACGGTCACCATCGGCCGCCTCCGCCGCAAACTGGGAGGCCCACCGATCATCACGACCAGACCCGGAGCCGGATACCGGATCACGCCGCCCCCCGCCACGCCACCCTGCGCCGAGGGCTGATCCGATGATCCGGCGACCCGGATCGAGTTACCGGCGGCTCGGGTGCTTGGAGACCGTGGACTGGGCCGGCCCCGGCTCGCGTTGGTCGTTGCCTACTGTGACCGAGGGGCTGTGGTGGTCGAGCCCCACTCCCACAGCGCCTGCAGGACCGGTGCGAGGGCGCTGCCGCGTTCGGTGAGGGCGTAGCGCACTCTTGGTGGCCAGCCCGGCTGGCGGTGCCGGTCGAGGGCGCCGGCCTCGACCAGTTGGGTCAGCCGGTCGGTGAGGACCTTGTCCGAGAGCGCGGGTAGGGCCTGTGCGAGCTGGCTGAAGCTGCGCGGGCCGTGCAGCAGTTCGAGGATGACCAGGGCGGTCCACCGTCCGCGTATCGCGGCGAGGGTGATCTCTACCGGGCACGACGGGGAGGGCTCGACCACCGGGCCCGGGCAGCTGTGCAGGAACTCGGTCGCTGTGTAGCTGACCGTTTGGTGAGCCACGGAGGGCCTCCTTAGCGTTGTCGGCACATCCCAGCGTGCCAGGGCCGGGAGCCGGCCCGGACATCGGTGCGGCATGCCCGTACCACCGGCCAGGCGACCCATCCGAGCGGAGGAGCGACGTGGTGCAACCCATGGAGAAGATAGCGATCGCGGAAGTGGTGACTCGGCTCTTTCATGCGCTGGACGCGCATGATTGGCAAACGATCGGCGCACTGGCGACCGATTCTGTTGATCTTGATTACCCGTCGAAACAGGGTGGCCCGGAACGGGTGTCCGCAGACGATTTCGTGTCGGGCCTGCAGAGTTTCCTCCCTGGTTTCGATGCCACGCAACACCTGCTGGGTCCGGTCGTCGTCGAACTGGGCGAGGAACCCGAGGCGACGGCGCGGTTCGACGCCCGTGTCACACACCTGATCATCGAAGCCGCCGATGCCCCTATCTGGGTGATCGGCTGTCACTACACCCTTGGCCTCGCACGGCGAGACGGTGGGTGGAAACTGTGTTCCTCCCGTGTCCGGGTGGTGTACGAGGAGGGCAACCGCGACCTGGAAGCCGCAGCGCGTCAACGGGCGCAGCCATCGTCGCTCTAGGGGCCTCGCAGAACCTGACGGGAGCAGCGCGCGTACCCGATCCGGCCCCTGCTGGGGATCAGGCGGGCCGCTCGCGAGCGGCGGTGAAGGCGTTCTCGGCCGCGTCGATCTCGGCGATCTGCTTGAGGATCTCGCCGGGGGAGGATTCGCCGACGACCTTCTGCAGCAGGGGAGTGCGGTCGAGGATCAGGTCGCGTACCGCTCGCAGGGGTCGCGGTGCGTGGTGGAAGACCTGGCCGAGGATGTACGCCTGCTGGGACCGGCGGGCGGTGTGCGGTTTGCGCGGCTCCTCGAACGCCTGGAGCGCGGTTCGTACCGCGGTGTGGTCGGACAGGTCCACGCCGGCGAGGCGGCGGCCCAGGAAGTAGCCGTCCTCGGTGGCCATGCCGGCGCCGTAGGCGGCGTAGGGGGAGGTGGAGTGAGCGGCGTCGCCGACGAGGGTGACACGGCCCTTGGACCACTGCTTGAGCGGTTTGCGGTCGCGCAGGACCCAGCGCTGGACGTGCGCCGGGTCGGTCGCGGCGATGAGGCGCGGCAGTGGTGCGGCGAAGCCCTCGGCGAGGCCGGTGGCGGTGGCGTGCAGGTCGCCGGTGAACTCGGTGCGGGCGTCGTGGGCGGTGAGCATCCACCATTGGAAACCGTGGCGGCCCTTGTTCCGGATGGAGGTCCAGCTTCCCTGGACGGTGCGGTTGTGGGAGATGATGCACAGGCCCGGCTCGGCGTCCAGGTCGTCCGCGAAGGTGTATCCGCCGAAGATGTGCAGGTTGTGCTCTCGTTTGGGGGTGTCGCCCCACAGGGTGCGGCGGACCATGGAGTCGATGCCGTCGGCGCCGACCAGCACGTCGGCTTCGAGGACGTCGCCGTCGTCCAGGTGGACCCGTACGCCGGCCTCATCCTGCTCGAAGCGTTCCACATGCCGGTTGACCTGGAGCATTCCCGCGGGGAGCGCGGCAAGCAGGCGTTCGTAGAGTTCCGGGCGTAGCAGGCCGATGAATCCGCCGCCGTAGTCGCGGACGACGTCGTCGGGCAGGTGGACGGTCGCGCGGCGGCGGCCGTCGACCCGGCGGAACTCGGAGTGGCAGGGCGCGCCCAGGTCGTCGATGTCCACGCCCATCAGGCCGAGCGTCTTGATGGGCGGGGGCCACAGGTTGAGGATGTTCCCGGCCGGCCGTGCCTGCGGGTAACGCTCCAGGAGCGTCACCTCGTGGCCTGCCTGGTGGACCGAGAGCGCGGTGGCCATGCCGGCGGGGCCGGCGCCGATGACGACGACGCGTCCGCGTCTGCCGGAGGCGGCGTTCATGATGTTCTCCTCGGGTGGGTGGGACGGGCTGTGGCCGGGAGCAAGCCGATGGGGCGGGCGGGAAGCCTCACCCGGCGGGGGACGCCTCGTAGACGATCATCGAGGGCTGGCCCTGCACCAGGCCGGGCACCCGGGCCAGGAACGTCGTCGCGCGTCGCCTCCGCCACCGCGCGGGCGGCCGCCAGCAGCTTCTCGCGGCGTCCGGGCAGCGCACGGGCCTTGCCGGTCACGATCAACATGTTCGTTCTCCAGAGCCGTCGGGCGTGCATCTGTGATCACTCAACGTAAAACCGTAGCGTGCACTACGTTTTGAGGATGATGTAGTCCAGGTCACGTCGCTGTCAAGGGGGCGGGTTCGCGAACCTCGGGCGGCCGAGCGGCGAGAATGTCCTTCATGAGCCCGCAGAACTCCTCGTCCGCCGACCTGTCGATCCGGCCGCCGCTCCAGGAACGCAGTCGCCAGGCGTGGGCGCGTGTGCTGGACGCCGGCGTGGCGATCATCGAGGAGGGCGGCCTGGAGGCGTTCACCATCGCCGCCGTCTGCGAGCGCGCCCAGGTCGCGCCGCGCGCGATCTACGCTCGTGCCGACACCAAGGACGCCCTCTTCCTCGCCGTCTACGAGCACGGCCTGGCCCGGGTGGAGGCCGACCAGGCCGTTCTCACCGACACCGAACGGTGGGCGGGCTCACCGGCGGAGGCGGTGGTGCGCGGGGCGGTCGAGGAAACGGCCCGGATCTTCGCCCGGCATGACCGTTTCCTGAAGGCGATCGTGCTCATCTCCGGAGCCCACCCCGAGGTGCAGCGGCGAGGCGGCGCCAGCACACGGAGGCTCGGCGACCAGTTCACCTCGCTCGTTCTGGCTCACCGGGACCACATCACGCACGACGACCCTGAGAGTGCCGTGCGCACCTGCTTCAACACCACCTTCGCGGCTCTGGTCGTCCGGGTCGCCTACGGTCCCGGGTTCACCGCCCCCGAGACCGATTACGCCACGTTCACCGCCCAACTCGGGGACGTGGCCGTGCGCTACCTGCTCGGTGGCGAGCCGCCCGCCGCAGGCTGACCGCGGCGGCGTGCACAGGCTCAGCCGAGGTGGTCGAGGTCCGCGCTCGCCTCGTAGTGGGTGACGGCGGGAGCCGTCGCGAAGAACTCGCCCACGGTCGCGCGCCACTCCTGGAAGAGCGGTGAATCGCGGAAGCCGATGGTGTGGGCTTCGAGGGAGTCCCAGCCGACCAGCAGCAGGTAGGTGCCGGGGTTCTCGACCTGGCGGACGAGCCGGGCCCAGCGGTAGCCGGTGGCCTGCGCGATGACCCGGTGGCCGCGGGCGAAGGCCTCCTCGAACTCCTCCTCGCGGCCGGGGACGATGCCGAGTTCGGCGTGTTCGACGATCACGACGTTGCTCCAGATGCTCGGTGGGCTTCGCTGAATCGCGGTGGGCGCTTCTCGAGGAACGCGGCCACCCCTTCGGCGTGCTCGGGGCCGCGGGCGGCGATGCCCTGGGCGTCCGCCTCGGCCGCGAGGACGTCGGACGCGGGTGCGTGCGCGGCGAGGCGGAAGACCCGCTTGGTGAGGGCGAGCGCCGTCGCGGGACCGGCGGCCAGCGCTTCGGCGCGCGCCTGGGCTTCGGCGGCCAGGTCGGCGGCGGGGACGACCGCGTTGATCAGGCCGAGGTCGAGCGCCCGCCGGGCGTCCAGAGGGCGTCCGGACGCGGCGAGCTCGTAGGCGCGGGCATGGCCGAGCGCGCGGACCAGGACGCCGGACAGGCCGGTGTCGGGGACCAGGCCGACCTTGCCGAAGGCGCAGGTGAAGCGGGCTTCTTCGGCCGCGACGACCAGGTCGCAGACCAGGGCGAGTCCCATCCCGGCGCCGAAGGCGAGGCCGTTGACCGCGGCGATCACCGGCGTGCCCATGCCGGTGATCGCGGTGACGAGCGGGTTGTAGGTGTCGCGGACGGTCGCGCCGGCGTCGTCGAGTTCGTGCCGGGCGGCGAGGTCCTGCCCGGCGCAGAACGCGCGTCCCGTGCCGGTGAGGACGATGGCCCGGACGGACGGGTCCTCACCGGCCCTCGTCAATGCCTCCAGGAGCGCACGGCGGGTGGTCTCGTCCAGGGCGTTGAGCCGGTCGGGACGGGCCAGGACGATCCACTCGACCGCGCCCTTCCGGTCGACGGTGACGGTGTTCATCGGGAGTCCTCCTCGGCGGGCGTGTGGACGGCACTGCGCTCGGCGCCGTGCCCGGAGTAGCCGCGCTCGGCGTAGGGGAAGCCGTCGAGTTCGGTGTCGCGGTCGTCGAGCTGGCGGTAGTAGGAGCGGATCTCGCCGATGCGGCCGTCGAGGGTGAAGGCGAACCATTCGGCGCCCCGTGTCGCCACCCGGCGGCCGGAGCCCTGCGGCGTCCAGAACATCGTCCATTCGATGACGGCCTCGGAGGCGCCGTCGAGGATGTGGTCGACGATCCAGACGGCGTCGATGAGTCGGTGCACCTTGCGCCAGTAGCGGGCCAGGTGCTCGCCGCCGTGCACCGCGGCGGAGCCGGGGTTGGGGGCGAGGAACCAGTGGACGACGTCGTCGGCGAGCGTGGCGCGCATCAGCGGGACGTCTCCGGTGCTGCAGCCGTCGTAGTAGCGGGCGATGGTCTCCAGGTGGCCGGTCATCGCTGGATCGCCTTCGTCTCGACGAACTCGTCGATGCCGTGGTGGCCGAACTCGCGGCCGATGCCGACCTCTTGTAGCCGCCGAACGGCGCGGCGGGGTTGAAGGCGGCGCCGTTGACGTCGACCTGCCCGGTGCGGATGCGGCGGGCGACGGCCAGCGCGTGCTCCTCGTCGGCGCTCCACACGCCCCCGGCCAGGCCGTAGGGGCTGTCGTTGGCGATGGCGACGGCCTCGTCCTCGCCGTCGAAGGGGATGATCGTCAGGACCGGGCCGAAGATCTCCTCCTGGGCGATGCGGGAGGCGTTGTCGACGCCGGCGAAGATCGTCGGCCGCACATAGAAGCCGTCCGGCAGGCCGTCGGGCGGGGTGTCGCCGCCGAGGACGAGCGTGCCGCCTTCGCGTCGGCCGAGCCGGATGTAGTCGAGGACGGTGTCGCGCTGCCGTGCGGAGGCCAGGGGGCCGAGGCGGGTGGACGGGTCGAGCGGGTGGCCGACGGTGAGCCGTTCGGCCGCGGCGCGGGCGAGGTCGACGGCCTCGTCGTGACATTCGCGCGGGACGAGCATGCGGGTCCACGCCGAGCAGGTCTGCCCGGAGTTGAGGAAGGCGTTGCCGACTCCCGTCTTCACGGCGCGGCCGAGGTCGGCGTCGGGGAGGACGATGTTGGCGGACTTGCCGCCGAGTTCCAGCGACACGCGGGTGATGTTCGCGGCGGCCGCCCGCATGATCGTCGTGCCGACCGCGGTGGAGCCGGTGAAGGAGACCGCGTCCACGCCCGGGTGGCCCGCGAGCGCCTCGCCGACCCGCGAGCCCGGGCCGGGCACGAGGTTGAACAGTCCGGCGGGCAGTCCGAGACGGTCCGCGACCTCGGCGAACGCGTCGGCGAACGCGAAGGCGGAGAGCGGGGCGACCTCGGCGGGCTTGGCCACCACGGCGCATCCGGCGGCGATCGCGCCGCCGACCTTGGCGACGAGCTGGTGCAGCGGGTAGTTCCACGGCGTGATCGCGGCGACGACGCCCACGGGCTCGCGCACGAGGAGGGAGTTGCCGGTCTCGCTCTCCCACGCGTAGGCCGAGACCGTGTCGGCGAAGGCGTTCAGCACGGAGACCGGAAGACCGACCTGGATCCGCTGGGAGATCTTCAGCGGGGTGCCGACCTCCAGGCTGACGACCCGCGCGATGGCGTCCTGCCGCTCGACGAGTGCGGCGGCCAGGGCGCGCAGCGCCTCGGCCCGCTCGGCGGGCCCGCTCCCCGCCCACGCGTCGGCGGCGGGACGGGCGGCGGCGACCGCGGCGTCGACGTCGGCGGGTCCGGCCTCCCGGACGTGTCCGAGCACGCCGCCGGTCGCGGAGTTAGAGAGGCCGGCGGCGCCTGAACACCACCTGCCCGGACATTCCCCGCAGCCGCGGACTTACCTGCCCGAGGTCATGTTGGAGGTGAGAGGTGCTGGGAGCCGCAGTTGGTGAATGCGTTCCCCGCCGTCCGCACCAGAACGATGAACGGCGGTGACGCCGCTCAATCCGGCTCGCCGCCGCCGTTGGCCGGTCGGTTGCTGCAAGCGATCCCTAGGGGTAGGCGCCGACGGTGATCCGGCCACCGTCCACATCGCCGCCATCAACGAATGGCTCTGATCGACTTTGAAACAGGACACTAGGCGCCCCCGGGCCGTCCGTTGGGCGGGGCGGGGGCGGTGCGCGGCCGGAGGAGCGAGGCCAGGTCGTCGAGGACGTCCTTGACGTGCTGGATCTCGGCCGGGTCGGTGCTTCCGATGGCGGCCGCGACGGCGCCGTCGATCTCGGCGGGCGGAGGCGTGCGCGCCTGCCGCCGCGCCTCTTCGGTCGGGCGGACGAGCGTCCGGCGGCGATCTCGTGGGTCGGTGACGGTTTCGAGAACTCCGCTGTCGCGGAGGCGGGCCACGCACGAGGAGACCTGGCTCTGCGGGAAACGGACCCGGCCGGTGATGTCGGATATGGAGCTTTCCGGGTTCTCGAACACGTCGAAGAGGACCGCGCGCGCCGGGGCGCTGAGCTTGGTGAACTCGATGTCCGGCATGGCCTGTTCGCCGAGCTTCATCAGCCTGCGGCCCAGTTGGAAGAGTGCGAACGCGTCCATCGCGCCAGGTTACAACGAAAGAGATGCATCTATCTTGATGTAAATGCTCCGTCCGGGTTACCCTCCCGATCGTGCTGATCCGCCTGCTGCCCACGTACCTGCGCCCGCACCGGCGGGCGCTGGGCGTCGTCATGGTCCTGCAACTCCTGCAGACCACCGCGGCGCTGCTGCTTCCCGACCTGAGCGCCGACCTGGTGGACGACGGCGTGCTGAAGGGCGACGCCGCGTTCATATGGCGGCTCGGCGGGGTCATGGCCGTGGTTGCGCTCGGCCAGCTGGTCTGCGCCGTGGGTGCCGTGGTGGTGGCGGCGCGGGTCTCGGCGGAAGTCGCCGGCGAGATGCGGGCTGCGCTGTTCTCCCGCGTCCAGGACTTCTCCGCGCACGAGGTGAGCCGGTTCGGTGCCGCCTCGCTCCTCACTCGGACGACCAACGACGTCCAGCAGATCCAGATGTTCGTGCAGATCACGCTGTCGTTCATGGTGACCGCCCCTCTCATGTGCGCGGGCGGCGTCGCCTTCGCGCTGGCGCAGGACGTCGCGCTGTCGCTGCTCCTCGTCGTGGTGGTGCCGGTCCTGGGCGGGCTGGTGATCGGGCTCCTGCGCGTGATGACGCCGCTGTCGGCCCGGCTCCAGGAGATCATCGACGCGGTCAACCGCATCATGCGCGAGCAGATCATGGGGCAGCGCGTGGTGCGGGCGTTCGTCCGGGAGGAGCACGAGCGGGAGAGGTTCGGCGACACCAACGACGCGTACACCGAGGTGTCGCTCCGCCTCGGCAACGTGATGGCGCTGCTGCACCCGGTGGTGACGGCCGTCGCCGGCGTCGCCGGCGCCGCGGTCGTGTGGTTCGGCGCGGGACGCGTGGAGGCGGGCGAGACCGGAGTGGGGGCGCTGGCGGCGTTCCTCGGCTATGTCCTGCAGATACTCGGTGCGGCGATCATGGCGACGTACCTGCTGCGGCAGTGGCCGCGTGCCGACGTGTGCGCCCGGCGCGTCCAGGAGGTCCTGGCCGCGCACAGCGGCATCGCCGAACCCGCGAGCCCGGTTCGCGCGCTCGCCGAGCCCGGGACGGTCGAGCTGCGGGGGGTCGGTTTCGGCTACCCGGGCGCGGAGGAGCCGGTGCTGAGCGGTGTCGACCTGCGGGTCGAACGCGGACAGACGGTCGCGATCATCGGCGGCACCGGCAGCGGCAAGAGCACCCTGCTCGCGCTCGTTCCGCGGCTGGCCGACGTCTCCGCGGGCACGCTCCTCGTCGGCGGGGTGGACGTGCGCGAGATGGATCCGCGCCTGCTCAGCCGGACCGTCGGCTACGTGCCGCAGCGGGCGTTCCTGTTCTCCGGCACCATCGCCTCCAACCTGCGGTTCGGCGCACCCGACGCCGATGACGGCGACCTGTGGCGGGCCCTGAAGGTCGCGCAGGCACGCGACTTCGTCGCCGCCCTGCCCGAGGGCCTGAACGCGCAGGTCACCCAGGGCGGGACCAACCTCTCGGGCGGCCAGCGCCAGCGTCTGGCGATCGCCCGCGCACTCGTCGGCGGGCCCCAGGTGTACCTGTTCGACGACGCGTTCTCCGCCCTCGACCATGCGACGGAGGTCCGTCTGCGCGCGGCGCTCGCCGCCGAGACCGCCGACGCCACGGTGATCAGCGTGGCCCAGCGGGTGAGCACCGTCCGGGACGCCGACCGCATTGTCGTCCTGGACAAGGGACGCGTCGTCGGTTCCGGGACGCACGCCGAACTGTCGGCCGCCAACCCGATCTACCGGGAGATCGTCCTGTCCCAGCGCACCGACGCGGACGCGGCGTGAACGGCGGCGTGGGCCGCCTCGGGCGGGCGATCGGCCGCGAACGGCCGGCGGTCATCGGGCTCGTCCTGTTCGGAGCGGTCAGCGTGCTGCTGTCGGCGGCCGGGCCCCTCCTGCTGGGCCGGGCCACCGACCGCATCGTGCGCGGAGTCCTGAACGGCGGCATCGACCACGCCGCCGTCGGGCGTCCGCTGCTCGCCGCGGCCGGCGTGTACGTCGTGGCCGGAGTGTGCGCCGTGGTGCAGGCACGCCTGGCGAACCTCGCGGTGCAGCGCTTCCTGCGCCGGATGCGCGACGACCTGGAGGCGAAGCTCTGGCGGATCCCGCTCGGATACTTCGACGGGCCCCGGCGAGGTGAGGTCCTCAGCCGCGCCACCAACGACGTCGACAACCTCGGCAACAGCCTCCAGCAGGCGCTCGTCCAACTCGCCATCCCGCTGTTCAGCATCGTCGCGATGCTCGCGATGATGTTCTGGGTCTCCTGGCCGCTGGCCGTCATCGCCCTGGTCACCGCACCGCTGTCGGTCCTGGTCGCGGCCCGCATGGGCGCACGCGCACGCGCCCCCTTCGCCGACCAGTGGCGCCATACCGGCACCCTCAACGGCGAGATCGAGGAGATGTACACCGGCCATGCGCTGGTCAGGGCGTTCGGCCGCCGCGACGAGGCGATGGCGGCGTTCGCCGAGAGCAACGCCGAACTCGTCCGGGCCACGCGCAGAGCGCAGGCGGTCTCCACGGCGATCCAGCCGGTCATGATGTTCGCGAGCAACCTCACGTACATCCTCATCGCCGTGGTCGGCGGCATCATGGTCACCACCGGCGGGTTGAGCGTCGGCGGCGTCCAGGCGTTCTTCCAGTACTCCCGGCAGTACAGCCAGCCCTTCTCGCAGCTCGCCAGCATGGTCGGCATGATCCAGTCCGGGCTGGCCTCGGCCGACCGGATCTTCGAGCTCCTCGACGCCCCCGAGCAGGCCCCGGACCCGGCGTCCCCGGCCTCCGCGGACGGCCCGGGCCGTGTCGCCTTCGAGAAGGTGTCCTTCGCCTACACCCCGGACCGCCCCCTGATCGACGACCTGTCACTGGTCGCCGAACCCGGCCACACCGTCGCGATCGTCGGCCCCACCGGCGCCGGCAAGACCACGCTGGTCAACCTGCTCATGCGCTTCTACGAGGTCGGCGAGGGGCGCATCACCATGGACGGGACCGACATCGCCCGGATGTCCCGCTCCGGCCTGCGGTCTCGCATCGGCATGGTCCTCCAGGACACCTGGCTGTTCGACGGCACCATCGCCGACAACATCGCCTACGGCGCCCGCGGCGCCACCCGCGAGCAGGTCGTCGCGGCCGCCGAGGCCGCCCACGCCGACCACTTCGTCCGCACCCTCCCCGACGGCTACGACACCCGCATCGACGACGACGGCGCCAACCTCAGCGCGGGAGAGAAACAGCTGCTCACCATCGCGCGCGCGTTCCTCGCCGATCCGGCCGTCCTCATCCTGGACGAGGCGACGAGCTCGGTCGACACCCGCACCGAGGCGCTCGTCCAGCGGGCCATGACCCGCCTGCGCGCCGGCCGCACCGCCTTCGTCATCGCCCACCGCCTCTCCACCGTCCGGCACGCCGACACCATCGTGGTCATGCAGGACGGCGCCATCGCCGAACAGGGCACCCACGACGACCTCCTCGCCGCCGGCGGTCCCTACGCCCGTCTCCACGCCGCGCAGTTCGCCGCCACGGCCTGACCAAGAAGAGAACAAGGCATGAGCAGCAACCCGATCATTCCCGATCCGTCTCTCTGCCGAGTAGGGGACGATCACTACCTCGTCACCTCGAGCTTCGAGTACTTTCCCGGCGTACCGATCTTCCACAGCCGTGACCTGGTTGCCTGGGAGCAGATCGGCAACGTCCTGGACCGCCCCTCCCAATTGAACGTCTCGCCCGGGCTGAAGCATGCCGGTGGCGGGATCTACGCGCCGACCCTGCGCCACCACGACGGCGTCTTCTGGATGATCACGACCAACCGTGCCGACCTGCGCAAGGGGCACCTCATCGTGCGCGTCCAGGCGTGACGATCGAGGTCCCGGCCTTCCTCGAACCGAAGAAGCGATGACCCGCTGTGCTCGTCTGAGCTGAACCGCAGACCGCCGCGGCTGCGGCGGCCGGCCGGTCCGCGGCGTCATCGTGGTTCAGCACGGCTGTCGATAGCGCTGGGCGAACCCGGCCGTCCGTCTTCCTCCGACCCGTCACCATGTCCGGGTGCCGCTCATGCATCCGGTTGGCGGAGCGGACGGTGCCCGAGCTGGAGCGAGCCCGGGCAAGCGGTCAACCGTCGAGGACGCGACGCAACCAGTCGACGCGTGCCGCGCGGGCCTGCCGGGCCAGCGGGGAGTCCGGGACGGCCGTGTCGAAACCGTGGAATCCACCGGGCCAGACGTGGAGTTCGGCGCGGCCGCCGGCCCGCCAGATCGCGGTGGCATAGGCGACGTCCTCGTCGCGAAAGGTCTCCGCGGAACCGACGTCGATGAAGGCCGGAGGCAGGCCCGACAGATCGGTGGCCATCGACGGAGAGGCGTAGGGGTCGGCGTCCATGCGGTCAGAGCCCAGGAGGGCGGACCAGCCGATCTCGTTGGCGGCGCGGTCCCACATGTCGACGCCCGCCATCTGGTGGGCGGACGGCGTGTCGTTGCGGGCATCGAGCATGGGGCAGTTCAGGAGCTGGCCCGCCAGCGCGGGACCGCCGCGGTCGCGGGCGAGCAGGGCCAGCGCCGCGGCCAGACCACCGCCCGCGCTCGCCCCCGCGACGATCAACCGGGCCGGATCGAGGCCCAGTTCCTCGACATTCGCAGCGACCCAGCGCAGGCCCGCGTAGCAGTCCTCGACCGGTGCCGGGTGCGGATGCTCAGGGGCCAGCCGGTATTCCACGGAGATCACCGCCGCGCCCACTTCGGCCGCCAGATCGAGCATCTCGGGCAGGCCCGACCGGCTGTTTCCCGAAATCATGCCGCCGCCGTGGACGTAGAACAGCCCCGGGACATTACGGCCCGCCGCGGCCGGGATGCACACCACCAGCAGGATGTCCGCGGCTCCCGCAGGGCCCGGCACATGGCGTTCCGTCACGGCGAAGGCACCGTCGCGTTCCAGGTCCTCCAACGATGGACGTGTGTAGCCGTCGATCTGCCGCGCCCGCTGGACCGGATCGGAGGAGAGCGGTGCCGCCGCCAGGCGACCGCGCATGGCTTCCACGGCCTCGCCCAACATCGGATCGAACGGCACGGGCGGTCCTACCTGGGGTGCAGTCGTCATCATCAGCTCCCGCTCTCAAAGAAGGCCCCGTCTCCACATCCGCCGTCACCCGCACCACGTCGTCCGACGGCACCCTCGGACCGTCGGTAATTCTCAGAGGGCACAGCACTGGTGCTGACAGGCGAATGCGATCGTCACCAGTTACTTTGCCGTAGTTCACGCTCGATGGGCGGTCGTCCCGTCGTAGTAGTTGGTGCCGTGCGGGCGCGGCGGAATGCCTCGGGGCGTGCTGTTTCCTCGCATCGCCTGGAACGATGAGCAGGCCCGTGTCGGCCTGGTGGACGGCTTGGTCGGTGACGTGCTGCGGCTGCTGGACCACTTGCCCGAGCAGGAACTGGGCGAGGCGGCGGTCACCGCGGTGGGCCTGCGGCCCTGGTCGCCGGGCAGAGCGTCGAACCGGCCGACGGTTCCGACGGCCGCGACGGGTACCGTCGCGGACCGGGTGATCTCGGTCGTCTATCCCAGGCCAGGCACGTGCACAAACCCGCGCCCGCCGCCAGGACGGTTTCAAGGCCCATCTGGCCGTCGAGCCCGAAACCGGCCTGTTCACCGCCGTGGCCCCTGCGGCCGGGCGCAAGTGGCTGCCCATCGTGAGGCCGTCGTCGGCTTGGACCTGCTCGCCGTCGAGCGGGCACCGGCTGTTCATCAAGCCCGCCCCGCTACGGCCCGCCGTCCCCGGCGGCTTCACCCCGGACGACTGCGTCATCGACACCACCCAGGGCACCGTGACCTGCCCCGCCGGACGCACCGCCCCGTTATCGGACACCGGCGGACGGCACCGCCAGCGCAAAGCCATGTTCGGGGAGATGTGCACCGGATGCCCCCTGCACGAGCGATGCACCAACGCCAAGGCCGGTCGGATCCTGACCATCCGCCCCCACCACGACCTCCAGGCCGAAGCCCGCCGCCAGGCGGCCGCCGATCCGGCCTGGCAGGCCGATTACCGCCGCTGGAGGCCACCGGTCGAACGCCCCGTCGCCTGGTTCGTCCACCACGGCAAACCGCCGCCTCCGCCACCGCGGCACCATCGCAGGCGACGCCTGGCTGCACACCTACATGTACCACCGCGGCCACACCGCACTCCGCGGCCTCCCACCCGCCAGCCGCGTCCCCAACCTCACGGGACAGAACAGCTAGGCCGTGTTTTAGGTAGCGGGTGGCTCTTGGGCGGATAGTTCTTCGGCCAGTTCCATACAGCGCAGGCGGGCTGGGGAGAAGTCGTAGGGCATTTTGCCGACGGCTTCGAACACGCTCATGGAGTCAGCCTTCCGCCTGGCAGAGTTGAGGTCGGCCTCGTCCTCGCCGTCATCGGCGGTAGCAGGGTGCAAAGTGTCCCAGGCGTCGAAGAGGGCATCGTCGTCCTTCCCCAGGCCGGACTCCTCGATGACGGTCTGCAGGGCGCTTTCGAAGGCGTGCCGTTCGGCGGCCACCTGAGCCACCCGCGGATCATCGACGGCGACGCTGTCATCGAGTGCCTCCTCGGCGTCATCGATGCGGTCGGAGGCCTCCCGCAGAGTGGGATGCGTGGCCAAGACGACGAAGCGGGTGGCCTGGACGGCCGCGCCGAGCGGGCCGAAGATCCGCTCAGTGACCAGCAGACTGTCCAGGTCCGCCTGACGCAGGGAGCCCTCGGGCAGGCTCTTGAGACGGCCGGTGACGAAGTCGGAGAGCAGGCCCATCCGGCTGCCTTCGGTGCGCATCCGCTGTACAGCGGTCCGCTGCCGCCGCAATTCCGCCTCCTGCTCGGCGAGGGTTTCCTCCAACCGCTCCAGGATGCCCGCGATACCGTCTCCGCTGTCCGCACTGGCGGAAGCCGTGCCGGTGGTAAAGGCGTCACGGATGTCGTCCAAGGCGATCCCGGCGTCGGCCATCTTGCGAATCCACAGCAGTCGGATCATGTCCTCGTACCCGTAGCGGCGGCGGCCATCGCCGCCCCGCTCAGGCTCGGGGAGCAGGCCGATCTCGTGGTAATGGCGAATCGCCCGCGGCGTGATGCCGGCGAAGGCCGCCGCGTCACCGATCTTGACCTGGCGAGGTGGCATGAAGGACGAATGCATGAGCAGGGACCTTTCTTCAAGGGACCGGGATGTGAGTCCACCGAACCACATGCCGCTACGGAAGGTGCAACCCCATACACACCGCCCCGCGCCATGCCAGGAAACGCGCTCTTTCTCCGTAATAACCGCAGGCTCGTCCTTTCCTGCTGGGGCATCCGCACGATGGCAGACCGAGGGTTCACAGCCACTGATGAATCGTTGCGACCTTAACCGTCGCCTCGAACCGAACCGCAAGTTCGTCGTACCGGGTCGCCATGGCCGGTGCTGCTTGAGACGGCTGGCCCCGTCTTCGACCGCATGCCGGGCCTTGTAGTCCTCGCGGTCGAAGACGGCGGACGGCCACCGCCATGGCGCCTGCGGTTGCGGACCTGATCGACCGGCTCAGGAATCGTGCACTTGATGCCACGTCTGCTCAGGTAGGCGCGTTATTCGGGCTCTTGCTCGGATCGTCGATACCTGGGCGGCTCATCAGGATGCGGAAGGTTGGCAGGCAACGACCTCGGGGTGCACGTCAGCGGAGTGGGTCCTCAGGATTTGGTGGCGTCGCGGATGTGGCGTCGGTGCGGCGGCCAACGATCGCGTCCGATCGCCGGGGTGGTGGGACGTCATGTAGGCGCCGGACGACAGTTGACCGCCTACAGCATCGCGGTAACGGGCCGGATGCCGACTGCGGATGGTCTGCCGTCATCCGGGTGTCGGCCGTGTTCTTGGCGTCCCGGCACGCAGATCGTTGGGCGGCACTGGACGTCGGAGAGTGGGAGATGGGACATGCCTGGAGGGCGAGTTCCGGCCGACGAGCGAACATCGAGCGAACACGGGGACGTACCCGGACGGAACGGGCGGGGGCAAACCGGGGCATTCTCGCTTTTGCTCTGGTCGCGGGTGGTGGGTCGCGTGGGACTCGAACCCACCTACCCACGGCATCGACACCGCCACCGAGCACCGGTTGACCATCGCCATGCGCCTGGAGGACCGATGGTGGCTGGGAGTCCGCTCACCACCCCCCATGCCACAGGCTGCGCATCCCTCGAGAGATGGCTCGGCCTCGTCCGGTGCGCCGGGCTCCCGATCGTTCGCGCCCCTGCCCGGCGGTGCCGTCGATCCCACGCTCGGCGAATGCGCCGCCATCGCCGCACCGCGTCGGGATACGCGTCATGCTGTGGACGGGTCAATCTCCGAAGGCCGCCTGGTGGGCGGCGGCGCAGGTGTGCGGGAGGTCGACCGGTACGACGACGCTGCCGGTGATCGTGGTCCGCGGTGCGAACGGGATCGCCCGCACCCGGGTGGAGCGGATCTCCGCGACCTGGTCGCCTGGCAGCACGGTCCAGCTGCGCGGATTGGCACCGACCTCGACGAGCGTGTCCTGGACCGTCCCGGCAAGGCGGCCGGCCCGGGCTTCGACCCCGGCCTTCCGCATCGCGGCCGTCAAGGCCTCCGGCAGGAACAGGCCGTGGTCCGGCGACGGGATCCGCAGATCGCCGACGGCGAGATCGGCCGGGGCGATCGTCGCGTGACCGGCGGCCGGGTGCCGCGCCGACACGACCGCGAACAACTGCTCCGTCCACGTCGGCAGCACCCTCAGCCCTGGCGCCGAACGCACCCCCCGGGCCAGTGCCAGATCGATCTCGCCTCGTCGCACCTCGTCCAGGCGGGCCGCCAGCGGAAGGTCGACCAGCGCGACATCGACGCCGCGCGCCGAGGGGTGTTCGCGCAGCGCGTCGATCCCGCGCTCCAGACGAGCGGTGAACCCGGCGGCCGTACCGATGCGCATGGTGCCCGCCGGCTCACCGGCGGCGGCCCGGACCCGGTCCGCGGCCGCGAGCGCGTCACGCGCCGCGGCGAGCACCCGGTGCCCCGCGGCGGTGAGCCGAACCCGGCGCGGTGAACGGTCCAGCAGCCTGACTCCCAGCTCCCGTTCCAGTTGAGCGATCCGCCTGCTGACCGCGGGCTGGGCGATGTGCAGCCGCTCGGCGGCCCGCCCGAAGTGCAGCTCCTCGGCGACCACGACGAAGTAGCGCAGTGCGCGCAGTTCCACCGAGCCCCCTCTGTTCTGCGACGATGCCGCCAGGTTATCGAGCGCGTCGGAACCGGTTCTGGTCGCCGATGGGAGCGTGGTGCTGGGATCGGATCATGGACATCGACTTGGGCCTGCTCGGCGCCCATCTGCGCGAGCACGAAGTGAGCCCGGAGAGCGCGGTGGAGGTGGAGCGGGCCGGCTACGGCACGCTCTGGCTGGACGCATCGCCGCCGGCCGACCTCGCCTTCGCGGAACAACTGCTCGACGCCACCACCCGGATGGTGGTCGGCACGAGCGTGGTCAACGTGTGGACCGCGGACGCCGAGACCGTCGCCGCCTCTTACCACCGGATCGTCGCCAGGCATCCCGGCCGGTTCATCCTCGGCGTCGGGATCGGGCACCGCGAGGTGCACGCCGAGTGGGCGTCGCCGCATGACACCTTGGCGTCCTACGTGCACCGACTGGCGCTGGCCGGCGTCCCGGCCGAGCGGGTGGTGCTGGCCGCCCTCGGCCCGAGGATGCTCCGGTTGGCCCGCGACCGCACCGCGGGTGCCATCCCCGGCATGGTCACGCCCGAGCACACCCGGCGGGCGAGGGAGATCCTCGGTGGGGACAGGCTGCTGCTCCCCGGCCACTTCGCGCTGCCGGAGCCCGACCCCGAGCGGGCCCGCGCCGTTGCCCGGGCCGCACCGCCAGGGCAGGCGTTGCAGGTCACCAACTACGCGAACAACCTCCGGCGGCTGGGCTTCACCGACGAGGACCTCTCCGGCACCGGTAGCGACCGCGTCATCGACGCGCTGCTCGCCTACGGCGACCCGGCCGACCTCGCGCGCGGCCTGATCGCACACCTCGACGCCGGCGCGGACCAAATCGGCGTCTACCCCCTCGGCGACGCCCCCATCGCCACCCTCCGAGCGGTCGCGGACGCCGTACTGGCCATCAGGCCCGAGTGACCGGGCGGGAACGCGCCGGCGAGCACCACGGCCTCCGGTGGGGGCCGCGCCCGGCCGCGTCCAAGTAGTCTCCACGCGGGTTCGTGAACGCGCCGCTACCAGCCCCCGCACACCCGTGCGGTTCGTCTTCCGCGACGGCGGCTTCGCCGGAGGGCTGCCCGACTGGGCGAACGCTGGTAGGGCCTGTTTCAGAGTTGATCAGAGCCATTCGTTGATGGCGGCGATGTGGACGGTGGCCAGGTAGCGGACGGCGAGCTTGTCGAACCGGGCTGCGACCGCACGGTGGCGTTTGAGCCGGTTGATGCCGCACTCCACCGCATGGCGCTCGCGGTAGTCGGCCGGATCGAACCCGGGCGGCCGGCCACCCCGGGCGCCGCGCCGCAGCCGGTGGCGGGCCTGGTCGGCGGGTTCGAGGATCGTGGCCGCGATGCCCCGCCGTCGTAGGTGAGCCCGGATCGTCCGGGACGAATCTCAATGATCGTGTCAAGCCGCAGCAGCCGTGATCGGTGGTGCTGGGGTGAAGGTGCGGTTGTCGCGCAGCAGGGCCCACAACACGTCGACCAGACGTCGGGCCAGAGCGAGCAGTGCCTGGGTATGGATGCGGTTCTCGCTGCGTTTGCGCTGGTAGAAGGTTCGGGATGGGCCGTCGGCGCGGATGCTGGTCAACGCGGCCATGTAGAAGACCCGGCGGAGGGTGCGGTTGTAGCGTTTGGGGCGGCGCCAGTTGCCGGTGATGCGGCCGGAGTCCTTGGGGACGGGTACCAGCCCGGCGTAGGACGCCAGACGGCCGGGGTTGGCGAAGGCGGCCTGGGCGTCGCCGCCGACCGCGACCAGGAACTCCGCGCCCAGGATGGGGCCCATGCCGGGCAGGCTCTGGATGACAGAGGCCTGCGGATGTTCCCGGAACCGGCTGTTGATCAGCTTGTCGGTGTCCTTGATCTCGCGGTCCAGGTCCAGCAGCTTGCGAGCGAGTCGTTTGATCAGCAGGGCGGTGGTGGCCTCGCCGGGCAGCACGACGGTCTGCTCGGCAGCAACCCGCAGGGCGGTGGAGGCCATGTTACGGATGCCCTTGCGCCAGGCCCCGTTCTCGATCAGGTACTCGGCCAAGCCCTCGTGTCCGGCGGCGCGGACCTGGCCTGGGGTGCAGAAGCCGGTGACCAGGATCAACGCCGACCGGGTGGAGTAGTCGAAGGCGGCCTCCAGGCCAGGGAAGACCGAGCCGAGCAGCTCGCGCAGCCGGTTGATCCCGCGGACCCAGTCGGCCATCAGGTCCTCGCGGTGCGCGGTCAGGCGAGCCAGCTCGACCACCAGCTCGTCGGTGACGGTGATGGCGGTCAAGTCCCGGCGCATCCGGGCGACCTCGGCGATGACCGCCGCGTCCTTGGCATCGGTCTTACCCTCGCCGCGGAACATCCCGGCCATGCCGTGCACCGTCCTGCCCGGCACGTAGACGACGTTCTGCCCGCTGGTCAGCAGCACCGCGATCAGCAGCGATGCCATCGGGCTGACCAGGTCCACCGCCCATCGCACCTCGTCTCCGGACCGGGCCCCACGCGCCACGAGCTCCTCGACTTGCTGCTGGCCGTTGCCTACCTTGACCGACCACAGCCGCCGGCCGTCGGCATCCACCGCCACAGCGTGGTGGCTGGTCTTGCCGGCATCGATGCCGACCCAGATCACCTCGGGAACCGCCACCTGCCCTGCCCTCTCGTCTTTACAGGTCAGCCCATGGGACGTCCCCGCTGGCAAGTCCCTAAACAGCGACGGTTCGCATCAGATCTCAATAAGCAGTCGGGGAGTCCCGGACAACGGGGCGGCCATTCCTCCCGAGCCACAGCATCAGCAGTAAGCCTTCAGCCACACCCCGTCGTCCCGGGCATCCAGAACGACTCGCTCCAGACATTTCGATCTTAGGGAGTACGCCTTGTCCCCGCGAACCCGTTCGGGCCGGGTGCGCGGGTGCCCGCCACCGATTCGGGCGACTCGGATCCCGGCTATGACCGCCTCGAACTGCAACGCGTCGCCGCGCTGCCCGGCGGTGACCACCAGCGACAAGGGTTTCTGGCCCTGCTCGCAGGCCAGGTGCAGCTTGGTCGACAACCCGCCCCGCGACCGCCCCAAGGCGTGGTCGCCGGGCTCGTCGTGGTTCCGCCGGGCGGTTCGGCCTGCCGTTCGCCGTGCCGGCGGGCCCCGGCGGCGTGCTGGTGAGCGCGCAGGACGGTGGAATCGATGCCGACCTGCCAGCCGATCAGCCCGGCGGCGTCGGCCTCGGCCTGCAGCCGGGCTCCAATGTGGGAGGTCATAGCTGGTCAAGGCGGGTGCGCCGCCAGGAAGCTGAACCCCGAACCCGCGGATTAAGAGGGACGCTGCGTCGGCGGTGCCGTCATTTGCGAGGGCATCAACCTCAAGCGCGCCGTCCGCGCCCTGAAAAGTCGGTTGTTCTCGTATCAGGGCGGCGCTCTCGAAATTGCATGGCACCAATCTGTCCGCGTCCAGTCCCATATCCATGCCGCTACATCTTGCTCGGTGCCGTCCGGTTTCGAAGCCGCCGAGCGAACAACGGGTGAACACGGTCGGCCGCCACCGTGAGGGTGTGAGTAGGGCGCCGCACGACCATCGGGTTGTGGGCTGCAGTACGGAGGGTGCGTCGGAGCGGCACGGGCGGAGCCCCGACGTGCTCCGCTCGGCGATCGCCTTGAGGGCTCCCAACTACGTCCGAAGCGGGGGCTAGGGTCCATTTCCGTGGACGCTGCTGATCTCGATTACAAGGCCAGGACTTTCACTGGTTGCATTCCTCCGCATCTGGTCTCGCGGCTCGTCGAACTCGGCCATACCGAGGAGGTGGAGTTCCAGGCCGGACGTGGGGAGTGGTTCTGCGCTCGGGAGCATGCACGACTGCTCGCCGAACAGGACCGGCGGGCGGAGGCGTTGGAGGTGCTCGCCCCGTACGTTGCCACGGGGTGGTGGAAGGCCGTCGAGGCCATGGCGGCAATGTTGGAGGAGTGGGGCAGGGGCGGTGAGGCGATCGCGCTGGCCCGTCCGCATGCGGAGGCGGGGGAGCGGTCGGCGCTCGAGTTCTTCGCGCGTCTGCTCGCCCGGCATGGCCGGGCTGACGAGGCGTTCACTCTGCTGCGCCCGCATGTCGAGGACTGGTGGCTGGCCGCCGCCCTGGTCGACGTGGCCGAGGCCGCGGGACGGGACGAGGACGCAGCCGCACTACTGACCGCCCGTATCGAGGAGGGACAGAGCTGCGACGCCCCGTCGCGCCGCCGCAGGATCGAACCCTTCAACGCCGTCGGCCTGCTCGCGACGATCCGTGAACGCCAGGGCCGCGTCGACGAGGCGATCGCCCTGCTGCACACCCGGGAAACCACCTCGGTCAACGGCCGCGACCAGCTGGCCGACCTGCTGGCACGGCACGACCGGATCGAGGAACTGCGTGCGTACGCGGCGGCCGAGTCCCTCGGGGCCGCCGCGCAGTGTCTTGCGGAGGTTCTGGAGGAGCGCGGTGACGTGGAGGGTGCGATCGCGGTGTACCGGCAGCCGAGGGGTTCCTCGTTCCGCAGGAACCACGGGGCCGTCCGTCTCGCGGAGCTGCTGGTGCGGCACGGGCGGGGCGAGGAGGCGACGGACGTGCTGCGCTCGCTCGCGGCGCCCGGCGAGGAGGAGGACTGGATCATTCACATGCTGTGCACCCACTTTGCCGACCAGGGCCGTCCCGAGGACGGCCTGGCCTACCTCGACACCCTCAAGGCGCGCCGCGGCGAAGAGGCATGGGAGTTCTACAGGATGCGGCTCTCATTTATGGTCGCGTGCGGTCGCCGCGAGGAGGCGATCGACCTGGTGATGGCACATCCCGAGGGGGGCACCTGGGCCATCGCCGAACTGCTGGCCGACGCCGGACGCACCGAGGAGACCATCGCCGAGCTGCTGGCCGACGTCGGCCGCACCGAGGAGGCCGTTGCCCTCCTTGAACAGAATGAGAACGTTGGCAGCAGCATTCTGGCCCGGCACCTTATCGACCTCGGCCGAGTCAAGGACGCCGTGGCGATCCTCCAACGGCCCAAGCCCGTCCCGACCAAGCTGCTGCAGGTTGACGCCCCCACTGACGAGCCCCCATTTTGAAACCGCGTCACAGCAGTCAGCCTGTGCCGGAACCCCGCACTACCGCCCTGAACAAGGGGTGAGCGCAGGGCGGTCGGTCAGCCAGCGAGGAGAAAAGCCAGCGCGTCCGATGCGAACCGGTCGTCGGTGAATGTCGCGGCGTGGTTTTTGCCGGGGTAGCTGATCAGACGCGCGCCGGGGATGCCGTGAGCGGTCTGGCGGGCCAGTTCCAGCGGGTAGACCAGGTCCTTCCCGCCCTGGATCAGCAACGTGGGAGCTTTGATGTCGTGCAGTCGATCGCGCAGGTTGTGGCCGTCTTCGGCGTTGAGCATGGTGGCGGCGTCGGTGTGGTCCTTGCGGCCGTCGGCCACCCAGCCCAGAGCCTTGACGAGGGCTTGGCCGATCGCCGACACGGTCACCGGTTCGGCCAGTGCGGGGCGGGGCGTTAGGTGAACCGCTCGGTGAAGGGCCCTACCGTCCGCATCAGGTAGCGGCGTCCCAGACCGGTCGGGGTGGCGGCCTCCGGGGTGAACAGCAGGACGATCAGCGGCGGTCCGGCGCCGATCGACAGGCACGGCAGTCCGTGCATCATCGCGCCGCCCTTTCTGCCTAGTGGAGGGCGGAGGTCAATGCGGCGCCCAGCTGGACGGCTACCAGCTCACCAGGGTGTGACGTGCGGCGGTGACCGATGCACGTCACAACCAAGTCGGCGAAATTGACCCATTTTTATGGCATGAAAATGAACCTCCTGACGGGTCGTTACCTCCCGTAGGTTCATTGATGTCAGCACGAAGGGCCTGGTGGGAAGCCGGGCCGAAAATCTGGGAGAAGTCATGAACGCTGTCGTGAGTCAGCCGGTCGCCCCTGTCCTGGTCCGTCCGGATAACGCCGAGGTCATTCAGGACGGTGCGCTGAGCCTGATCGGTCTGCTCGCTGATTCGGGTGAGACCGGTGGCGCGCTCACTGCCAACAAGGCCACGTTCCGAAAGGGGTCGCCGGGTGCTCCCGCGCACTTCCACACCAAGGCCAGCGAGATGTTCTTCGTCCTGGACGGCACGATGCGGTTCCTGGTGAACCAGAAGATCGTGACCCTGGACAAGGGCGGCTTCCTGACCGTCCCGCCACGGGTGCCGCACGCTTTCGCGCCGGCGCCCGGTTGCGAGGCCGAGCTGCTGGTGGTCTTCACCCCTGGCCTGCACCGGTTCGACTACTACCGGCTGTTGGAGCGCGTCTACCGGGGTGAGGCCACCGTGCAGGACATCCGTGACAGCTCGGAGCAGTACGACAACCACTACTTCGAAAGTCCGGTGTGGGCGAAGGCGCTGTCCGACAGCTGAGCCAGCGGCCCACGCGGCCCGATCTGATCCCCCTGTTCCGCATCCTTGAAAAGGAGTAACCGTCATGCCCCCTGTCACGCCCGATGCCCGGCGCCGGCCCCGCCCGGCAGCGACCTTGGCGCTGCTCGCGTTCGCCCAGCTGATCATTTCGATCGACTACAACATCGTGTACGTCGCCCTGCCCGAGATCGGCTCTGGTCTCGGCTTCTCCGCCCAGCATCTGCAGTGGGTGATCAGCGCGTACGCGGTCGCTTTCGGTGGCTTCCTGCTACTGGGCGGGCGGGCGTGCGATCTGGTGGGGCCGCGGCGGATGTTCGCCGCCGGGCTGGTTCTGTACGCGGTGTCCTCGCTGCTCGGCGGCCTGGCCGAATCCGCCGGCGTGCTGATCGCGGCCCGGGCGGTGCAGGGCATCGGCGGCGCGTTCCTGTTCCCCGCGACGCTGACCCTGGTGTCCACGAGCTTCGCCGAGGGGCGTGCGCGCAACCGGGCGTTCGCGGTGTGGGGCACGGCGGGTGGCAGCGGGATGATCCTCGGCTCCCTGCTCGGCGGTGTGCTGACGGACATGTTCGGCTGGGAGTCGGTGTTCTTCGTCAACGTCCCCCTCGCCGGCGCCGCAGCCCTGCTCACGTTCGTGCTGATCACCTCGGACGAGCCGCGTGCCGGCGGCCGCTCGCTGGACGTCGCCGGGGCGCTGACTTCGACGATCGGTGTCACGGCCGTGGTGTTCGCCCTGGTGCAGGGGCCGGAGTCCGGGTGGCTGTCGCCGGTCGTGCTGGCCGCCGCTGTCGCGGGCGCCGTCCTGCTGACCGTGTTCGTCGCGGTCGAACGGCGGTCGGCCGACCCGCTGATGCCGCTGCACCTGTTCGCCGACCGCGATCTGAGTGTCGGGACGCTCGTCACGTTCCTCTACATGGGCACCTTCGGCACTCTGCTGTACTTCTTGACCGTCTACTTCCAGGGCGTGCACGGCTACGATGCGCTCACCACCGGGCTGGCCTTCCTGGTGCCGATGGCAGCGATCGCGGTCGGCTCGCAGACCGCCGGACGGCTGGCCACCCGGTACGGGACACGGCCGGTGCTGAGCGCCGCCCTGGCGGCAGGTGGGGCCGGGGCCGCGATCGTCGGCGCGACCATGGCGGCCGATGCCTCCTACCTCGCGCTGATCCCCGGGCTCGTCGTGCTCGGGATCGGCCAGGGCGCCGGCTACACCCTGATGTTCGGCGCCGCCACCGCCGGGATCGCCGCCCCAAACCAGGGCATCGCTTCGGGCATCGCGTCCACCAGCCAGCAGGTCGGCGGCGCGGTCGGGCTCGCGCTCCTGGTGGCCGTCGCCAACGCCGGCCTGGACGGCCTGACCGGCCAGGCGCTGCGCACCGCGACCAACGACGGGCTGCGCACCGCGGTGTTCATCGCCGCCGCAGGCATCACGGTCACCGCCCTGGCCGCCCTCGGCCTGCGCAAGCCGAAGCTCCAGCAGACCACCCGGCCTGAGCCGCGGGCCGTTGACCACCCGCTCGCGCACGTCTGATCAGATCCGCCGAATACGGCGCCGCCCTTCACGAGCGGCGCCGCATTCGGCGTTCGGGATTCAGGCGTCAGGCGGCAGGGCTTGGCACAGTGCGTCGAGCGCCGGCCGGTAGCGGTGTTCGGGAGGTGCGGCGTACCCGACGACCAGGCCGTCCTCGTGGGGGTCGGGACTGTCGGGGTGGCGGAAGGCCGCCAGGCCGTCGAGGGCGAGACCCATCCACGCCGCCGCCTTGACGGTGGATACCTCGGTGCCCGGCGGCAGCCGCAGGACCGCGTGCAGGCCGGCCGCGATGCCGGTCACCGAGATGTGCGGGGCGTGCTCGGCCAGCGTCGTGACGAGCAGGTTGCGGCGGGCTCGGTAGCGCTGCCGCATCCGGCGGATGTGCTTGTCGTACTGCCCGGAGCCGATGAACTCCGCGAGCGTCAACTGGTCGGTGACCCCCGTCCACGCCTCTCGCAGTCCCTTGGCCGCGAGCACGGCGTCGACCATGTGCGGCGGCAGGACCATCCAGCCGAGCCGAATCGCCGGCGACAGGCTCTTGCTGACCGAGCCGAGGTAGACCACATGATCGGGATCGAGCCCTTGAACGGCCCCTACGGGTTCCCGGTCGTAGCGGAACTCGCCGTCGTAGTCGTCTTCCAGCACCACCCCGCCCCGACCACGCGCCCAGTCGACGGCCGCGGTCCGGCGCGCCGCATGCAGCGGGCCGCCCGTCGGGAACTGATGAGCGGGAGTGAGCAGGACTGCCCGCGCCCCACGCCGCGGCGACAGGCCCGGATGTGATGCCAGCTGGTCGGTCCGGACGCCCCGGCCGTCCAGGCCCAGCGGAACCGTGCGAACCCCGGCCTCGGCCAGGATCCCGCGGTGGAAAGGCAGGCCGTACGGCTCGACCGCCAACGGCCCGGACAGCACCCCGCCGCCGAACAGAAGCCGCAGAGCGTGCGCGAACCCCGCACAGAGCACGATTTGATCCGGTGAAGCCGACACGCCACGCGCCCGAGCGAGATACTCGGCAAGCGCACGACGCAGCTCGGGACGCCCCTGCGGGTGGGGCGGAGCGAACGCGTCATGCGGCGCGGCCGTCACCGCCCGACGGACGGCCGCGGCCCATGCGGCCCGCGGGAAGGACGTCGCGTCCGGCTGCCCCTGCTGGAGGTCATGTGTCACGACCCTGCGGCCGGGAGCCTTCTTCGGGACGCGCCGCGGCTTGGCCTCCACCCGATTGGCGACCCGGGTGCCCGACCCCTGCCGGGCGGTCAGCCAGCCCTCGGCGACCAGCTCGGCGTAGGCGTCCGCGACCGTGTTCCGGGCAACCCCCAGATCCACCGCAAGCGACCGATACGGCGGCAACAACGTCCCCGCCGTGAGCCTCCCGCTACGCACGGCCTCCCGCAGAGCCTCCGCTACCGCAGCCCGGCGGGGACCCGTCGCAGCCAGGTCAAGATGCAGGTCAGAGCCCGCCTCCCCGACAGAATTGACCCGTGGATCTGCCACCTGACTGCACTCCCTCAACCGGTCTATTGGGCAACTAGGCTAACCCACAGCGCGATCACCATGCCGTGCTCGGTCTGCCCGTAGTGGTCGCGGACCTCGACGCCGAGGGCGTCCGCGGCCCACGTGAGGACCTCTGCGGTCAGCGGCTCGCCCGCCGACGACGCGCGTCACAGGGAGACGCCGCCGTCCGGACGGCCCTGCCTCATGGCGCGGTACACCGTCGGGGCCGCGGCGAAGTTCGTGACGCCGAACCTCCGGATGACCGAGAACGTGGTGTCGGCGGAGAATCCGGCGTTCGTCGAGTTCCGGCCCGGCCACGAGTGCGCCGATCCCGCCGTCGGCCAACAGCGGCTCGATCTTGTCCCGCTGGCTCGGCTCGGTGACGATCAGGCGAACTCCAGCGGGCCGGACCCGCCTCTCGATCGCGGGCGTCGCGAACGCGGTGAACAGTGGCACGTGCACCGCGCCCAGCCGCCAGATCGCCAGCAGCGTCACCACGAGCTCGAACCGCTTGCCCATCAGCACGGCGACGTTGTCGCCGGCCCCCACGCCGCGCTCGGCCAGTGTCGTGGCCAAGCGCCTGGACGCGTCGGCGAGCTCGCCATAGGTGACGTCCCGTGAGCCGAGATCGGACTCGACGATCGTGAAGGCGACGGCGGCGGGGTCGTGACGGTCGCACAGCAGCTTCGCCGCACATGCCTCGGGCGTGTCGAAGACGTCCAGCCAGGACCGCATCCGCGCCGCAACGTCCTGCCCCGTCCCGGTCTCTTCGGCGTTCATCTCCGGTGAAAGCATGGGGCATACGCTGAACGTCGGCCACGGGCTCGGCGGCAAGGTCGCCTCGATCCGGCGGCCGATCGTTGTCAACTACTACGTCCGCACGCCGCAGATCACGCACGCCTACGACCGCATCATCCAGGCCGAAGGGCTGCGCGCCATGGCGGCGGTTCCCGTCGTGGTCGCCGAACGGACGGTCGCCGTCGTCTTCGGCGCGTACCGCGGGGACCAGCTCATCGGCGGCCGCATCTACGACGCCGTCGTCGGCGAGGCGCGAACGCTCGAGCCCGCCCTCGTCGCCGCCGCGACGATCGACGCGGCCGACGAACCCTGCACCGACGAGGCGCTCCGCGACGAGAACCGCCGCCTCCGCGCGTCCGCTCGAAACGCCCACACCCGCCTGCGGCTGCTCGCCGCCCGGACGTCCGACCCCGACATGCGAGCCGAACTCCTGCGCGAGGCCGCACGCCTCACCGTCCGGGACGCGACGGCCGCGCCGGCGGGGCTGACCGACCGCGAGAGCGACGTCCTGGCCCTGGTGTCCGCCGGACTGACCAACGCGCAGATCGCGACGGCGCTCGGCCTCACGACCTACACGGTCAAGAGCTACATGAAGACCCTCATGGCGAAGCTCGGCGCGAGGACACGGCACGAGGCCGTGGTCATCTCCCGTAGGCGGGGCCACCTACCCTGACCCGGCCACCTCGGCCCCACGACTACGGACAACACGAACTGACCATCGGCTTCACCCATTGATGCGCGGGATAGGGTACGCATGGTCGACCAACGGCATTCACCTGCCAGTATTCGTGAGGCTGCAACGGTCGCCCGAGTACTGATATCGGGTGGTCCGCCCGTGTTTTCGACGACCGGGGCGCCCGCCATGTGAACACGGGGGCGAAAGCGATCGTACCGCCCAGCCTTTCGGAGAACACGCCACCGGTTGCCCGCACCGGCGGTCGCGGCTCGAGGCCGCCACGCTGTCCGTCCGCCACGGCTGGTCCGAGATCATGAGGTGAGGGCGGGTGTCGGGTCTATTCGGGAACGTGTACGGGCCCGGAGGAACCAGTGCGCGGCGACCAATGGGATGACGCCGACGGGGTACCAGGCAACATCAACGGGGTCGAACTGGGCGCCTAGCAGCTGACGTGCGAGCCAGCTGCGTTGGGAGAGTGCTGCGGGTACGGGGGTGAGCTGCGCGAACTCGATGAACCAGCAGTATGCGATCGCGGCGCCGCCGGCGGGCAGTGGGGAGATCAGCGGCCATATGAAGATCACTATCGTGTAGACGATGGCTGCGGACAAGGCGGCGCCTGAGTACTGTTCGATGGGCCCGTCCATCGTGGCGCGGATTGTGAAGGCCGCGCCTGTGAAGCCGGCTGCCGATACCACCATCAGCAGCCGAGTCCAGCGCACTGTGAGCGACATCGCGCAATCATAAGTGCGGCAGCGCGGCTAAGGTGGCGGCTGTTCTGCTGAGCTTGGACGGGCCGCAGTTGCACCGCCGCCAAGGGCGAGACGGCAACCCGATGGTTCTCTCGCTCGGCGCGAACGTCGCAAGCAGCGCGTCCAGGCTGGCTGCTCGACATCTTCGCCTTGGTTCTCGTCGAACACCACGCTGGCGTGGGATGTTGCGATCTGATCACTGATGGCGCGGGTGAGCCACCATCGCTGCCGCTCCCGTGCACGAGCACGGCATCGTCTCTCTCTCTCACTCGCGGATGCGTGCTGTGACCTGGTGCTGCGCGGGGTATCGGACGGCAGCTCAGATCAGGGCCGGGATCATCCGGTGGCGGCGGTGCTGGCGCTGTCGGCGGCGGCGACCGTGGCCGGGATGCGCACAGTGCTACTACGATCACCGGATGGGCCGATGACGTGCCCGCCGGGGCGCCGGCCGAGCTGTACATGCGAGCCGGTGCGGCACCGGGACGGTGAGGCGTTCGTCGCCGCGATCGGTGCCTGCTTGATGAACCACCCGCTGAACTGTGCTGCAGCATCCGCCCTCTGCGCCGAGGACGGGCCGAGCCGATGCAGGTACGTCCGGACGGCAAGACCGTCCGCGGTGCCAAGAGCGCCGATGGGAGTCGGTTGCACCTGCTGGCGGCGGTCGGCCCGCCGGGTCTGGCACCGGTCGCCTCAGTGGTCGTCGCCCATGCCCAGGTGCCCGACGCCAAGCCCAAAGAGACCACCGTCGCGACCTCGGTGCCGACCCAGATCGGCCGGAACGACAAGGTCGTGACCGCCGATGCTCCGCACACGGTGAAGGCCACCGCCACCTACATCCACGCCCGCGGCGGCCACTTCGTGTTCCCGGTCAAGGAGAACCGCCGAGCCCTGTTCGATGCCCTCGACGCCCTGCCCTGGCTCGTCCATCGCCCAACTCGGCGTGGCCGGCCCCACCGCCGGCCAGGCGACCGCAGCCGATCTGGCCGGCTACGTCCGCGGCCAGTGGACCATCGAAGTGCTGCACCGGCTCCGCGACACAACCTGGCGCGAAGACAACTCCACCATCCGCGCCCGCTCGGGCCCGTGCATCAAGCGCCCACCAGGCTTGGCGGGCCAAGGCCTGCGTGGTTCGGTGGCACCGCGCGCCCGACCCAGGTGCAGAGGGTGAGCCGACGTCCCCCGGGCGGGGCGTGGACCGCTTCCTCGCGGGGCGCTGCGAGTGCAAGAGCGCCCTGTCCTGTCTGGCGCGGGAAGCCGACCAGGAAGCGGAGGCCGCTGATCGTCCCGGCCGACGCCGAACTCGTGCACGTCGTCAACCTGCCCGGCGCCCGGCCCCTCATCGTGCCGACTAATGCCGCATCAAGCGGCGTACGCCCTCGATCGTGCCGACCCCGCCCACCATCAGGAACAGGGCCGCATGATCCGCCGCCACATCATCCGGCGGGACAGGCGCGCCGCCGATGAACGCCTCCGCCAGGCCGCCCCCCCGGGGCGAACGACGCATGGCTCGGCGCTGGGGGCTTGGATCGCCGATGCGGCCGACTACGAACGAGACAGTGTGGAAACTTTAGTTTCTATCTACCGGTTCGGGAACTATAGTTTCCGCATGACGATCTTTGAGATCACTCCGGAAGAGCGGGCACACCTCGACAAGGCGCTGTACGAAGCCTTGAATCCGCTGGCCTGGGAGATTCGCTCCCGACAGACCGGGTTGCCCGCGGACCGTATGTGGGAAGCGGATCCCGTCGAAGTGGCTCTGTCCGTCCTGGCCGCTTGGAAGGTGGTGGATGCCGAGGTGAAACGGTTGACCGCGCGCGCGGCGGCGACCGCAGGTTCCTACGGCGCCAGCTATGAGCAGATGGGGGCTGTCTGGGGCATCACCCGGCAGGGTGCCCGTAAGAAATGGCCCGACGCCGTCCGCCGTTCGGCGCCCGCTGCAGCGGGCGGGAGCACGCTCGCGCTCTTCGGGGGGACTGCCGAACTGGTGCAGTCGCCTTCCGGTGACTGGAGTTGGTCGGGCGTGGGCGCCGACGGAGCATCCGCCGCGACCGCCGAGGGGACGCGCTACGCGACCGCGGAAGAAGCGGCGGCACATGCGGGCGCTTTCCTCAAAGAACACGCCCTCGACACCGTCGACCGTTCCTAGCGTCAGGTGACGTTCGCGCTGTTCACGACCTCGCGGAGGTGTTCGCCCTGGGCGGTTTGCGACGATGGCGCCATGAACGAGGGAGTCATTCCGGTTCTCTGCGTCGAGGACGCTGCGGCGGCGGTCGCCTGGTACGAGCGTTCGGGCTTCGCCTAGCTGTGGGAGCACCGCTTCGAACCGGCGCTGCGCATCGACGCCGGGGCGATGAGCATGCCGAGGGTCTGGAACGAACTGATGACCGCCGCCGCGAAACTCGGACTCGTGCCGCCCGAGCCGGTCGCCTGATGGCTGGGCCACCACGTCGCGGCGGGCCCCGCAATCCCGTCACCCGGGTCGGGCGGGTGCTGAGCGCCGACCGGATCACGCCGCACATGATCCGGATCGTCCTCGGCGGTCCCGGCCTGGGCGACTTCGAAGCGAGCCGGTACACCGACCACTACGTCAAGCTGCTGTTCCGGGTCGAGGGCGCGGCCTACCTCGAGCCGTTCGACCTGCGGCGGATCCGTGTCGAACTGCCGCGCGAGCAGTGGCCACGCATGCGCACCTACACCGTCCGGCGGTGGGACCGGGACGCCCGCGAGCTGACCGTCGACGTCGTCCACCACGGCGACGAGGGCCTCGCCGGGCCGTGGGCGGCGCGCCCGTCCGGGCGACGAGATCCGGTTCACCGGGCCCGGTGGCGGCTACGCCCCGGACCCGGACGCCGACTGGCACCTCCTGGCCGGGGACGAGAGCGCGCTCCCGGCCATCGGCGCGAGCCTCGAGCGGCTTCCGAAAGGCGCGTCGGCGCACGTGTTCGTCGAGGTGAGCGGCCCAGCGGAGGAGCAGAAGCTCGAGACGGCCGGGGACGCGGCCCTCACGTGGCTGCACCGGGGGCGACGGTCCGGTCGGAGCCGCGCTCGTCGAGGCCGTCGGCGCGCTGGAGTTTCTGCCAGGAGACGTGCAGGCGTTCGTGCACGGCGAGGCGGGATGCGTCCGGCAGTTGCGGCGGCTCCTCCTCCTCGAACGCGGCGTTCCCCGCGACCGCGCGTCGATCTCGGGCTACTGGCGGCTCGGCCACGACGAGGACCACTGGCAGGTCGCCAAACGCGCCTGGAACCGCGAAGTGGAGCGAGAACAGGACATCTAAGCGGCGTTCGGTCCTCGGAGACCCAGAGGCCGGGGACCGGACGCGTCCATCCGCCAGGGCCCCATGACGCCGGCATGGCCCCGATTACTGTCTGGACGGCAACAAGCGTCGTTTCCGTCTCACCCGAGGGGGCTATGCCGGCTTCGGTCGGTCAGCCCGCCGCACACCACCATGCAAGCGTCGTCGTCCACGCCCCGATGGTTGAGTTCGGTGAGGGCCTGCAGCCAGTGTCTGGCGCCCTCGCCCCCGGCGTCCCGAGCCCGGACCTCGAGAGCAGCCGGCGGTCACATAGCGGAGGCAGCGGCTTCAACGGGCGGGTGCTAGAGACCCCCTGACGAGGCTGACCCTACGTCCCTGATCTGCCCGGACGTACATTCGGCAAGCACAGCTCGAGGGCCGTCGTGTGCTGTGCGACACGGAGATCGAGCGTGCCTGGAGAGCGGGGCGCCCAGGTTCCCCAGGGCACCCATATCCTCATCTGTGATCACGAAGTCCACCTGCGCGTTGGAGCGCATGTGCTCCGGGTTGCCGGTCTTGGCAGCGAGACCGTGCCCAGCAGCAGGGAGTACCGGATGCACAGCTGCGGCACCGACACCGATTACTTCACAGCGATCGCTGCGACCGCGGCGTTCTTCAAAATTTCCCCCGTGCGCGATCGGTAAATACGCCTCGACGAAGATGCCCTTGCTCTCGCAGTAGGCGATGAGTTCGCTGGGGTGCTGCCGACGCGGACGAGCATGCGCGCGGGGCCGTGCCGCCGCTCACCGGTCGGTTGCTGCTCACGGGCCGGCTCGCGGGCCGGCCAGTGGAGCAGCCGATATCGGCTGCTCCACTGGCCCTCAAAGCCGGGCTCGGAGTAGGGGCGCGGAGGCCCCGCCTGGAACCGGGAGGTCGGGGTTCACGGGTGGGGCCGTTCACGGGGTGCGGGCGGTCAGACTCCGATCTGGGAGTACGTGCCCGTGCCGTCCTGCCTGCCGCTGGAGTACTGGCGGATGAACTCCCCGTCCGCGTACCGGTCGTGGCCCATCATGGAGCCGGTGTATTTGTTCTGGACGCCGATCTTGTCGGAGCCGGGGACGTCGCGGTAGATGTAGAACCGCTGGAGGTCGTCTTCTGTGCAGGAGACCGTGGTCAGGACCGCCCGTTCGGTGGCCGCGTTCTGGGCGGCGATGGTCGCGCACCCGCCGTTGCCCCAGTTCCATAGGGTCGCCTCGAGGACCCCGTTGTGCTCCGTCACATTGCACAGCCGCCAGTGGTCCAGGTGGGCGCTGAAGATCGTCGAGGGCCGCAGGCGGACACCGTCGTCTGCCAAGAGCGGCCCGCCCCAGGACAGGGGCTTTCCGGGTACGGCGATCTTGTAGGCGGTGGAGCTGCAGTTGAGGGCTGCCTGTGCGCTGCGTCCGGCGGCTTCGGGCTGTTTGGTGGACGTGCCGGTGGTGGGCACCGGGCGCTGCGCGCGGCGGTCCTGGATCTGCTTGGCCGTCGGCGCTACCGCACCGGCCGGGTGCTCGGCCTTTGCTGCGGGGCTGGCGCAGTCCAGGAGTTCCTGTGCCTTGGCCATGATGCTGTTGGCGGGCACCGTGTCCTCGCAGCGCACCGCGCCCTCTTCGAGGGTGGTGTAGGTGGTGTAGCTGCCGCTGTCGGGTCCTTCGATCCACTGCAGGGCATAGGTGCCGTCGTCCTGTTGGACACGGTTGCAGTTGAGGCTTCCGTAGGTGCCGGTGACCTTCTTCGTCCCCTTGTAGAGGCCGTAGTAGCCGGGCTCGCGGAAGTTCCACGTGATCGTTTGTGAAGCGCTGCTGGTGGAGGAGTAGTTCACCTGCACGTTCAGGCCCGCGCTCGCGCCGACCATGCCGAGGGCTTCGACGGCGAAACTGCCCTGGACGCTGCCGTTGAAGCCGACGGAGACCGAGATGGTCGTCTGGGTGCTGGTGGTGATGGTCTGGGCACCGGTCGTGCCCTGGGTGACGTACCAGCCCTTGAAATGGGTGATCGTCGGGGCGACCTCGACGCTCTTGATGATCGGGTGGCGCTTGCCGAGATCGGCTGCGGTACAGGCCTGGCCGGGTTCGGCCACCTGTTGGGCGGCGGGCTCGGCGGGTGCGGCGGCGGCCGGTGAGACCGCCAGCCCCATGGCGGTGATCGTGCAGGTGGCCGCGGCGGCGGCAGCAGCGAGTGCTCTGCCTGTGCGCCTGGCCGGTCTTGTGTAGCGCATTGTCGCGTTTGCCCTTTCTTCTGGCCGGGCGGGCTCGGCCGGTGGTGTCAGAAGGCTCTAACAGACGATCATGTCTGCATGACACCGAAAAGAAAAGAGGGGCCGCCTGTGAAACGCGTCAGACGCCTGCTGGCGGCGATGGTCTCCCTCGCTCTCACCGGAGCCCTTCTCGCCCTGGGCGCCTCGCCGGCCGCCGCCGCACCGGCCGAGAGCCGGGTAACTCCTCAAGGCCACGGCACATGCACGGCCACCGCCCCCGGCTCCAGGCTCCAGCGTCAGGGCGGGGCTTGGACCTGCCTCGAGGTGGAAGGACCCGTCCCCACCCCTGTCCCCGCCCCCGTCCGCGTCGCCGACCGCAGCCCGGCGGACCTGTGCAGCGACCCCTCCGGCAACCGTGTCGTCTCCACACGCCACGCCTACTGCACGCGGGAAAGCGTCAGGTACGCGCTCCTCAACGACAAGGGCCAGGAGATCGGCCACGCCTTGGTCGCGGTCGTGACTCCGGCCGACCTCAAAGCCTCCTCGGGAGCGCAGTGGCGCGAGGACGTCACCGTCCTCGTCGCCGAGATGACGCCCAATGTCCCCGGCGTGACGTTGGCCCTCAGTTCCACCTGCAGCGGTCAGTGCATCGCGGGAACACCGGCCTGGGGCGGCGCACCCGTGGTCCTGCGCGCCGGCGAAGCGGTCGAAGGCACCCTCACCTACAGCTCCACTGTCGCCAACGGGGCCATCTCGTTCATCCAGCCCACCTACCAAGTGGAGGGGGAGATCCTCGGCGCGACCCCCATACATGTCCACGGAAGCTGGTACGGCCCCGAAGTGCGTTGTGATGCGGCGGTCGGCAACGGCCCCGGCTGCATCGTCATGGGCCACCTGGCCAACGTGACCTTGCGCAAATCCCTCTACGGCGCCGCCGCCGTCGCCTACGAGTGGGCACAGAAGAACCTCACGGCAAACAATTTCGGCACCGCCGACAAACCGCTCCTACGTGACGCCAACCAAACGAACGCGGAAAACAGGCGTAAGCAGTCCTGCACGATGGGCCCGCTGCCCTTCAGACCCGACCCCACGGTCATAAACGATTCTTGTGACGAGTTCCCCTTCGCCAGCTCCACGCAGGGCGGCACGAACGGGTCCCTGTGCGCGGAGATCATCCCCCGGCAGAACAACGGCGTATGGAGCGTCAAACTCGTACGTGGCACCCTGGGCGCGCCCTGCATACGGGCCCACGTTCCACTGAATGAGAACACGGGTGCGGGAGGCGAACTCGGCCGTGCCGTCGTGGCCGACCGCATCCTCGACCACGAGTGGTACCAAGTGATCATCGCCCCGTAACCTCCGTTCTGAAACTGCCGGAGGTTGTTGACACCTGGGGTCTCCGATCACTATGGAGATCTCATGCCCCCATCGCCTCAACAGCAACGGGACCGCCAGGCGCAGCGACGCCTGGCGGTCCTGCGCCACGCCGAGGGGATCACCGGCAACGTCTCCCAGACCCGCCGGTACTACGGCATCAGCCGCAACTGCTTCTACAAGTGGCAGCGCCGATACCAGGGAGATGCTCACCGAGGCCGCCTATGCCGAGCCGAAGCTCCGCAGACTGTACCCCTTCACCAGCCACTGGACGCTGGGTTGCTCCACCACTTCTCACCCGTTCAGCCCTGAGTTCGTCGGGGTGAGCTCGCCGCGTGGAGAAAGCGGTTACACCATCAGGGTTCTCCCGCGCCATCGTCGGCTGGGCCGCGGCCACCAAGCAGACCCGGCTGGTCCCAGACGCCATCGACATGGCGCTGTGCGGCGCGACCGCACTGGGTGCCCGATCGGTCCCGGCCTGGTGCATCACAGCGACGTCGGCTCTCAGTACACGTCTTTCGATCAAACCCCGCCGTCCCTGGTGGCATCTCACCGATGTCGAACGGGCCACCGCCGATTGGGTGGAGGGGTACAACACCACTCGCTTGCACGGAGAGATCGGCCACATCCCGCCCGACGAACCCCGGGCGAACGGTATCGCTCTCACGCAAGTCGCCACGCGTGCCGAAGCGATCAATGTCGCACGAAGCCAACTACTAACGGCAAGACCCAAACCAGCAGGTCACAATTACAATTTGGAGTCTCCACAGAACCCGGGGCGGTTCACCTAATGGTGGTCGCCGGGGACGGCGCGCCGAGCCGGCGGGCGGGGGAAGCGGGTGGTCGTCATGTGACCGGACGACGCCGGGACGGTGCGGGCTCCTCCGCCGGGACGACGGTCTCGGGGACGGCGGGGCGCATTCGCCACGCGACCGCCAGCGCGAGGAGCGAGAGCACGGCCATGGTCAGGAACACGTCGGAGTAGGCGGCGCCCCCGTCACCGGTGAACAGGGGGTTGACGGCGCCACCGCCGCTCTCCTGCCGGGCGGTCAGCAGGACGCCGAACACGGCGGGGCCCGTCCCGGCGCCGAGGAACTGGGCTCCCTGCAGGATGCCGACGCCGACGCCGACCTGGTCGCCGGGGAGGGCGGTCGCGGCGGCGGTGATGATCGAGTTCATGACGAACATGAACCCGACGCTGAGGCCGAAGATCCCGATCCCGGCGGGCAGGACGGACGTGCCGCCGGTGAAGGTCGACAGGTGCAGGGAGAACAGGGCGACGGCGGCGAGGCCCGCGAGGACGAGCGGGCGGGTGCCGACGGCGTCGGCGAGACGGCCGGTCAGGGGTGCGACGGCGGCGACGGCGACGCCCGCGGGGATCATGACGAGCGCGCCCGCGCCGGGCCCGAGGCCGTTGACGTCGACGAGGAGGAGCGGCACGAACACCATCCCGCCGAGGTAGATGACCATGGCGAGGAAGGCGACGGCGACGGCGGTGCGGTAGACGCGGCCGGCGAACAGGGCGGGCGGGACGAACGGGCGCGGTGAGCGGACGGTGCGCCGTCCGAACAGTGCGAGGGCGGCGGCGGCCGCGAGGACGCTGCCCCAGGAGGAGGGGGAGGAGGGGCCGGCGGTCTGGGCCTGGGTGATGCCGAACAGCAGGAGCCCGCTGCCGAGGCCGAGGAGGACGCCGCCCGCCAGGTCGAAGGGGGGCGCGCCGGTCGGGGGGTCGGCGGGCAGGACGCGCATCACCGCGGGCAGCAGTGCGAGGGAGAGGACGAGCGTCAGCCAGAAGAGCGCGGGCCAGCCGAGGGCCTGGCCGACACCGCCGCCGACGGCGGGTCCGATGGCGGTGCCGATGCCCGATCCGGCGGAGACGACGCCGATCCCGAACCCGCGGCGGCCGGCGGGCAGCAGCAGCGTCACCGCGATGATCGACAGCACCGGGATCGCGGCCGCGCCTACGCCCGTCACGATCCGGCCGAGGACGAGGGCGGGCAGGTTCGGGGCGAGCGCGCTGAGCAGGCTCCCGGCGGCGAAGGCGAGGAGCGCGAGACAGTAGAGGCGGCGCAGGCTCACGCGATCGGCGATGCGCCCGTAGAGGGGGATGCCGACGGAGAAGCTCAGCATGAAGCCGGTGACGACCCAGGTGAGTTCGGCCTCGGCGGCGCCGAAGTCCGCGCCGATGTCGGGGAGCACGAGGTTCACCATGTCGCCCGCGATGACCGTGCTGACCATCGCGGACAGCAGCACGGCCAGGAGGGCCGGGACGTTTCGTTCGGTGCCGGACACCGCGGTCCTTTCGTTGAACTGCAACCTTTGTGGTTGCAGTTAGGGCGAGAAAAACGGCGGAGGTCGTCCTCCGCCGCGGCTACCGTGCGAGTTCGCGTTCTCTGTTCAGCACTTCCCGATGCAGGTGGGCGATGGTCGTCCGGCCGAGCCGTTCCTCCAGGGCTCGCTCCGCCTCCCGGAACTCGACTTCGAGCAGGGAGATCATGTGCCGCCCGACCGGGCACGCCTCGCTGGGCGGATGGCTGTGCCGGGCGATGACGGGGCCGGTCTCGACGGCGCTGTAGGCGTCGAAGAGGGTGATCTCGCGGGCGGGACGGGCGAGTTGCCAGCCGCCGCCCCGCCCTTCGGTCGACCACACGATGCCGGCGTCTCGAAGGGCGCCGAGGACGCGCCGTACGAGGACGGGGTTGCTCGCCAGGCTGTCGGCGATCTCGGCCGACGTCATCGAGCCGCCCTCGTGGCGCGCCAGCAGGGTGAGCCCGTGGATCGCGACCGCCGACCTGCTGCTGAGTGCCACCATGCTCCTTCCAGAGGAAACTGCAACGAGGCTAGTTGCAGTTAGTTCGGACCGTCAATCCCGGCAGGTGGGATGCCCGATGACCTCCTGCTGGAAAGCTTGTTCACCTCGGCCCGGCGACTTCAACGCCCAGTCGGCCCAGTGGCTCGGCCACTGCCCCAACGTCCTTCATCGCTGGCGGATCGAATGCCGGCCCGCCGACCCGCTGACGGTCAACCGATCGGCGATTTCGGCGTTGCCGCCGCAGGGGGTAGTGCACTTCGACTCGGTTGCCCGGTCGCGCACGTGGCCGCTGAACTCGGGGTCTCCCGTCAGTGCGCGCACCGGTGGGTGGGCCGGTTCCGCGACCGGGGCCGGGACGGGCCGGCCGACCGGCCCAGCGGCCCCCGCACAAGCCCGTCGCGCACCCGGCCCGAGGTGGAGGAGCAGGTGGTGGCCGCCCGCCCGAGCCACCTCGCCGACGAGTTCGGCGCCGTGCGCGCGCAGGCGGGCGAGGAGGCCGTCGAGGTCGTCGACGGCGAACATGATGCGCCGGATGCCCAGCGTGTTCGCCGTCGCGTT